>JBGAID010000004.1:0-192567 GCA_044225865.1 Polyangiaceae bacterium | reverse complement strand
GACCGGCGCAGCGAGCCTTATAGGCGAGCGAGCATCTGGAACTCTTGGGCCGAGCGCCGAGCGGATAACAGAGACCGGCGCAGCGAGCCTTATAGGCGAGCGAGCATCTTCCTCTCAGGCCGAGCGCCAAGCGAGTGCTGCCCCCACTCGTAGGTGCTCGGCGCTTCGCGCCTGCGCGCCGCCGGTCTCCCCCAAACGCATGCTCGGGCTGCCAAAGCGCAGCCCTGCGCGTGCGTGGGGGAGTCATAGGACAGCGCTACGGATTCAGTATCGTTGGCTGCCACGCCCTCCCAGGTCGAGCCCATTCCAAGCCCGCCACGACCTCTCAGCGCGCCCCCGCCCCACCTCTCAGGTCGCCCCCGTCCAGCCTCGCCACGACCTCGGTCGGCGCATGTTCCTCATGCGACGACCGGCGCAGCGAGCCTTATAGGCGAGCGAGCATCTGGAACTCTTGGGCCGAGCGCCGAGCGGATAACAGAGACCGGCGCAGCGAGCCTCATAGGCGAGCGAGCCTCTGGAACTCTTGGGCGGAGGTCGTGCCCCGCGTCGAGGATCTCCCGGTGCAGCTGCCGCTGTTCAAGCAGGAACGGGGCTGCTCCTGCAGCACGAGCGCGGCAATGACCGGCATCTGGCCTGCCGGGTCGCTGCTCGCGCTCCTCGGCCTCGCGATCCGTCGCCGAGCGAAGCGACGTTGAGCGGCAGAACGGGACTGCTACCCCGATCCCATCACCCCGACGCGGGGACAGTCGCGCGGAAGAACGTCGCACGGTGTCCCCGCGACGCCGGTCGAGGATTCACGTTGCAGAGCTCGTTTCACGGTTAGGTGGCGCGCGGTCGAGCACGCGCGTGATCTCGTCGCGCTCGAACCAGGCGCCCCACCACTCCCCGGGGAGCTTGACCCTCGCCAGCGTCGCGCGGCGGTGGAGCGCAAAGGCAATGGAGCCTCCGACCGAAAGCACCATGGCCGCGGCCCCGAATAGCTCATCACGAGGCCAAGTCTGTCGCATCGAGTTGGTGAGTCCGGTCACCAACAGGATCAGCACAGTCGCGAGGACGACAGTGACCTCGCTTCGCGGCTCGACGATGAGGATCTGGCGGCGTCGAATGCGTCGCGTCATCTTGCGATCGCGGACCTCGACCCACGCGCGCTTCTCGGTGGCTCGAACGGAGCGGAGCCTCGTGGACCGCACGACGGCGAACGCGACGACGGCGAGGGGGATAGAACAAAAGAGGGCGTCTTCGAGCTGGACCGCGCGTGAGAGGGCCATGCTCGCGAGGGGGAGCGCGAGCCAGGGCAGGCCGAAGGCGAGCAGGATGAATCCGCGACGTTCTGTTGCGGCAAAATGGCTGCGCGCGCCTCGGTAAGGATGGGCAGCGAGCGCGGCCTCGTCCTCTGCGTCGGCGTCGACGGGCCGGAGCGGGTCGACCTGATCGTCGTGCGGGTGGTGAAGCCTCTTTTCTCGCTGCATGCGCCGCGATGCATACCGCAGGCCGGTAGCCGAAGCGCGCCATCCGCACGCACTTTCCCGCCAGGCTTCGACACTTCGGCGCGGTTGACGGTGCCCCGGCGACCCTAGCGGGAAGGCGCCGGCTCAGCCCAAGACCGCCTCACCGGCCTGGCGCTCTTGCCGCGCCGGATGTCCGCGAGCTCGAGGTCCATGCCGTCAACGTGCACGCCGACGTCGAGGATCTCCCGGTGCAGCTGCCGCTGTTCAATCAGGAACGGGGCGCCGACAGAGACCTCGACGTGCTCGCTCCCGAGCCTTGCCGGAAGCCCTGGGCGTGGCTGCTGCGTGATGTGTTCGAGATCGATGTCACGACGTGCCGGCGGTGCGGCGGCCCGACCCGCTGGCTCGAGGCCGCAACTACGCCCGCCGCCATTGCGAGGCTGCTCGCGAAACACGGGCTTGGCCCGCGGCCGCCTCCTCGGAGGTCTGCGCCACGGGGGCAGCTGCGGCTCGCGCTTCCAGGCGCATGAGCGCTGAGCGCGGCGAGCGTCGCGCCAAGGCCGCCCCGTCGGGGCGCGGCCCACCGGCGGAGCTGCGTCCGCGAGGGCACGAGCCAGCACCGAGCGAGCCCATCCGCGGGCGTCACGGGCCGCCGCCCGTCTCGAATGGGGCGCCTTTCTCGTCCCGCCCGGCATCCAGGGAGCCGGCCGCGCCGGCGTTCAGGCCGCATCCAGCCACTCTTCCTACTTCGAAGTCCCTACTCGCCGAGACGCTCACGACCCCGCAGGGCGTCCTCACCGTCACCGCGCCAGTGAGGTTTGGCGAGCTCCACGTCCGGCCCGCCATCAGCGAATACCTCGCTCGTTACGAGGATGCCCGCGCGCGCCTCGTCCTCGTCGACCGGATCGTCGACGTCATCGAAGAAGGCATCGACGTCGCCGTCCGCATCGCACCATCACAAGACGTCCGATGGAGAGCGGCCGTCGCGCGCGAAGAAGGGCGGGCGTCGCGGCACGCGGTCGGCGTCATGATGGAGGTAGCATCCACCCGATGGACGCAAAGACCCGAATCGAGACAGCCCTCGCGCGCCTCCGCGGCGCCTCTCGAAAGGTGAAGATTGCTCCACCCGCGGCGACGAAGCGCGTCTCGCAGCTCGAAGAAGAAGCTGGGCCATTGCCGCCGGAGCTCCTGGATTATTTTCGGGCCTGCAATGGTGTGACGCTGCCGGAGGAGCTCCCGGTGATTGGCGATCTTCTCTCGGTCGAGCAGATGCTGGAGCTGGACAGTCCTGGCTTCTTCGCCATCGGCGACGATCGTTCTGGTAATTACGACCTCGTCGCGGCGCGCTTCGAGGTCAATCCGGGCGCAGTGCTCTTCTGGGACCACGAGACGGGTGAGCTCGCCACGGTAGCGTCCAGCGTGTGCGCCTACCTGGAGGTGTGGGCCGCGCGTGCGCTCGTTGCGGTCGAGCCGGAGAAGGTGTCTTCCGAGATGTTCGAGGCGCTCGCGTCCCTGATCGATCCAGAGGCAACGAAGAGACTGCAAAAGAAGCTCGACCCCACCGCGCTGAAGCTTCAACGCAACGGGAAGTTCCTCGCTCAGCTCCAGACGATATCCGTGGATCGAGTCGACCGGACCGGAAAGACGAAACCGCGCATGGGCGTCAATCCGTTTACGAAGGAGCCCATGGTGCTTTCGGCTCCGCCTCGAAAGCGAAAAGGTTAGTTGGGACGCAAGGTCGACCCTCATGTGCGTTGGGCGGCGATCCGGGAGCAACACGGGGACGTCGCACGCTACCGCTTCGCGCTCCGCGATACGTTCTTCGTCTCCAGCGCCGAGGGGGCCAAGCGCGTCCTCCAGGACAATGCACAGAACTACGATAAAGAGCACCCCACCTATCGCATGATGAGGCGCTTGTTCGGGAATGGGCTCCTGACGAGCGGCGGCGAGCTCTGGCTGCGATAGCGGCGGCTCGCCCAACCTTCGTTCCAGCGCGAGCGCATCGCATCGATGGCCGCGGCCATGACGGCGGCGGCGCTCGAGGCGGCAGAGCGGTGGGGCCATTCGGCGTCGTCGGGCACGCCGCTCCCCCTCCCGACTACCTTACACTCTTCCTACTTCGAAGTCTCTACTCGCAGAAGCATGAAAGCAGCCGCGATAGGGGTTGACGCTGTATCGAAAACCCACGTCGGGACTGTCATTCTCGGCGAGGATGTTCCGCGTCGAGTCCTCGATCACCTCGAGGCGGGCGACGGGGGCCCCCCCCGGGATTGACCATCTCGTCGTCGACGACGTCCTCGCGAGGTAGATATTCGACCGCCGTCGTGGACCATGGATTCGGCGGGTTCTCCACGATGCGCAGGCCGCGAGGGAGGGGCACGCCCCGAGACTGGCACCATACGCGTGTTCGGTTAACGCGACAGGCGCCCGAATTGGCCATTCGAGCATCGATTGGAATGGATGCCGTTGCCTCCGACCCGCCACTCACCGTCGGTGGAATCGTTCGATTGGAAGGCGACGGCGTGCCTGGCAGTCCTGTGCTTCTCGTGCGGGGGCAGCGGAGAAGGAGCGGGAGGGGTCGGCGGGGGCGACGCGGGGGCGGGCGGGGCGGGCGGCGCGCTTGCCTGCACGCTTGAGTTTCCCCGGCTCGCCGAGGACCAAATCGTGCGGCTCGCCGAGGGCGATTGGCCGGGGCCGCTGCTGCTCTCGCAGGGAGGCAACCCGCCGGAGGTCAGCTACGTGTCGCTGGACGAGGGCGGCACCGCGCGGTGGCTGCACTTCTCTTTGGACTCTTACGACGCCGGCACCGCCGTTTGGACGACGGACGGCACCACCGTCGTCGTCACCGGAAATTCGGACGACCCGACGTGGCCCAACACCTACGCGGCCGACGTCACCAGCGTAACCCTCGAGCGCGTCGACGAGCGGACGGTGGCCGCCCACCTCGCGGGACCGGCCGAGAGCCGCGACGAGGCGTGGGTCCCGGGGGGGCTCTGCGACGACCGCTGCATGCTCTCGCCCGCCTACCCGTGCGACTTCGACTTCGAGCTGAGCTGGTCCCTGATCGCGCCGAGCGACTGAGGCGTCCGGCCGTGCCGAACCGGGCCCGAGCGCTATCGTTGTGGGAGGAACCGACGCTATTGTTATCGTAGCGCTGCCTCTCATGCTCGACCTCGCCCTCGTGATCGCCCTCGCGACCCTCCTCGACCCGGCCCCTCGGGCGTGTCCGGACGGGATGGCCCTCGTCCGCGGCACCCATTACGAGATCGTTCAGCGGCTCTGCATCGATCATCGCGGGCCGGGGTGCTTCGCGTTCTTCCCTGGCCTCGACGCGGTCGAGGGGATCGAGACTCACGTCGAGACCTGCATGGACGTCTACGAGTGGCCGAGCAAGAAGGGCGAGCTGCCGGCAGTGAACGTCTCGTACCGCTCTGCGAAGGCCCGCTGCGAGAAGGCCGCTCGCGGGGGAGTCGCGGGAGGCGATCTCGTTCTTCTCACACGCTCTCGAGCGGATCGAGGCGATCCCGGGGGGTGCGACGTCGCGGACGCTCTTGGAGGCGGAGGCCCGCGGGGTGGCCGGGCGAGCGACTGCGCGGTTCCGCGTCGGCGAACCGGGTTCGGGTCGCGCTCGCGACGTTGCGCAAGCTCGGGCTGCGCGATCTCGTCGTCACCGCGCCGGGAGGGTACTTGCTGGATCCGGCCACCCCGGTGGCGATCGAGGGCGCCGAGTGACACCCGGAGCTTTCGTGCTTTGATTGTCGTGAACGAAGCAGGGGGCCTCGGATGACGATCGATCAGCACTGTCTCATGCTCCGAGCGGCGCTCCTCGGGGGGTTGGGGATGGCGGCGGCGGGATGCTCCAAACCCACGCCGCGGCAGGACGACGATGCCCTCGCGGGGGCGAGCTCGAGCTCGACATCCTCGCCGCTCCCTCCTCTATCCGTGAAGAAGCGGACCGGCCCTCCCCTCCGCACCGGGCCCGCCAAGTGCGATCCCGCCATCACCCACACGCCGTGCAAAGGGACGGAGGGGAGCCGGCTCTGCAGCAGCGACGCCGACTGCAAGGAGAGTCGCATCGGCGTCTGCGCCTCGCTGGAGCCGGCCAATCTCGGCGGGGGCGAGTACGGCCCGACCACCTGTGAGTGCGTCTACGGCTGCAGCGTAGACGCCGACTGCGCGCCCGGCTTCCTCTGCGTGTGCGGGGCCGACCGTCGACGCTCGGACGCGGCGTGCGTTCGCGCGACGTGCGCCTCCGGCGCCGACTGCGATAGCGGCGTCTGCGCCGTCTCCATCTACGACGACGACTGCGATGGCGACCACCGCGTCACGTGCAAGACGGCCGACGACGAGTGCTCGTCCGACGACGATTGCGCGCCGATCGGGCGTGAGGAGTCCCACTGCGTGTACCGCGAGGAAAAAGGCAAGAATCCGCGCTGGGCTTGCCGCGCGCGCGAGTGTGACGTCGGCAGACCGCTCGTGGTGGACGGGGTAGCCCACGTCGCGGCCTCGGCGCTCCGCTCCGACTGGCTGGCCCCCGACCGCGACCGCGACCGCGGGCCCAGCACGCTCTCGTCGGGTGATCGCGCCCTCGTGGTCGCGCATTGGCTTCGAGCGGGCGCCCTCGAGCACGCCTCGATCGCGAGCTTCGCGCGGTTCTCGCTTCAGCTGCTCGCGATGGGCGCGCCATCCGATCTCGTCGCGGCCACGCAACGGGCGATGGGCGACGAGATCGAGCACGCCAAGCTCTGCTACGCGATCGCGCGCACGTATGGAGGGGACGCGACCGGGCCCTCCGCGCTCCCCGCCGCGACCGCGCCGATCTCGAGCGACGTGCGCGCGATCGCGACCGCCCTCGTCGATGAGGGCTGCATCGGAGAGGCGCTCGCCGCGGCGGAGGCGGCGATCCTCGCGGATCGATGCGAGGTGCCAGAGGTAGCCCGCGCGCTCCGTCGCGTCGCGGAGGACGAGAGGCGTCATGCCGCGCTGGCTTATCGCGCCCTCGCGTGGATGGCTTCCCTCCACCCCGAGATCGTGCGCGAAGTGGTGGGGCGCTCCCTCGCCGAGCCGGTGAAGCCGCCGGTCGAAGCGCCCGCCATGCCCGCGAGCGGCAAATCCCGCCACGGGCTGAGGGACGCCGCTGAGACGGCCTGGTGGAGCGCGCAGGTGCTCGAGGTGGCGATCCGACCGGCGCTGGGATCGGTGTTTTCACAGACGGGTGAAGGGGCGTGAACCGGCGTCTGGACGCTGCGCGATCGGCAGTCGAACATCGCTCTCGGCGGATCGCGAGACCCGGGGAAGCCATAACGACCTTCGACCAGCACGTCCTCGCCCTACGAGCGGCGCTCCTCGCGAGCTTGGGGCTCGCGGCCACCGCGTGCGAGAGCGGCGGCGCGCCGAGCGGCGGCTCCACCTCGACGAGCGCGAGCGCGACCTCCTCGCCGCGCGTTCGTACGGGGCCGGCCCAGTGCGACTCGGCGCGGAGCTACACCCCGTGCGCCGGGACCGAGGCGGATCTGCGTTGCAAGACCAACGCGGACTGCAACGAGAGGCCAGTGGGGATGTGCGCGTCTCGCGCAGCCCTGCCCGCCGCCACGATGCGCGCCGCCACGCCCGCCGCCTGCGACTGCATCTATGGCTGCAGCGTCGACGCCGAATGCGGGCCGGGTGAGCTCTGCGCGTGCGGAGCCGAGCTCGGGGGCTCGGCGTCGGCGTGCATCCCCGCGTCTTGCTCTTCCCGATCCGACTGTGCGAGCGGGGTCTGCGCGCTCTCGCTCTACGTGAGCTGGTCTTCCACGCGCTCGCGGCGCCGAGTCCGGAGGTGATCACCGACGTCGCCACCCGGCACCGCACGACGCGTCGAGAAGACCCTCGCGCGCCACGGCCGCACGAGCGACGGCATCGGCGAGGGCGACGCCGAGCAGCCCAACGGCGAGCAGCTCGCGCTCGCAGTGCTCTGCGGCGCGGCCGCCTCGGGCCACGGCCTCACGGGCGATCGGGCGGGCGAGCCTTTGCTGCGTGTCAAAGGCCCGGCACGCGCCCGCAAGACGGAGCGCGTGGGCGAGAGCAACGGCGTCAACGTGCACGCCGACGTCGTCGTACCCGCGCACGACAGAGCTCGTCTCGAGCACCTCTGCCGATACGTCTGCAGGCCACCGATCGCCCAGGAGCGGCTCGAAGAGATGACGAGCGGCAAGCTCCGCTACACGCTGAAGAGGCCCTGGCGCGATGGCACGGTCGCCCTCGTCCTCGAGCCGCTCGACCTGCTCGCCAGGGTCTGCGCGCTGATCCCGCCGCCAAGGTTCCACATGGTGCGCTACCACGGTGTGCTGAGCTCGCATGCCAAGGTGCGCGCGGAGGTCGTGCCCCGCGTCGAGGATCTCCCGTCGCGGGCAGGCGGACGAGGTCGTGCTCGCCCAACATCAGCACCTTACCGTCCAAGACGCCGCCGACGGCCTCTTCTCCGGTTTGAGCGCCTCCGCTCAGTTCGCGAAAGTCTCGAGCCTTTGGGCCTCGTCGGTGCCGCTCATCAGGAGGACGTGATGGTCCCGATTCGTCGTGCCCTCGAGCACGGTCTCGCCCGTCGCCAGCCGTCCGATGACCTTCAAGTATCTGGAGCGTCCGCATCCGCGGCAACACGATTGGCAGCTGAGCCTCGCGTCCTCGATTGAGCTCTCTACGCGCTCGGCGACCACGGCGATGGGTCACGCTGGTCGAGCGCTTTGAGGCGCGGCAGCGCGCCGTGTAGGGCTTTGACGAGCCTCAGGGACAGGCCGTTCCTCGATAGGTCGAAGCTCTCGAGGTGCGCGAACAGCCCCGCGCGGGCCAATAGGACTCCCCCACGCGTTTCCCCGAGGTCATTGTCGGAAAGGTCCAACGCCACGAGGCTAGGCAGGAGTCGGCTCGAGAGGAGCGCGTCCAGGTCAAGATCCGTTATCCTGAACCCGCGCAGCGCGAGGGATCGGAGCGGCGCCCGCATGGTCTCGAGCGCTACCAAAGCATCGGACAAGCGCCCGCCCGAAATCAGTCCCCGGGACTGGAGCGATAGCTTCGTCAACCGGGGCAGGTCGCTCGCGGCGATATGGGCCAGCGTTGCGGCGGTGACCGCGGCGTTCACCTTTAGCATCGTCAATGAGACGAGGCGCAATTCGCTCAACTCCAGGTGGCGCCCGGCGAGCGTCAGCGCCTCGAGGTGCTGCGCCTGCCCGAGCGCGATCGCAGGGTCCCCCAGGTAGGCGGCACCGAGGATGCTCTCGGGGAGATCTCCCAGGACCAGAGCTCGGAGCCGCTCGAAGAGTCCGTGCTCCTGGACGCTGGCGTAGAGGTCTTGGTAGTGAAACCCCTCGCCGGCGAGGGAGCGCTTCACGCTGGGTCCGACCGAGAGCGAGCGGAGGTGTTGCGCGACGGGCAGTTGCCTGAGCGCCGAATAAACCTCGCCGATGCCCATCGTCGCCGAGGCGGCGATGCGGGCTTGGTCGATCGCACCCCGTCGAAAGGCCACGCTGACAATGGATTTATCGTCGCGCCGACGGCCTGGCTCGGTGAGCGTCATGACGGGCGCGAGCGCGCCGAAGAGACGCTCACCGTGTTCGCTCACCAGCGTTCGCATCTGCTCTAGCAGGTAAGAGCGGCGCTCTTCATCGTGGGGGGACTGTTTCAGGTCTTCCAGCGCGAGCTGAAACGCCAAGAGCCGTCCCCGCGGATCGCCGCGACGCATCCATTCGTCCGCGCGCACGAGGAGCGCCGGCCCGTCGTCCGGGGCCGGCCACGTCTCGACGGGCGCCGCGCGTTCCTCGACGAACCCCTCGGCCAGCTTTTGGTCGACCATCTTCTTCAGTTGCAGCTCGGCGTGCTCTCGGCTGATGAACTTGCGGACCTGGCTTTGACCGCCGTCGCTTATCCGCAGTTGTTTGTCCTCTTGCACGACTTCAAGGACTTCGTCTCCGCGCACGTACCGAGCCATAGATGCGCTCAGATTGGCAGAGGTCCGACGATGCCGAAAGACCGGCGGCGCCGCGGCGGGGCATCCCGTCGAACCGTGTTGCTCAACGTTGCCGGCGCCGAGCGCGACGCGACCACCCAACACGCGCCAGATCGAGGGCGCACGACACGATGATTGGATTCATCTCCATCGCGAGCCCGGCGAACACCGGCAACGTCAGCGAATGCCCACGAATGACCATCTCCGCAAAAGCAGGGACCGGAAACCCCACGAGGCGGACCATCCCCCACGCTTCTGCGTCGACGCAGATCGTCGTCGTGGATATCAGCGCGCCCGGCTTCCTGCCGGTGCAGCGCACCGTCGAGACAGAGGCTCAGCGCTATCGCTCCGCCCTCGACGTCGTCCTCGTCCCCGTCGACGACGTCGCCACGACAGTCGACCTCGACACGATCACCGAGGTCGCGGTCGCCCAAGGCCCCATCGAGACGGACGAGATCGGAAGTCGTCAAGCGACCGTCCTCGTCTCCCCCGGCACGAGCGCGTCCCTGCGAATGCCCGACGGCTCCCTCGTGGATGCGCCGACCCTCACCCTCCGCCTCACGGAATACACCGTCGGCGAAGAAGGTCCTGCTCGCATGCCGGCGCCGCTGCCTCCGACGAGCGGATATACCTACGCCGTCGAGATCAGCGCGGACGAGGCGCTCGAAGTGGGGGCGAAGGGGGTGCAGTTCGATGCGCCGGTGAGCCTCTTCGTGGACAACTACCGAGGAATGCCCGTGGGCACCGTGCTGCCCGTCGCGAGCTATGACCGCGACCGCGCCCTTTGGGTCCCCGACGACGACGCGCTCGTGATCGCCATTCTGGAGGTGGCGAGCGGCACGGCAGAGATCGATATGGATGGGGACGGCCTCCCGGAGACGGACGGCGAGCTCGAAGCCGCCGGGCTCGACAATCACACCACCCACTTCAGCTGGGACGCCAAAGGAAGACTCCAGTCGCACACCCATCCCGCCGGCGGTACCATGACCCTCGTGAGAGCGGCCACCCCCAGCGGCCACAGCGTCGACAAGACCAGCCCCCTGGGCCGCCTCACGACCTACACCGTCGAACGCGACACCTCCAACGCCGAGCTCCGCCAGGTCGAGCTGCCCAATGGGCTCTCCTCGACCAGCCGCCGCACCCTCGCCCAAGTCATTGCGAGCGCCGCACCCGACGGCACCCAGACCACGTCCGTCCTGGGCCCGGATCCGCGGTTCGACATGCGCAGCCCGGTCCAATCGAGCGGCACCACACAGCTCCCCAGCGGATTGACGCGTGCCTCCTCGAGCACGCGCAGCGCCACCCTCTCCAACTCGCTCGATCCATTCAGCATGACCGCGTGGACCGAGACCACCACCCTCAATGGTCGCACCTCGACCCTCGCGTACAACCGCGCGGCCCGCATCGAGACGTCGACCTCGCCGGGCGGCCGTACATCGACGCGCCATTACGACGCCCTCGCGAACGTAGACACCTGCGACGATCCGATCGACGATACATGGCCGGACGTACTGCCGCCGAACATGGGCGGCGTCAGCAATTGCAATGAGAAACGTAGGCAGTGCCACGAATGCTGCGGGCAAGGCTATGACTCCATGTTCGACGAGTGCACCGAGGGCTGCGTCGCGGCCTGGGAGATCTGCATCGCCTACGCCTCAATCGGCAGCGCGAACCCCCGGATAGAAGGGTACTTGTGCTGGGGTCCGTGAGTCCTGAGCGGGTCCTCGAGACTATCGCTGACGCTCTGCAGCGATTTGCGGACACCGGCTCGCCGCGGCATCTGGTGAAAGCTGCTGACTGTTACCGGCTTCTCGGAGACTCGGGAAATGCGCGAGATGCGCTCAGGCGTGCGGCCACCGCCTACGAAGCAGCAGGCCGCCATGTTGAGGCGATGGCGCTGCTCCGTGAACTGGAGCAGGTGACGGGTACAGAGATGGTCGAGGCCGCCGATGCGCGGCGTTGCCTCTTCTGCCGGACGGAAGGTGCTCCTGCGCTAATCGATGGGCTCGGCGACATCTGCGAAGCCTGTCTGCAACGGCTGCGAGTGGGTGTTCGCCATTGCGGGCGAACGGTCGTGTGTTCTGCGTGCGGACGCTCTGAAGAGACGGTGGCCGTGGATTCACTGGCTATCGTGTGCGCCACCTGCATCGACGATGCACGCCGGAGCTGATGAGCTGCAGACTCCGTGCGGCTCCTCTCCTGTTGCTGAGCCCCCCTTGGATGATGGTCTCGAGCCACTTTCTGATCCGGCTCGATGAGGGACGGCTCTCGCGTCGGAGCGGCGACCATCAAGAAGATGGGCCGGACGAGAGAGCCGTCGCGACGTAGCGAGCCGAAGAGGGAGCACGGCTCCTCGCCGCCCGAGAAAAGGCGCGTCCGTCGAATTGCCCGCGTTGCGGCGCGGCGGGGCGGCCGAGCGGGGGGCCGGTCGGCATGATTGGTCACAGGACGCGATCGCGGCAGGCCGAGGAACTTCGGGCCGGCAGTACCAGTTTGGACCGCACCTCGGGGATCACCTTCGCGACGAGGTGCCCCGCTGGATACTGAGCGGTTTCCGCGGAGGTTGCCGAAGCGCGTTGGGGGGCGCGGCAGAGGCGATCGCGATTTGGGGGGGTGCGGGCGGACCCTACTGAGCAAAGGAAGACTCGGTGGCTGGAGGTGTTGGGGCGGCTCTCGTGGGGGAGAGGAGTGTCAACGGGCCGAGCGCCGAGCGGAAAACTCAGCGTGGCGAGTCGACCATGCGGCTCACGGGCTGGGCGGTCGTCTCGAGGGGCTTCTCGAGGAGCGACGGGCCGTTCACGGGGAGGCGGATTTCGAAGACGGCGCCGCCTTTGGTGGCGGGGCGGTAGGCGATCTCGCCGCCGTGCTCGAAGACGATGCGCTGGCAGATGGCGAGGCCGAGGCCGGTGCCGGTGGGCTTGCTGGTGGCGTAGGGCTCGAAGAGGCGCTCGCGCATCTCGTCGGTGACGCCGGGCCCGTTGTCGCGGACGACGATGCGGACGTGGGCGTCGTCGACGCGGCCCACGGTGACGACCACGCGCGGATCGGGTCGAACGGCCGATGCTGCGTCGAGGCCGTTCTGCACGAGGTTCGTGAGGACCTGGACGATCTGGTCACGGTCTGCCTTCACGAGCGGGATCTCGCCCTCGGTGGAGAGGTCGACGCGCGGCTCTGCGTCCTGGCCGCCGGTCCGGACGAGATCGGGGTCGGCGGCGTGGAGGCTCACGACCCCCTTCGCGGCCGCGACGAGGTCCATCGGCTCGGGGTTGGGCGCGGGGAGGCGCTGGAATTTGGTGAACTCGCTCACGATGCTCGCGATGCGGTGGACCTCCTCGAGCACGGTGCGGGTGGCCTCGTCGAAGTAGTCGTCGAAGCGTTCGTCGTCGCGCTCGCGCAGGCGGCGCAGCGTCTCCACCGCAGCGCGGATGGGGGCGAGGGGGTTCTTGATCTCGTGGGCGACCTGGCGCGCGATCTCGCGGCGCGCGGAGATCCGCTCCGTGACGGCGAGGCGCTTCTTCATCCCTGCGAGCTGGTCGATGGTCTTGTTGAACGACTGCGCGAGCTCGCGGATCTCGAGCCCGCCGCGGACCCGCACCGGGCGCGGCTCGCCGCTCACCACCTCCCGCGTCTCGTGGGCGAGCTCGCGAAGCGGCTTGGCTACGCTGCGCCCGAGGATGACGGCGAGGAGGAGGGCGAACAGCGCGGCCACCGCTCCGCTCGCGAGGATCTCTCGGTCGAGCTTCCGGGTCGCCTCGAGCTCACGGTCGCGCGACATCGACACGACGAGCATGAGCCCGCGCACCTCGGGGACCTCCACGATCCGAACCATGTCGCGCGCGGTCGAGGCGGGGGCAGACCGACCGGCCGCCACCGGGCTGAGGGTCACGTTGTGCGCCTTTCCGATCCGCGCGAGGAGCGGCCCGACCTTGCGTGACGCCACGAGGGCGAGGGTGGCGCGCGCGCCCGAGCGCACGCACGCGATCTCGATGGAGGGCTCGCGCTCCGCGTCCACCGGAGAGAGGCTGGGGGCAGGGCCGCCTTCGCTGCGGATCCATTTGGCGAGGCGCTCCTCTTTGCGCCCGACGACGGCGCGGTTGGAGGAGGCGAGGATGGTCCCGTCCCCCGCGACGAAGGACAGCTCGTCGATGGCGCGGCTCGCCGCCTCCTCGGAGGCGTGATGAGAGAGCGCGAGCTGGCTGCCCGTCTCCTCGCGCAGCGCCGTCGCGTCGCCCCGACTCTTCTCGAGCTCCCCGAGCGTGCGCTCGAATAGCGCGTCTCGCTTGCAGAGCGGTGACGTCACGTCGGCGAGCTCCCCCGCCTCCGCGGCGAGCGCGCTCTTCGCCTCGTCGCCCGAGCCCTGCATTCGCGCGTCGAACTCGGTCGAGAGGAGCTGCTGCGAGGTGCGTCGAACGCTCAACCCCCACAGCGCGGTCGCGCCGACGGCGACCAGCACGAGCGCGAGCGCGAGGCGGGACGCGATCGACATACGCCCGTGATGATCTCACGTCGGACCTCGGCCCGGGAGGCGGTCGTGTTGCGCGAGCCGCGGGGAGCTACCAAAGTCGACGAGAACCCGACATACTCGCGAGCCATCGTCCGTGCGTCCATCTTCGCCCGCCGCCGCCTATCTCCTCGTCGAGCCACCCGGAGTGATCCGAGCGGCCACCGACGGGGGTCACGACGTCCGCCCCGGCGAGCGCGTCTCGGATGTCCTCGAGACGACGTGGGACGCGCTCGCCCTCGTGGCGAGGACGGCGGCCTCGGCAGAGACGCCACGGGGGCGGTTCCGCGTCCACCCTCTGCACGACGGGGGTGACCACGTCGTCGCGATGCTGCTCGAGGCGCTCCCCGGCTACGAGCGCGCCTCGTCGCGGCCGCCCCAGAGCTCGACCCGCGTCGCCCTCTCCCTGGCCGCCGTCACCGGGAAGGACCCGGCCGCGCGCGCCGCGATCGATCTCGCGATGCGGCTCGCGAAGACGATGCTCCCCATCTACATCTGCGGTGAAGAAGGGAGCGGCGCAGAGGTGGTCGCGACCGCCGTCGTCGACGCGGGCGGGCGATCCGAGGGCCCCTTCGTGCGCGCTCGGGCCGGCTCACCGGGGGTGGAGGCGCGACCGGAGTGGCTCTTCGGGATCGCGGCCGAGCGATGCCACGGTGGCATCCTCTACATCGAGGACGTCGAGGAGCTCGACGCCGACACGGGGCGGAGGCTCGCGCGCGAGCTCGACAAAGGGGTGCTCGCGGACGTGCATTTCATCGGCACCGGCGTGAGCGATCTCCGGGAGCGCGTCGCCGAGCGCAGCTTCTCGCGTGAGCTCTTCCTCCTCGTCCGCAGCTCGACGGTGACGCTGCCCGCCCTCCGCGACCGGGACGACTTCGAGCTCGTCGTGCGGCAGATGCTCGCGGATATCGACGCCGCCCACGGGCGGGCGGGGGAGAAGCGAGAGCGCTACGAGGTCACCCGCGAGGCGATGAAGAAGCTCCGATCCCACGACTGGCCCGGCAACCTCCGCGAGCTGCTCGGCTGGCTCGAGCGCGCCGTCGCGAGCGCCGCCCCCGACCGGGTGCTCCGCGAGGTGCACCTCCCGGCCGAGGTCGACGAGCCGCGCGCCGCCGAGTCGGAGCGGCGGTCTCACGGGCTCCGCCGCGACGCCGAGCGCGCCGCCCTCGAGGAAGCGCTGCGCGCCTCCGCAGGGAACGTGAGCCTCGCCGCGAAGAAGCTCGGGGTCGCGCGGAGCACGCTCTACCGAATGAAGCAGCGATACAATATCGGCTCATGAGGCTCGGTCTGGCGCGAGCGATCTCGGCGGCGCTCGCGCTCGGCTCGACGTGCGCCCTGGCCTGCAGCGGCGCCGCTCCTCCCCCTCGCGCGGACCTCAGCGAGAACGTCGGCGCGCAGAAGGACTTCGAGGCCATTCGCGACCGGTGGGAGCACGAAGAGTGGTCGCGCGTGCTCGCCCTCGAGCCGGCCCTGGAGGGCTACCTCGGCAAGCACGAGAGCGATCCCTCGAGCCGGAGGGTGCGGGCGATGCGCGCCCTCGTCGCGCTCGAGCGCGGAAATCTCCCTCTCGCCCAATCCCACGCGGACCTCCTGCTGAAGCCGGGGGTGGAGGGGACCACGACCGACATGGCGCGCGTCGTCGTCGGGAGCATCGTCCGCAGGAGAGGGCGGGCGGGGGACGCGCTGCGCGATCTCGGCGCGCTCTTCAACCGCGTGATCGATCCGCCGACGCGGGCCGTCCTCAACCGGGAGCTCGCGATCGCCGCCCTCCAGTCGAAGCAGGAGGCGAAGGCGGGCGTCTATTTGCGGGCGCTGCTCAAGGAGTCGGGCGGGCCGCTGCGCGGCTTCGCGGAGCAGGAGTCGGTGCCGCTCCTCGCCCAGCTCCCCAGCGACGTGCTGCTCGAGCTCTTGCGTGAGGAGGTCGGCGCGGACGAGCCGGATCGCTGGTTCTCGGCGATGCTCACGGAGCGGCTCGCGGACGTGGTCAAGCGCGGGCAAGATCCGGCGCTCGCGCGCGCCCTGCTCGATATCGCCGCGGGCCTGCTCGGCGGCAACGCGGACGCGGTCGCGCGGGTGGCCGCGAAGGGCGCGGGGGTGCGCCTCGAGCGGAACACGATCGGCTTGCTCCTCCCGCTGCGGAGCGAGGAGCTGCGGCGGAGAGGGATCGAGGTCGCGAAGGGCCTCGCCCTCGCCCTCGATCTGCCCGGAGGGAGCACGCGGCTCGTCGTGCGCGACGACCAGCGCGACCTCGCCAAGATCGACGAGTCGCTCGCCCTCTTGAACGCGGACGGGGCGGCCGTGCTCGTCGCCGGCTTCGACACCAAGGAGGCGGATCTCGCGCTCGCGTACGCGAAGCGGACGGGGGTCCCCGTGCTCCTCCTCCGCCCTCCCGGGAGCCCGATCCCCGACGGAGGCGCGGTGTTCGTCCTCGGCGAAGATCTCGCCGCGACGCGGTCGGCCCTCGTCGCCGGTCTCGTCCGGGCGGGGAAGAAGCGCGTCGCGCTGCTCGTGGAAGAGCGCACGACCGCGGATCTCGACGCCAAGGTGGCGCGATCCGTCGTCGCGGAGCAGCCGTGCGGGGCCTCCCTCGATTTCGCGACGACGTCGCGCGCAGACGGGCTCGTCGTCGACGGGGGCCCGTCGTGCGCGGACGTGGGGGCGAGCGCGGCGGGGCTGTCTCTCGCGTTCGGCTTCGACGCGGTTGGCTCGGGGCCGAGCCAGGGCGTGTTCGCGACGGCGGGGATCTACCCCGTCCTCGGGCACGCCGAGATCGATCCGATGTTCGTGCGCTTCCGCCAGGCGGAGGGCAAAGATCCGTCGTGGTGGGTGGGGCTCGGCCACGACGCGGGCCTGCTCGTCAAAGACGCGATCCAAGGCCTGCCCCCGGCCGAAGATCAGGGCGCGGCCGCGATCGCGATCCGAAGGCGCATCGTCGCGGACGCGGTGGCGCGGGCGGAGGTTCGGCTCTGGACGACGGACGCCAAGGGCTTCGAGGGCGCGCGCACCATCAAGCGCACGATCGGGACGACGTCGGCGCGCATCGAGGCGAAGTCGGAGCCGCTCGCCCCCAAGGGCAAGCGCGATCTCAAGCGCTGAACTTCCGGAAATTCCGCACGCTCAGGCCGACCATCAGGGTGCTGATCCCGACGAGGGCGGCCACGTTCGGCAAGAGCTCGAGCGGCCCCGCGTCGCGCAGCACCACCCCGCGCATGATCTCGATCATGTGGGTCGCGGGCATCGCGCGGCCGATCCATTTCAAGACGAAGGGAAGCCCCGCGGAGGGGAAGATGTACCCGCTCAAGAAGATCGAGGGCAGCAGAAACATCTGGGCCATCTGCTGCGCTTGGGCCTGCGTCGTCGCGCGGGTCGAGATGAAGAGGCCCATCGAGAGGAGGGCGAACAGGTAGATGAGGGCCATCCCGAAGAGGAACAACAAGCTGCCGCGGATGGGCACGTCGAAGCCGAACCGCATGGCGAGGAGGATCATCGTCATCTCGGCGAGCCCGACGAACAGATAGGGAGCGAGCTTGCCGAGCATGAGCCCGAGCGGATCGATGGGCGTGACGAGGAGCTGCTCCAGCGTCCCGTTCTCGCGCTCGCGCACGATGGAGACGGCGGTGAGGATGATCGCGACGATCTGGAGGAGGATCGCGATGAGGCCGGGGATGATGAAATTCGCGGTCCGGCCGTCGGGGTTGAACAGCACGATGGGCTGCACGGCGAGGGGCGCGGCGTGGGCCCCGCTCGCGACGCTGACCGTCTCGCTGAGCGTCTTGACGTTCTCGTCGGCGGCGATGCCGTTCACCGCCCCCAGCGCCTGCGCGCTCACGTTCGAATCGGAGCCGTCGATGAGGACGAGCACCTTCGCGCCCGCGTGGTTCGCCTTCTTGTCGTGGTAGTCGGGCGGGATCACCACCCCGACCTTCGCCTTGCCGGCGGCGATCTGGGCGCGCGCCTCGCGCGGGTCGGAGGTGATGGTGGTGATCTTGAAGGTGTGGGTCGCGCGCAGCTTGTCCATGAGCTCGCGGCTGTCGCGGGTCATGTCCTGATCGACGACCACGGTCGGGACGTTCGTCACCGTCTGATCGATGAAGCCGAACAGGATGAGCTGGAACAACGGGATCGTCAGCGCGATCACGAGCGTGCTCCGGTCGCGCCGCATGTGGACGAACTCTTTCCGGAAGATCGCGATGAAAGAGCTGACGAGCGCGCTCATGAGTCTCTCCCCCGGCCGCGCTCTCGGGCCGCCGCCTCTTCTTCCGTGAGCGTGACGAAGACGTCCTCCAGCGAAGCGGCGATGGGGCGGACGTGGGCGTCGCCGAAGCCGCCGCGGTGGAGGTCATCGGTGAGGGCGCCGTCGTCGACCTCGCTCTTCAGGACGGCGTGCACCGACTGGCCGAAGATGGTCGCGCTCATGCAGTAGGGCCGCGACTGGAGGTACGCGAGGGCGCGCGCGGTGGCCGCCGCCTCGACCTCGACCCGGCGGGTCCCAGCGCGGTTCACGACCGGCAGGCGCTTCAGATCGTCGGGGGTCCCGCTGACGATCATCTTCGCGAGGTAAAGGTAGCCGACCTCACCGCAGCGCTCCGCCTCGTCCATGTAGTGGGTCGTCACGAGCATCGTGATCCCCTCCGCCGCGAGCTTGAACAAGAGATCCCACAGCTCGCGGCGCGCGACCGGATCGATGCCCGCCGTCGGCTCATCGAGGAAGATGACGCGGGGCTCGTGCATGAGCGCGCTGCCGAGGGCGAGGCGCTGCTTCCATCCGCCCGAGAGCTGACCGGCGCGCCGATCCAGGTACGGCCCGATGTGGGTCAGGTCGATGGCGGCCTTCTGCCGCTCCTTGAGGCGCGGCCCCGAGAGGCCGTACACGCGCGCGTAGAAGTCGAGGTTCTCCCGGACGGTGAGGTCGTTGTAGAGGGCGAACTTCTGGCTCATGTAGCCGATGTTTCGCCGGATCTGCTCGCCCTGGGAGGCGACGTCGTAGCCGAGCACCCACGCGTGGCCCGCCGTCGGCGCGAGGAGCCCGCACAGGATCCGGATCAGCGTCGACTTGCCGGATCCGTTTGGGCCGAGCAGCCCGTAGATCATGCCGCGCCTCACCTCGAGGTCGACGTTCTCGAGGGCGGTGAAGTCGCCGAACTTCCGTGTCACGCCGCGCACGACGATCGCGCTCTTGCTCGAGCCCGGCGCGGGCTCGACGCTCGAGGGCATCGCGCGCGAGCTCACGGCGACTCGCGCCTCCGCACTTTCACGATCGCGGCCATGCCCGCGCGCAGGCTGCCGCTCGTGTCGCTGCCGGCGCCGAGCGAGACCCGGGCCGCGAACACCTGGTTCGCGCGCTCGTCCGCCGTCTGCAGGTTGCGCGGCGAGTATTGGCCCTGCATGTCGATGTGCTCGACGTGGCCGGTGAACGCCTTGTTCGGGAACGAGTCGACGTACACCGGGACCTCGTCGCCGGGGTGGATCTGGCCGACCTGCGTCTCGGGGACGTAGATGCGCACGTAGAGCTGATCGTCCTCGAGGAGCACGGCCGCCGTCGCGTTGGGAGGCACGAGATCGCCCGGCCTCAGATCGAGCGTCTCCACCCGCGCGTCGCGCGGCGCGACGATCGTCAGCTCCGCGAGCGTCGTCTTGATCTGATCGACCCGCCCCTGGGCCGCCTTCACGGTGGCCTCCGCGCTCTCGATGTCCTCGATTCGCGCGCCCGCCTCCACGAGCTTCGCGCTCGCCTTCGCCTCGTCGGCGCGCGAAGCGGCCTGGGTGAGCTGCTCCTTGCGGACGCCGTTCTGCAGCTCGTTGAGCGACTGCTGGGCGACCTCTTTTTGGGCGGTGGCGGCGCGCAGGTTCGCGTCCGCCGCGTCGAGCTCCGCCCTCGAGATCGCCCCGCCGTCGAAGAGGACCTTCGCCCGGTCGGCGTCGAGCTTCGCCTTCTCCACGGTCACGGTGGCGGCCTCGAGCCGCGCCTTCGCTGCCTTGATCGACTCCCAGCGCGCGCCGTGGAGCGCCTCCGACAGGGCGGCCTCCGCCGTGTCCGCGCGCGCCTTCGCCTGCGCGATTTCCTCCGGCCGCGCCCCCGCCCTCAGCTTCTTGAGGGCCGCCTGCGCTTGCTCGAGCTGGGCCTGGGCCATGAGCGCCTGGGCCTCCAGGTCGCCCGGCTCGAGGACGATGAGGCGATCCCCGGCCTTCACCCGATCCCCCTCTTTGACGAGGACCTCTTTCACCCGGCCGCCCGCGCGCGAGCCGACCTCGACGGTGCGCGCCTCGACCGTACCGCTCCACTCGAGCGGCTGCGTGCTCGCCCACTTGCGATACCCGAAGTACGCCCCCGTCGCGCACAGCGCGAGGAACATCAGGACGAAGACCCGCGCCGGCGGCCTCTTCTTCGCGCCCTCCGCGTCGGTGGAGCCCGAGGTGGTCACGATCCGGAAGCTAGTCCTGCTCGCCGGTTTCATGGATTGAGAAGCGCACTTCGAAACGGATCTCGAAAGAGAGTGCGCTCACCCATTCGCCTCGCCGTGTAGCCTTCCATGGGTTGCCTCGACCGATCCGCAGAGCCACCCCGGCGCCGGTCCGGCGCCGCGACCGTCGATATCGCTGCGGCGTGCCGCTGCTCATCCGGCTCGGTCGCGATCGCGAAGAGGTGGCGACGGAGGACGTGGGGCACGGCGGGGTCTTCGTATCGACCACGCGCTCCGACCTGCCCCTCAACCGACTGGTCCGGATCGAGATGGTCCTGCCCCCCGGGGCGACGCTCTTCGAGGCGGACGGCAAGCTCGTTCATCGCGTGGAGACGCGCGGCCGCTCGCGCACCGGCTACGGGATCCAGTTCTATGGGTGGGGCCGCGAGGCCCGTCAGACTTGGGACTCGTTCATCGCGTTCGTGAGGGATCGCTTTCCGGAGGTCGAGACGGGCGCTGCTCGCCTCCTGCGGGCGCTCCCGGTCGAGCGGGCTCACCGCCGCCGCCCGGAGCAGGCGCTCACCCTTTCCTTGATCGCGGAGCGCCTCCCGGACCTCGTCGGCTTCTTCGAGCGCGCCGTGACCCAGCACCTCGTCTTCGCGCTCGGCGCCGTCGACGTGAGCCCGGGCGAGGAGGTCGGCCTCGAGATCGTCCACCCTCACACCGCCGACATCTTCGAGCTCGCGGCGAGGGTGACGCGCGTCGTCCGCGATGGCCCGGTCGCGGGGCTCGAGCTCGTGCTGATCGATCTCGACGCGGAGCGCGCCGCTCGATTCGACGAGTTCGTCTACGACGCGCTCGCGCCCATCTTCGACGAGGAGTCCTTCGACCCCGGCTGAGGGGCGTGCACCGCGCGCGGGTGAGAGGTGTCGGGCCGGATGATACCAGTGGAAAATTCCAGCCTACATTGACGGGCTCCGAGCCGCGGCTCTAGCCTTTCACAATGGCTCACTTCGCGGCTTGGCCTGGTTTTCGTCGGCGCGTCCTCGTGATGATCGGTGTGCTCGGTGCGGCCTGCGACGGCTCCCCCGAGGTGATCATCGGGCAGGGCGGCGAGGCGGGCGCCGCGACCACCGACGGCGGACACTCCCCGGGCGGCTCTTCGAGCGAGGGCGGCAATGGATTCCAAACCGGAGGCAATGGCGCGGGCGGACAAGCCCAAGGCGGCGAGGGCGTCGGCGGGATCGACATGACCGGCTGCGGCGACAGCGCCATTCAGCCGGGCGAGGTCTGCGACGACGGCAACAACCAACCGGGCGACGGGTGCTCCGCCGACTGCAAGACGGTCGAGCAGGACTACGCGTGCCCCGACCCGGGCGAGGCGTGCGTGAGCACGGTCGACTGCGGCGACGGGATTGTCTCGGGACAAGAGACCTGCGACGACGGCGACGCGATCGCCGGTGACGGCTGCTCCGACGATTGCCAGGTCGAGCCGGGCTGGCAATGCAACAGCCCCGGCCACCCGTGCGTCGCGGCCGCGTGCGGCGACGGGATCATCGCCGGCAATGAAGACTGCGAGGACGGCGGCGTCCCTCCCGTGTCCGGCGACGGCTGCTCCGACACCTGCCAGCGCGAGACCGGCTACGCCTGCGACGTCCCCGGTCAGCCCTGTCACCTCACCGTCTGCGGCGACGCGATCAAAGAGGGAGACGAGCCCTGCGACGACGGCAACGACGATATCGGCGACGGCTGCAATCCCTTCTGCGAGGTCGAGCCGAACTGCAGCCTGGGCGCGTGCACCTCGGCGTGCGGCGACGGGCTCATCCTCCCGAGCGACAACGAGGAGTGCGACGACGGCAATACGACCGACGGCGACGGCTGCTCCTCGACCTGCACCATCGAGGCCGGCTTCGATTGCATCGACGTATTGGGGCCATTGCCGCCGACCTTGGACGTCCCCATCGCATTCCGCGACGTGATCGCGCGGCCCAAGAACGGATCCACGCGCCACCCCGATTTCGAGATCTTCTCCGGCAGCAACCCGACCCCGGGCATGGTCGCGACCCAGCTCGGCGCCGACGGCAAGCCCGTCTACACCGGGATCTGCGGCTCGCCCATCATCGGCCCGTGTCCATACAACCAGCAGACGACGAGCCAGGCCAATTTCGACCAATGGTACAACGACGTCGCGGGCGTCAACATCAAGCGCGTCACCAAGATCACGCTCACCCAGCAGAGCCCGAACAGCTACTACTTCCCTGACTCGTCGTTCTTCCCGATGGATGGCCTCGGCTGGGTGCTGGCCGATCAAGAGAACCCCTCCAATGGTCACAACTTCGGGTTCACCTCCGAGGTCCGGACGTGGTTCACCTTCAATGGCGGCGAGTCGCTCGCGTTCTCGGGCGACGACGACGTCTGGGTCTTCATCAATGGTCACCTCGCCCTCGATCTCGGGGGGCTCCACCCCCAGCGCTCGGGGAGCTTCACCCTCGACGATCCGACGGCCCAGACCCTCGGCATCACCGCCGGCAACGTCTACGAGATCGCCCTCTTCCACGCGGAGCGCCACACCGACGCGTCCAACTTCAACCTCACCCTCAACGGCTTCTTGAGCGCGAAGAGCTCGTGCACCACCGATTGCGGAGACGGCATCGTCGCCGGCGACGAGACCTGCGACGATGGGGTCAACGACGGCAGCTATGGATCGTGCAACCCCGACTGCACCCCCGGGCCCCATTGCGGTGATCACACCGTCCAGGCCCCCGACGAAGAGTGCGACGACGGGGTGAACCTCGCGAACTACAGCTTCGATGGTCAGCCCGGCTGCGCCCCCGGCTGCCACCTCGGCGCTTATTGCGGCGACGCCAGCGTCCAGAGCCTCTTCGGCGAGGAGTGCGACGACGGGGTGAACGACGGCGGCTACGACGGCTGCAACCCCGACTGCACCCTCGGGCCCCACTGCGGCGATCACGTGAAGCAGGCGGCCAACGACGAGGAGTGCGACGACGGGAACAACGTGAGCGGCGACGGCTGCTCGTCCGACTGCAAGAGCGAGGCGCCGCACTGAGCTTTGGCGAGCCTCCCCCGGCCCGCGAAAGGCTGATAGACATTGGGCCCGTATGCCGCCCGCTCTCCATGACCGCGCCACCCCGCTGCTCCACGACTACCTGATCGAGTCGGCCCGGCGCCTGCCGGACAAGGTCGCGCTCGTCTGCCAGGGGCAGCGCCTGACCTACCGCGACCTCGACACGCGCTCCGACGCCCTCGCCGCGTTCCTCGAGAAGAAGGGGGTCGAGCGCGGGGACCGCGTCGTCATCTTCGGAGACAACACGGTCGAGACGGTCATCTCGTTCTGGGCCGTCCTCAAGGCGAACGCGATCGTCAGCGTCGTGAACCCGCTGACCAAGGCGGACAAGCTCAAGTACCTCCTCAACGACTGCCGCGCCCGCGCGATGATCACCGACGCTCACATCGCGAACGTGTTCGAGGCGGCCGTCCCCGAGTGCTCCCACCTCGCCCTCACGATCGTGAGCGGCAACATGCCGAAGGAGCGCCTCGAGAAGCTCCCTGGCGGCGCCTCGTGGCAAGAGGCCCTCGCGGGCGGCGGCCCCGCCCCGCGCCGTCGCACCCTCGACGTCGATCTCGCGAGCATCATCTACACCTCCGGATCCACCGGCGACGCGAAGGGGGTGATGCTCACCCATCGCAACATGCTCACCGCGGCCACGTCGATCACGACCTACCTCGAGAACGTCGAGGACGACGTGATCCTCGGCGTGCTCCCCCTCGCCTTCGACTACGGCCTCTACCAGATGATCATGGCCTTCCGGATGGGAGCGCGGCTGGTCCTCGAGCGGAGCTTCACCTATCCCGCCCAGGTGCTGAAGGTCATGTCCGAAGAGGGCGTCACCGGCTTCCCCGGCGTCCCCACCATCTTCGCGATCCTCACGGAGATAAAGAGCCTCTCCAAGTTCGACCTCTCCAAGATCCGCTACGTGACCAACACCGCGGCCGCCCTCGCCGAGAAGCACATCCGCGTGCTGTGGGATCTCTTCCCGGGGGCCCGCGTCTTCTCCATGTACGGCCTCACCGAGTGCAAGCGGTGTACGTACATGCCGCCCGAGCGCCTCAAAGAGAAGATCACGAGCGTCGGCATCGCCATCCCGAACACCGAGCTGTGGCTCGTCGACGAGAACGACAACAAGCTCGGCCCCGGCCAGGTCGGCCAGCTCGTCATCCGCGGCGCCACCGTGATGAAGGGCTATTGGGAGAAGCCCGAGGAGACGAAGAAGAAGCTCCGCCCCGGCCCCGTAAACGGCGAGATGGTCCTCTACACGGGCGATCTCTGCCGCCTCGACGAAGACGGCGATCTCTATTTCGTCGGCCGCATGGACGACATCATCAAGTCGCGCGGCGAGAAGGTCGCCCCCAAGGAGGTCGAGGCCGCCATCTACAACATCCCCGGGGTGAAGGAGTGCGCCGTCATCGGCGTCGACGACCCGATCCTCGGACAGGCGGTGAAGGCGTTCGTCGTGCTGGAGGCGGGGGCCACCCTCGTCGACAAACAGATCATCTTCGAGTGCCAGAGCCGCCTCGAGAACTTCATGGTGCCGAAGTACGTCGAGCTCGTGAGCGAGCTGCCGAAGACGGCCACGGGCAAGATCAAGAAGACGGGGTTGTCATGAGCGCGAACGTCGAAGAAGGTGGCACCGTCGCAGAGTCGATGGCGCGCGGGACGGTCCTCTTCATGGGGCTCGAGCTCGCGTGCGCGGAGGGCGCCCTCGTCGCCCGCAAAGAGACGGAGACCCTCGCCCGGACCGCGATCGACATCCTCCGCGCCCGCGAGGCGGCGATGGGGCCCCAGCTCGTCATCGACATGTGCACCGGCTCCGGCAACCTCGCGTGCGCGATCGCCCATCACGTGCCGACCGCGACCGTACACGCCTCCGACCTCACCGACGGGTGCGTCTCCGTCGCGCGCAAGAACGTCGAGCGGCTCGGCCTCGCCGGCCGCGTGACCGTCCACCAAGGGGACCTCTTCGGCCCCCTCGCCGATCGCCCCGAGCTCGCCGGCAAGGTCGACGTCGTCGTCTGCAACCCCCCGTACATCTCGACCGGTAAGCTCGAGAGCGCCAGCGCGACCCTCCTCGAGCGTGAGCCGCGCGAGGCCTTCGACGGCGGCCCCTACGGCATCGCCATCCACTCCCGCGTCGTCAAAGACGCCCTCGCCTTCCTCAAGCCGGGCGGCGTCCTCGCCTTCGAGATCGGCGCCGGCCAGGCCAAGCAAGTCTCCATCCTCTTCACGCGCGCGCGCAGCTACGAGAACGTCGAGTCCGTCGCCGACGAGACGGGCGAGGCGCGCGTCCTCCACAGCCGAAAGAAAGAAGCGTCATGACGACTGCCGAAAAGGTCCGCAAGTTCATCACCGAGAACTTCTACGTCGCCGACAAGGACGCCCTCACCGACGACGCCTCCCTCCTCGACCGAGGCATCATCGACTCCACCGGCGTGCTCGAGGTCGTCGCCTTCCTCGAGAGCGAGTTCGGCATCACCGTCGACGACTCCGAGCTCCTCCCCGAGAACCTCGACGCGATCGGACGCATCGC
Source organism: Polyangiaceae bacterium (assembly GCA_044225865.1). Lineage (GTDB taxonomy): Bacteria > Myxococcota_A > Polyangia > Polyangiales > Polyangiaceae > Xiheicaenibacterium. The sequence goes on along the minus strand of JBGAID010000004.1, from coordinate 166,633 downwards.
CGCGTTCGTGGAGAAGAAGAAGGCGAGCTAACAGGCATCTTACGGGGGTGGCGTTGTTGGCCCAACCGCTCCCTTATGACGCGCGTCGACGAACGCCTCGCTGCTTGCCTGGCTTCGACGACGCGCGCCTCCGCGCCCTCTCGTGGGTCGAGGTGGCTCCCATCGAGACCCGGCTCTGGGCAACGGCAACGGACCCACGAAAGGGCACGGAGCCTATTGAAGAAGAGATGACGTCCTCCGAGTTCGGCGGCGACGATCGAGTTTCCAGACAAGAACTCGTCACCGAAGGAGGACGCCATGGATCGATATATCGGGCTCGATGTTCATGCAGCAAGCACGACGATCGCTGTCGTAGGGCCCAGCGGCAAGCGCGTGAAAGAGCAGGTCGTCGAGACGAACGGCAAAGCTCTGATCGAAATGCTGAAGCTGATCCCCGGGCAGCGACACGTATGCCTCGAAGAAGGAACGCAGGCGGAGTGGCTGCACGAGATCCTCAAGCCCCACGCGGAGGAGATCGTCGTCGCGAAGGTCGAGAGCAGTCGTGGCGCGAAGAGCGATCGCCGGGATGCGTTCGCACTGGCCGAGTTGCTACGAACGGACGGAGTCACGACGCGCGTCTTCAAGGATGTGGGCTCGTTCGGAGCGCTCCGGGAGGCTTGCCGGGTCCACACGATGGTCACGAACGACGTCGTGCGGACGAAGAACCGGATCAAGAGCATGTTCCGCTCGAGAGGGATCCCGACGGACTCGAGCGTGTACTCGAAGCGCGAGCGGTCCGCGTGGCTGAAGAAACTGCCGACGAACAAGCGTGTGCCCGCACAGGCACTCTACGACGAGCTCGACCATCAGGAGGAGTTGAAGGACCGATGCGAGGAGCACCTCGTTCGCGAGGCGCGGCGGCATGCGTTCTGCCGAAAGCTCGAGACGTGCCCCGGCTTCGGGCCGATTCGAGCCGCGCAGTTGATGGCGATCACGATCACCCCTCAACGCTTCCGCACCAAGCGGCAGTTTTGGTCCTACTGCGGCCTCGGGATCGTCATGCGCTCGTCGTCCGACTGGGTCCGAGGCGTCGACAACAAGTGGGTCCGAGCGAAGGTCGCCACGACACGCGGCCTCAACTTCAATCACAACCATCTTGCGAAGCACGTCCTCAAAGCGGCCGCGACGACCGTCGTCGCGCAGAAGACGTCGCCGCTTTACGCCGACTACCAGCGACTCTTGGACGCAGGCACGAAGCCGAATCTCGCGAAGCTCACCATCGCACGACGAATCGCAGCGATCGCGCTTGCCATGTGGAAGCGCGGAGAGGAGTACGACCCGACGAAAAGTTCAAAGCTCGTCTCGTAGACCGGGGCGCGACCCTGGATCACGGCCGCGAGGTTCAACGCAGCACCGAGAGACGAGCAAGGTTCGAGGGGAAGCATCCATCAGCACCCTGGTCCCGATCGCGATCGGAGGCCCGACTAACAGGCTATGCCCCCTCGGAGTTACCGACAGAAGCAATGGCCATCGAAGGCCCAGACAGAAGGATGGTTCCCGCTCTTGCGGAAGAACACACAAGCTTCGATCTCGTCACGGATGTTGGACAGAGTGACCGCCTGAACCTGGAGCTCGCTATCGATCACCGGACCGGAGGCTTCACGGCTCCGCACTCGAACTGGGACCGCGACAACCCAAACCTCGTCTCGAGACTGAAACCCAACGCCCGATGCGAAGGCTGGCGGCGAAACGTCGAAGTGCGCCTTGACATCGACCCCCACAGAAGGCTGCTGAAAGAGTCGGCGCCATGCCTCTCGGCACCGGAGTGGCTGCCAATTCACCCCCCCGTCCCCCTCGCTGTGCGAGGGGGGAGATCCGTCGGAGGACGAGGCGGGGGTGGGCACCTCGTGGCGCGGATCAGGGCAGCGCGAAGGCCCGGATCGCGTCGCTGCCGGAGGCGTGGCAGTCGACGCAGATCGCTGGCTGGCCCGAGTATTTCGCGGTGCCGTCGGCGCCGTACTCTGCGTAGAACCAGCCGTCCTCGCGCTTCTCCATGAGGGCGGTGAGCTCGAGGGTGCCGTCGTCGGCGTAGCCGTCCTTCGCGACGATCGATCCGGTTGGCCACGCGTCGAGGCCCTCCTCTTCGAGCGCGGCCGCCATGACGTCGTTCACGAAGATCTCGACCTGGTCCGAGTGAGGGGCGTTCGAGGGCGTGCGCGCTTCGTAGCCGGGGGCGCGATCCCACCCGTGGTAGTCGTCGGCGGCGACTCGCGCGTAGAGCTCGTCGGCGGCGTCGGGATCGTCATTCTGACGGCAGCCGGCGGGCGCGAGCGCGACCGCGATGGAGAGCACGAGGAACGCGGCGCGGAGCATGCGCACGGTACGTGCGGCCGCGCGCCGCGTTTCCACGCCGAGATCAGGGCCCGACGTAAGCCGGCGAGCCCGGCGCGCGGTAGCGGTCGAGGGGGCTGCGCCGAGCGTCGCTGCCGTAGTAGCGACCGTTTCCTTCGAGGGCATCGAAGAGCAGGTGCATCGGGGCGTGGGTCCCTTCGCGCGGGGTCTTCATCCCGAGCTCCGACGCCGATTTGTGGTCCGCCCCGGCGGGCATCGTCATGTCGGTGGCGATGTACCCGGGCGTGCACGCGTTGATGTTCAGGGCGGGGTTCTCTCGCGCGAGGATCATCGTGTAGCTGTTGGTGCACGCCTTCGAGAAGCCGTAGGCCTCGCTCGAGCCCTGGGTCCGGTGCGCGGCGATGAGCGCCTCGAGCGCGGGCCACGTCACGTCGGGGTCGGTCAGCACGCGCCGCACCTCGGGGGGAGCGCCCGCGACGAACAGCGGCCCCGACGCGGATGTCACGTTGACGATCCGCCCGCCTTGGGGCTCGAGCAGCGGGAGGAAGGCCTCACACACGCGCCGAACGCCGAGGGTGTTCGTCTCCACGATGCGCGCCCCGTCGGCGACTTTCGTCCCGATGCCCGCGTTGTTCACGAGCCCGAAGAGCCGGCCGTCGCCGAGGCGCTCCGCGACCTGGACCTTCGCCGCCGCCACCGAGGCCTCATCGGCCACGTCGAGCCGAACGACCTCGACCCGGCCCGGGGCGGCTTCTGCGAGCGGCGCCGCCGCGCCGCGCCCGCGCTCGAGATCGCGCGCCCCGAGGAAGACGAAGGTGTCCCCGTGCGCCTCCAGGATCGCCTCGACCAGCGCCAGGCCGATCCCCTTGTTCGCCCCCGTCACGAGGATGTGTCGCATCTCGCCTGCATCGCGCGGCTCGGCGCGTCGGTCAACGTCGGCCTCGACGAAGATTGAAGATGCCCACCCCCGCCTCGCTCCGCTCGGCGACCCCTCCCTTGCTCCGAGCTCCGCTCCTCGCGGGAGGGGTCCGAAGCGGCTACGCGTCGAGCTCGTGCTCGTAGGCGGGCTCGAGCGCGAAGTGGCGCTGGAGGGTGGAGCGGTAACGGCCGAGGGCGCGCGAGAACTCGCTGACCGTCGAAGGGAACGCAGAGGCGTCGACGCTCGCCACGGGCTCGAAGAGGGAGAGGTAGACGGTGCGGTCGACGACCCCGAATCGATAGGCGCCGGAGGTCTCGTCGTTGAGCGTGAGCAGGTGCCGATAGAGGTGCTCGAAGCCCTCCGGCCCGAGGCGGACGACGGGCGCGCGGAGGATGAGGTTGTCGCCCTGAGCGTCGGTGGTGAGGTCGACTTGGGTGTCGACCTCTTGTCCCTGGACGGCGGGGGAGAACCGCCACGTCGCCGGTCCGACGCGCGCGCGGTTGGAGGGGATGCCGAGGGAGGCGAGGGCGGCCTTCACCGCGAAGAGGCCCTTGAAGGGGGGCTCGACGGCGCGGGTCATCGCGAGATCGCGCTGCCAGCGATGAGGCAGGAGGGTGCCGCACTCGAGGCATCGATCCATCTCCGGCTCGAAGATGGTGTCGCAGCGCGGGCAGCCGTACTCGGCGACGAGCTCGAGCACCTCCTCGGCAGGACCTTCCGCGCTCATCAATCCGCCCTCGAACGCGGTGGCGGGGAGGACGAGCCCGGCGACGTTGCGGTGGGCGCCGCGATCGCCGAGCACCATGTGCTTGCGCGGTCGGACGGTGAGGCCGAGGACGCCGCCGTGCCGGCTGACGAGGGGGGCGCCGCGGAGGATCTCCTCGCCGGAGACGTCGAGCTGGATGTGGGCGAAGCCCTCGCAGACGCGGCCCGTGCTCACGATGCGGCTCGGGACGACGATCGGCTCCGATCCGTTGCGGCCGGCGGTGACGACGGCGTCTCCGATGCGCGCCTCGCCGCCGAGCTCGAGGGGGACGAGGGGGACGCGCTCGACGGGCATGACGAGGGCGACGTCGAGGGCGACGTTGGCGCGCACGACCGCGCCCCCGACGACGACGCCGTTGTCGAGGTTGAGCTGCACCTCGCGCTCGTAGCCGACGACGTCGAGGCTGGTGACGATGAGGCCGTTGGGGAGGGCGCAATACCCGGAGCCTTGGCTCGTGGGCGACACGATCCCCACGATGGAAGCGCGAACCTTGGCTGCGAGATCCGAAAGGCGATCCGTCATGCGATCATCCTCGTCAGGGCCGTCATCATCAGATCGACCACCGGCTGCTTGGCGCCCTCTTTCTTGGCGTGGGCGAGGATCCCGCGGAGGCGATCCTGGGTCGCCGGAGGGAGCTTCGTGCGGACGAGGAGCTCGCTCAGGGCGCCGAGGGCCAAGAAGTGGCGCAGCTCGGCGTCGGCGGGGGCCTGATCGATCTCGGACACGTAGCGGGCGAGGTGCTGCTTGGCGTCCTGCGCGGTCGTGATCGGCTGCACCTGGACCTGCGACGTCGGCTCGAGCTCGCCGCGCTGGGCGACGATGCGCGCCATGATCTCGAACGCGGGCGACGTGGCCGGGATCGCCATCGAGCCGCGCCGCATGCCGGGGGCGGTGATGTAGATCTCGCGCGTCATGGGCAACGTCGCTTGATAGAGGGCGGAGACGGCGTTCGGCGTGGTCGAGTCGAACTCCTGGATGGCGCGATACACGGTCGCGCGGATGAGGAGGCACATCGTCGCCGGCTGATCCGCGAAGCTCAGCACCGCCCCGAGCGTCTGGGCGCGGTGGAGGAGCTCGCACAGGCCGTCCGCGGGCGTCCCCGTCTTGGGGGGAGGCGCGTTGGGCTGCCCGTTCGACATGAACGTGTCGCCGAGCGGATCGGTCGGCGGGACGTTGGTCATCGGCTTGGGCGGAGGGGCGGTGCCGCCCGGCTGCGGAGCGGGCGGCAGCGGGCCCGTGCCCCCCTGGGCGGAGGGCTCGGTGATCGCGGCCCCGTCGGCGCTCACCATCGTTCGGCCAACCGGGTTCGCGGCCGCGAGCTGGGTGAGGCTCGGCTTGGGAGGAGGAACGAGGCCGCGCGCAGGAGGAGGCGGCGCGGGGACGGGCGCCGTCGGAGGGATCGCCGCGGTGGCGGGCGCGGCCGTTTCGGGCCGCGGACGGGCGGGCGGCGGCGGCGCCTTCGGTGAAGGGCCCGTCGTCGCGATGAACCCCGGGGTCGGCCGGCCGATGCGGGCGGGCGTGGGGACCTTCTGGCGTTGGGGGGGCGCGACGTTCATCCCGCCGGGGGGCATGAGCACGGCCGGGATGTCGCCGACCGGCGTCGCGCGCGCGTTGCCCTCTTTGCCCTCGACGAGCGGCGCGATCGAGTCGAAGAGACCAGCGCCGCCCGCTGCTTGCTTCTTCACCGCTTGGGCCGAAGACGTCGGCAGCTCGTCCCCGATGACGACCCCGCGCGGGAGCGAGTCGATCGCCATCGAGCGGTGCTCGTCGGCGGAGATCTCGCGCGCTTGGAGGGCGCCGATCAGCAACCGCGCGGCGTCGCTCGCCGCCGTCGCGACGGCTTGGAGGGCGGCGCACAGCGAGGAGGGGTGCATCGAAGGGAGCCGGCCGACGAAGCGCGCCATCACGAGATCGCCTCGCACCGAGAAGCGGGTGGGCGTGTCGTCGCGATCGGAGAGCTCCAGCAGGACGCGGAGCGAGGGCACGTATTGGGTGAGCGGCAGCCGGACCACCGGCACCTCGATCACGAGCTCCTGCGCGGCGCTGAGGACGCGGATGATCGTGGAGAGTCCGCGCACCATCGCCTTGAAGCTCGGCCCCTCCGCGCCCTGCTGCATCTTCGCGTCGTTGATCCCCTCCGCGGCCAAGCAATGGGAGACCAGGCGGCCGAAGTCACCGCTCTTCCAAGCGTCGTGCGCGAGCTCGAGCTCGGGACGTCCGGGGTCGGGGGCGAAGGCGCTGGCCGCGCTCGCGAGGCCGTCGGCGAGGGCGATCGGCGCGCTGGTTCCCCCGCATGCTCGGCACGTCGGCTCCGAGAGCGGGAGACCGCACGTCGTGCAGTTGGGACGACTTTCCTGTTCCACCACGAAGCGCGAGCGTAAGCCGGGTCCGAGCGACTCGGAAAGAGGAGATCACAAGAACGGGTTCACGCGAGCGCGCAGCCGAGTCTCTTCGGCTCGTGTCGGCCGGGCGGAGGCGTAGACCCAACCCACGAGGACGAGCGCGACGGCGACGGTGGTGGTCATCGTCACCCAACCGACCGTCTTCTCCGCAGACGGGAGCATCGGGAAGCGAATCGTGAGCGTCGTGACGGCGAGGGCGACGAGGCACGCAGGCAGCAGCATCTTGAGCCCCACCCGCAGCACCACGTCGGGGCGGATCCGCGGCAGCGACGCGCGGAGGACGAGCAGCGCCAGCACCAGCAGCCAGCACTTCAGCAGGAACAGCGCGCACCCGAGCGCCTGGAGGCCCGCGCTCGCGTAGAGCTCTTGGGCCCCCACCCCCGGGACCGAGTAGCCGCCGAGGAACGCGATCGTCCCGAGGCCGCACATCACGAACACGTGGGTCCACTCGGCGAAGAAGAACGCCACCGAGCCGAGCGAGCGGCCCTGGGCCTTGGAGGTCTCGCGGTGGCCGTCGACGAGCGCGGTCACGAAGAAGAGCGCGAAGAGGAAGAAGAGCTGGGGGCTGCGCAGGGCGTTCCAAGCCCAGGGCCAGCCGCCCGTCTCCGTCAGCTTTCCGCCCGCGCCGACCTGCGCGAGCACGATGTCGCGCACGTGCAGCGAGCCCGTCATCACCACCACCGCCCCGAGGGAGCACGCCGCCGGCAGCTCGCACACGAGCACCTCGAGCACGGCGCGGGCGCGGCCGACGATGATCGATCGCCCCGAGCTCCAGCCGCCGGTGAGCAGGCCCATCGCGAGCAAGGCGGTGATGGAGACGAGGTACAAGATGCCGATGTCGAGCTCGGCGCGGCGCTTCAGCTCCACGAAGGGGAGGGCCGCGAACGAGATGGAGATGCCGACCCCGACGAGGGCGGGCGCGATCGACGAGAACGTGCCGCGCGCGCCCGGCCGAGCCGCGCCGTCTTGAACGGCCGCTCTCAGTAGCGCCACGAGGAAGCTGCCGCCGTGGACGCGCTGCCGCGCGATCTCCTCCCGGAGCCGGTGGGCGAGCCACGCGAGGCCTCGTCCGAGCCGCGTGCCGAAGATCAGCAGCAGAGCGAAGAGCGTCGCGAGCACGATGACCCCCTCCGTGAGGCCGGTCTCCGCGTCGCCTCGAAACGACTGCGTGTCGAGCACCGCGTCGATGCGCTGGTCGCCTCGCCCGATCGTGACCGAGGTCTTTCCTTCGAGCCCGTTCGGCACGAGGTCGTACGCGTCGAGGGCGCTCACACCCGCGAAGGCGAGCACGACGTCCCCGACCTGGACCCCGGCCTGAGCGGCGGGGCTGTCGGCGCGGACGGCCCGCACCACCATCCCGCCGTCGGGGCCCTCGCGAGGCTCGACCGTCCAGCCGAAGAAGCTCTGTGCTTCTTTCCCGGAGGCCTCCCGGCTCTGGGCCGCCTTCTTCGACGGGGGGCGGGGTTGGACATCGAGGGTGACCTCGCTCCGGAGCGACCCCACGACCGGCATCGACGCGGAGGCGCCCGGGAGCCGGACCTCGACCCGGCCGCGGAAGGTGGTGTGCTTCGCGTCGTCACCGCGGCCCGTGAACCGCTCCAAGAGGAGGGGATCGAGCTCGAAGGAGACGCGGTCTCGCTCGAGGCGGGCCCCTTCGATCTCGATCGTCTGGTCGAAGAGGGGAGCGACCCCGGGGCGGTACAGGTCCCCGCGGAGCACGACCTTGGCTTCTTCGACCTGGCCCACTGGCAGGTCGCGGCCGAGGATATCGACCCGGTCGCTGACCCCGACCGTCCGCGGGGTGATGTCGGTGAGGACGAGGAGCTCGGGGACGGAGCGGCGCTCCGCGCAGCCGGCCAGCACAAAGCCCAACAGCAAGACGACCACGCCCCAGAAGATCAGCAGCCGGCGGCCGGAGCCCATGCGAGCCCCCGTATAGCCGAGGCCGCGAAACACCATGAACTTTCAGGGGCTCGGGGCGTGAGGCGGGGTGTTGCGGAAAGCGGTATCGGGTGCGAGAGTGACAGGACCGGCCCATGGAAACGTCGAAGGAAACCTCGGGCCCCGTCGCGCAGACGGGCGCCGCTTCCACCAGTTCCGCTTCCACCGCGGGGCCGCGCCGCGTGATCAAGCGCTACTCGAACCGCAAGCTCTACGACACGCGCGACAGCAAGTACGTCACCCTCCAACAGATCGGGGAGATGGTCCGCGCCGGCGAAGAGGTGCAGATCATCGACAACAAGACGAAGGAGGACAAGACCGAGGTCACCCTCGCTTTGATCCTCTCTGAAGATCTCAAATCGCAGCCGCGCAGCGTCCCGCTCGCCGCCCTTCGAGATCTCATCCAGGAGCGCGGAGGCCGCCTCCTCCATCAGCTCCGCGAGGGGACGCTCGGCCGTTTCATCCCTGGCCAAGAGGGCGCCGCCCCAAAGACGACCGAGGCCGAAGCGGCCCCGCCCACGCCGCCGCCGCCGCCGGTAGCGGCCGAGCCCAAGGCGGGCGAAAAAGCCGACGAGAAGAAGAATCGCCTGTCCGAGCTGATGGAGACGTCGCTCTCCTCGCTCGTCCCCACGGCGAAGTCCTTCGCAGAGCTGCGAGAAGAGGTGCAGCGCCTCCATCAGCGAGTCGACGAGCTCGAGAAGGCCCTGGCCAGCAGGAAATGATCTGCTCGGAGGTTGTCCCGCCCGGGAATGATGCGCAGTCTGGGCGGTTACCGAGGCTAGGATGGCGTTCTTCTTCTTCAAGAAACCCGAGAGCGTGAAGGAAGAGGGCGCCCGTTCAGGCGCGTCCGACCCCTTCGCCGTCGAGATGCTCGGGCATTTGGACACGCTCTACGCAGTCGCATCACGCATGACCCGGGGCTCGGCCGAGGCCGAAGACCTCGTCCAGGACACCCTGGTGAAGGCGATGCGGGCGCGTGACCAGTTCGAGCCAGGCACGAACCTCAAGGCCTGGCTCCTCCGCATCCTGACCAACACCTTCATCAACCGGTATCGGCGGGGAGGCATGGAGCGCGACTTGCTCGACAGCCCCAGCGCCGACCCGCTGGCCGATGGTTGGGTGGGCGCTGCAACGATGCGCAGCATCCGGGACCCGGAGACCCAGGCCCTCCAACCCATCATCGAGCAGGAGCTGACCCGCGCCCTCGACGAGCTCCCTCCGGACTTCCGCCTCGCCGTCATCCTCTCCGACGTCGAAGAGCTCTCCTACAAGGAGATCGCGGAGGTCATGGGGTGCCCGATCGGCACCGTGATGAGCCGCTTGCATCGAGGTCGCAAGCTCCTGCAGACTCGGCTTCGCGATCACGCCGTGGCTCTCGGGATCGTCGGCCCCGAGTCGAGCGACGCCCGCGACTCCCGGCCGGAAGACAGCAACCGTCCCCCCACCGACATCAACGAGTTCCGCAACCGCCGCCGCGCAGCCGTATGAATGCGATCAAGGCGAAAGCCCAGACCATCTGTTGTTCGCGCAGCTTGATGCTGTACGCGGACGGTGAGCTCGACCCATCCCATACGGTCGAGGTCGAGGCTCACCTGAAGGCCTGCTCGGGCTGCCAAGCGCAGCTCGACTTGGTCCGCGCGATGCGAGCCAGCCTTCGGAGCTCCTGTACCCGCTCCGCTCCGCGCGGTCTCGAAGACAGGATGAAGGCCGTCCTCGTCCAGGCCGCGAGCGCGCCCGCCCAGGAGATCCCGCCCCGCGCCGTCGAGGCGCGCGCCACCTACGTCGCGAACGACAGCCGCAGCCGCAAGTGGGCCCTCGTCGGCGCGTTCGCAGTGGCGGCGTGCTTCGTGGTCGTCGTCGTGATGCGCTCGGACTCGCAGCGCATGGCGCGTGGGATCTCCGTTCCGCTCGCCAACGCCCTCGCGGCGACGAGCATCGGCGCCGCGGCCGCGAACGACGATGGCGCGAGCCTCGACGCCCTCCTCGACGAGCTCGTCTCCCAGCACGCGAACCCGCTCCCGCCCGAAGAGCTCAACCCCGATCATCTCACGCGGCTCGAGCCTTACGTGGGTGTCCCGGTTCGCCGGCCCGCGCTCTCTCTCCTTCGCCGCGGCGACGGGGCGGGGGTGGACGCGGCGAGCTTCGACGGCGCCCGCATCCACCGCGTGCGTGACTCGAAGAACGCGGCCGCGCTCCTCTATCAAATCCGCGGTCACCGCCTCACCATCTATGTCTTCGACCCGCACAAGATCCCGATGTCGAGGACGCACCTGAGGTCGCGCTACATCCAGCAGTCGCCCGTCTACGTCGGCAACGTGCGAGGGTTCTCCGTCGCCGCCGCCGAGCGAGCCGGCGTCGGTTACGCGCTCGCCTCCGACCTCGACGAAGACAACAACGTGAAGATGGTCGCCTCGTTCTGAGGGACCAGCGCCGAAGATGGAAGAGCGGCCCTCGAGGAGAGCCGCTCTTCTCCTTTTGTGGCGGGCGACGCGCGGCCGTGCCCTCCGCATGACGCCGACTTTTTCAGCAGCCTGTTAGACTGGGTGCCATGGTCGAGCGCGTCATCCCCAGCCTCTGCGCTCTGATGCTCGGCGCCGCTTGCGCCGAGCCTCCCCAAGAGACGGCGACCGGGGGCGGCGGGGCGGGGGGAAGGGACGCGCCGGGCGGCCATGACGTGCACAGCCAACCGGCCCCAATCCTCTCACCGGAGTGGCTACCCCCGGATTGTCAGGCGGTGACCGGCACGACCGGGGTGACCTTCTCCCTCGACGGGGGCGCGACCTTGGTGCCCGTGCTCGGAGAGCCTCCGTCGACGGTCGCGTACACGCTCGACGTCGCGGTGAGCGCGACGCCCGGAGTGCTCCACGCCGACGTCGACGGAATGGTCATGCGCTCCGGCGACGCGGGCTGCAATTGGGAGCGCTTGGGCGGAGGATGGAAGGCGGAGCGCCTCTACGCCGCGGAGCCGGGCTTCCTCTACGGCGTCTCGAACGGAGGAGGATTCCGATATTCCAAGGCCGGGTTCTTCGAGCTGGACGTCGGCGGGCTCCAAGGGTTCGGCGTCGAGGCCGAAGACGGCTCGCGCGTCGTCTTCGCGCGGGAAGCGGCCATCATGGAATCGAGCGACGGCGGCGCTTCGTTCACCGAGCGATCGAGCTCCCCGGGTCTCGAGGTATTCGGGTTCGCGCCCAAGGACCCATCCATCGTCATCGGCTCCGCTTACGCCGATCTGGAGGGGGCGATCTCTTTGAGCGAAGACATGGGCCTGACGTGGAGGAGGGTGCTCCTCCCTGAGCTGGGGACGGGGGTGCTGCTGGATTTCGCGTTCTCGCCGGTCGATCCGAACGTCATCTGGGTGCTCGAGCGCCGCACCGCCGATCAGAACAACATCCTCTTTCACTCGGATGACGGCGGAGAGACGTTCAGCATCGTCTACGTCGAGCACGAGCTGCCCCCCTACGCCCTCAACAACGGCACGCTCGCCCCGAGCCCCAAGGACCCGGGCCGGGTCGCGATCGTGGGGCGTCACGGCGTCGACAGCACGATCAGCATCTACGATCGAGGCAACTCGACGCTCACGATCCATCCCCACCCTGCCACGCACCTCTCGCGGGTCGCGATCTCGCCCGCCAATGACAACATCCTCTACGTGGCGCTCAGCTATCTCGGTCAGACGAACTGACTCGCTATCGCGGTCAATCGTGGAGGACGCCGCCGGAGACGCAGTACACACCCCAGCCGACCGTCGACGTGTCGTCGAGCGCGATCGGTTCGGTTTCTCCCGTTCGCAGCGAGATCGTCCAGAGCTGGGGCGCGAGCTCGCTGCGACGCGGTGACGAGGTCAGCACGCGGGAATCGGCGGTGCTCGGAAAGCCATCGAGGGCCGGATCGATCCGACCGTCGTCGCGGATCGCGACGAACATCTCCTTGACGCTCGGCGCGCGAAAAGGGCCGCAGGGTGAGGGAGGCAGCAGGGCGCACTTGTCGCCCGCATCGGAGAAGCCCGTCGCGTAGATCGCCTTACGCCGAAACAAGAGCCCCGAAGCCGCCTCCCGCAGCGTCTCGTCGGTGCCGGCGACGGGACCCAGCTTGGGATCCCACACGCCCGCCTTGCACCGCCGCGATGCTGGGTAATCGGCAGGCTCTATACGGAACGCTCCCGTCTCGAAGTCGACCACCCATACCCCCTGCTCGGCGATCGAGCCGGTCGCGAACACGCCGCGCTGTCCCGGGAAGACCGACGTGTCGACCGCCGGGCTCCATCGGCCGTAGTCGACGATGCTGAGGAGCTCCAACCTGGAAGGCAGCTCGTAGCCATCGGGACATCCGTGCCGGTCGGAGGCGGACAGCACGTCGGAGCGCCAGGACAAGCCCGTGACCCGATCGAGGATGTCCGAGCCCGTGAGCTCGAACCGATCCTTCGGCCCCGCGTCGACCCAATGACCCGCGCAATGGGGAGCCTCCCCGCACGGGATCTCGAACCCCCCGGTCGAAACGCAGAATGGTGTCGAGTCGGGGAAGCCCACGTCGCACCCTTCGGTCGCGCCGCCCGAGCCCGACTCCGCTCCGCTCCCGGCGCCCGCGCCTCCTCCTCCCTCTCGGAGCCGAGGGTTCGAGAAGTCGACGCCGAAGATTGAATCGCAGCCCCCGAGCCAAAGCGTGACTCCGGCGATGAGCTCCACGGCGGGCCGCCGAAACACACCGTGTCGACTACTGCAACGATGCTTTGGCCGCAACGCGCGCACCCGCGGCCGCCTCGCGCGCGCGGCGCGCGCAACTTCGCCTCACCTCCTTTGGGGTTGCGGCGCGGCCGTGCGCGCTTAGTCTCTGCCTCCCGCAACGTCACCTGACCGGAGAGAAGAAGACATGGCTTTCACGCTGCCCGAGCTCCCGTACGCCAAGGACGCCCTCGCTCCTCACATCTCGGCCGAGACGCTCGACTTCCATCACGGCAAACACCACCAGGCCTACGTCACCAAGCTCAACGAGCTGGTCGCGGCCGACGCGAACCTCGCCAACAAGTCGCTCGAGGATCTGATCCGCACGACCTCCGGCCCGGTCTTCAACCAGGCGGCCCAGGTCTGGAACCACACCTTCTATTGGCACTCGATGAAGCCGGCCGGCGGCGGTGAGCCCAAGGGCGCGCTCGCCGAGGCGATCAACAAGGCCTTCGGGAGCTTCTCGACCTTCAAGGAGAAGTTCAGCGCGGCCGCCGTCGGGCAGTTTGGCTCCGGCTGGGCTTGGCTCGTGAAGAACGGCGCGGGCGCGCTCGAGATCGTGGCGACGAGCAACGCCGGCAACCCGATGACGGAGGGCAAGTCGCCCATCCTCACGTGCGACGTCTGGGAGCACGCCTATTACATCGACTTCCGCAACGCCCGACCGAAGTACGTCGAGGCATGGTGGAACCTCGTCAACTGGGACCACGCGAGCTCGAAGCTCTGATCGCCCTTCATCCGCGGGCTACGGATCCACGCCGTGGACGTACCGATAGCCCGCGGGTATCCGGGCGACGTTCTCGTCATCGAACGCGTCGGGGGGCGCGCTCGGATCGAACGGGGGCCACGCGAGCGAGCCGAAGTAGGCTGGCTTCTCGTCGCGGAGCAGGCTCGCCGGGAGAGCGCGCGCGCCGATGTCCGGATCCCAGACGATCTCGCCATTGAAGTAGTCGAAGTTGCCGTGCCGGATCATCGTCGCGAGGACGTTCGCGTCGAAGGATTGAGCCGTCGCGAGGGAGTCTCCCTCCCCGCTGTAGTCGATGCGACGCCGCCCGCGCGCCCGTCGAAGCCACAAGTCCGAGAGCGACAGGGGCACGCATCGGCTCACGATAGAGGAGGCGCGAGCTCCGTCACGCTGCCGAAACGTCACGCAGTGACGCGGCGACCTACCCGACGGCGGACCTTCTCGAAGATGCGGACGGCGAGGAGCAACGCCAGGATGGCGCCGTGGATCATGGCCTCCGTCGTGTCCTTCTTCGCGCGCATCACATAGTGCACGACGGCGAGGATGCCCACGACATAGACGAGCTGATGAAGGCGGTTCCACCGCTTGCCGCCGAGGCGCTTGATCGCGCCCTTCGTCGACGTGAAGGCGAGAGGGAGCAACAACACGAACGCGGCGAGGCCCACGAGGGTGAAGGGCTTGTCGAGCATCTCCTTGATCGCCTCTGCGATCGCCCCGCGATGATCGACGAAGAGGTACACGCTGAAGTGGGCGAGCGCGTACGTGAAGGCGAGGAGGCCGAGGTGCTTTCGCGCGCGCATCTGGAGCGTCCAGCCGAAGACGATCCGGAGGGGGGTGCACGCCAGGCAGAGCAGCAGGCATTTGATCGCGAGCTCGCCGCAGGCGTTGAGCCCGTCCGCGACCGGGTCGGGGCCGAGGTCGTCGGTGAGGGCGCGGACGAGGAGCGACGCGCCGGGCATGAGCCCGCCGAGCCATACCGCCCAGGGCACCCACGCGTTGCGATCGAGCGGCGCGGCGCGGCTCAGAAGAACCTCTCGAGATCCAGGTCCGCGTACAGGCTGCCGACCTGCTCGCTGTAGCCGTTGAACATGAGGGTGCGGCGCCGCTCCGGCGAGGCCCCCAGGCGGCGCTCCGTCGCCTGGCTCCAGCGCGGATGATCGACGTTCGGGTTCACGTTGGCGAAGAAGCCGTACTCGCGCGGAGCGGCTTTGTTCCATGTCGTCGGGGGCTGCGACTCGACGAGGTCGATCGCGACGATCGACTTGATGCCTTTGAAGCCGTACTTCCACGGCACCACGAGCCGGAGCGGCGCGCCGTTCTGATGGGGCAGCTCGCGGCCGTAGAGACCAGCGGCGAGGATCGCGAGCGGGTGCATCGCCTCGTCGATGCGGAGACCCTCGACGTAAGGCCAGGGCAGCACGTCGTCGGATTGCCCGGGCATCTGCTTCGGATCATGCAGCGTCTTGAACGCGACGTACTTCGCGCGGCTCGTCGGATTGGAGCGGGCGAGGAGCTTGGCGAGCGGGAATCCGAGCCAGGGGATCACCATCGACCACGCCTCCACGCAGCGCATGCGATAGGTGCGATCTTCGAGAGGAAACTCTTTCAACAGCTCGTCGAGGTCCCACGTCTTCGGCTCCGCGACCTCGCCCCCGACGCGCACCGTCCACGGCCGGGGCTTGAGGGTCCCGGCGTTACGAGCCGGGTCCGCCTTGTCGAGACCGAACTCGTAGAAGTTGTTGTAGGTCGTGACGCGCTCGAGGCTGGTCAGGGCGTCGTCGTCACCGAGCGCGACGGCGGCGAGCTCTCGCGCGCTGGGCGATGCGGACAAGGGAGCGAGCGATGAGAGGCTGGGAGCGGGGGCGCCTCCGCGGCGCTTGGACCAGGCGAAGAGGCCGGCCCCGAACACCCCGGCGCCCACCGCCGCGAGGGTGACGTTTCGAACGAACACACGGCGACCGCGGTCGACCTCGGCCCGGTCTTCGTCCGGATCCTCGGGGGGAGGCACGCCCGGCCTCGGACGGTTTTCGTAGTCGCGCTCGGAGGTGATCTCCGACGAGGGGATGGGCGGCACCTTCGCCATGTGGGAGCCTTACGAACGAGCGCGGCGTTTGGTTACGCGCGCGCGCTCAGGGCGCGCCCCTCGACGGCGTCCGCGAACGGCGGTCGCGCACGACGATGACCGCGCCGCCCTTCCGGGGATCGAAGACGGGCACGAGCCTGCGCTTGCCGCCCTCGGTGCCGAGCTCGATCGCGGTCACCGCCGCGAAGGCCGGTCCTGATTCGGAGACGATCTCTCCGCGCCCCGCGAGATCCGGGGCGAGGCTGGCGAGGCCGCTCTCGAGCTTGAGCGCTCCGCTCGATGCGACATGAAAACGCGGCGCAGAGACGGCCTCCGCGATCGGTCGGTCGAACGCGAGGCGCTCCAGCATCACCTCGAGCACGCCGGTCGTGGCGCGGAGGCCCCCGGAGCCGCCGAGCGCGAGGATCGGTCTTCCGCCCTCCAAGACGAGGGTGGGGACGGCGCTCGCGACGGGCCGCGCTCCACCGTGAACGACGTTGGGGCCCTTCGAGACGAGGCGCTTGCCGTAGTCGTCCAAGGTGAAGTCGGTGAGGGCGTCGCCCAGGGCGTATCCGCCCCGCGTCACCAGCTTCGAGCCGAACATGCTCGTGAGGGTGGCGGTGAGGCTGACGACGTTGCCCGCTCCGTCCACGACCACGATCTGGAACGTGCCCGACTCCGCGATGCTCGGGATGCGGGGGAGCGACGTGGCCTTCATGTCTATCTTGGCGCGGCGCGCGCCGAGCCGCTCCCGATCGAGCAGCGCCTTCAGGTCGATCTTGATGAAGTCGGGATCGCCGATCGAGGTCGCGCGGTCGGCGTACGAGCCGCGGATGCCCTCGGCGACGGCGTGCACGAGCGGACCCGACCCCGCTTGGAGCGCGCGCAGATCCTTTCGATCGAACATGCCGAGGACGGTCGCGATCGTGAAGCCGCCTCCCGACGCGGGGGGCGCGGTGATGACCTCCACGCCCTCCCAGGGGGCGCGGATCGGTTCGCGCCACTCCGCCTCGTAGCGCGCGAGATCACGCCGGGTGATGCGGCTCTTCTTCTCGCGGGCGGTGTCGACGACGTCGTCGGTGAGGGGCCCGGTGTAGAACGCGGCTCGGCCGCCCTTCGCGAGGGCGCGCAGCGTGGCGACGAGGGCGGGGTTCTTCACGGTCGCGTCCCCTCGTTCCGGCTCGGCGGGGAGGCCGAGCAGAGGGGCGCGCGGGTCGTCCTTCAACCACCCGGAGCTCCAGGCGATCACCTGCTTCGCATAGGGAGAGAGAGGCAGGCCGCGCTCCACGAAGTCGGCGGCGGCTTCGACGACCTTCGCCCAGGGGAGCTTTCCGGTGCGCTCGTGGAGGGCGGCGAGGCCCGCGACGAGCCCCGGCACGCCCACCCAAACGCCGCGCCGATCTGCGGGGACGGCGCGAGCGATGTGCTCGGCGGGCTTCACGCCCGTCGGCGCCGCCTCCCGAAAGTCCAGGAACGATGCGCGGCCGGCGCTCGCCTCGTAGATCATCGCCGCGCCGCCGCCCCCGAGCCCGCACGAAGAGGGATGGGCGGCGCACCCGACGAGCACCCCCGCCACCGCCGCGTCGCCCGCCGAGCCCCCGCTCTCGAGGATGGTCCGCGCCACCTCCACCGCCGAGGTGTTCTCGGCCGCCACCGCGAAGCGGTCGTCGGTAGCGACGACCTCCGAATCGGGCGGCGCGGGCGCGGGCGCGGGCGCCGCGTCGACGCGATCGACGCGAGCGGGCGGCGCGTGCGGGGCCGCGCGCGGGGCGCTCGGAGACACGCACGCGACGAGGGCGATTGAGAAGATCCAGCTTGCGCGCGCGGCGGTCACGGGCGACGACTCGGGGCGGCAGTATGCCAAGGAGGTGACCGCGATGCGATTCGTCTTCGTGATGGACACCCTCGATCGGGTGCACCCCGACAAGGACACCACGTTCGCGTTCATCGAAGCGGCGCAGGCGCGCGGCCACGAGAGCCTCCATTGCCTCGTGTCACAGCTCGGGGTTCGGAAGGGGCGCACGTTCGCCCGGGTCCGCGAGGTCCGCATCGAAGCGGACGCGCCGCGCATCCGCCTGTCCGGCGATCCGCGCGAGATCTCCCTCGACGACGTCGACGTCGTCTTCATCCGGAAGGATCCGCCCTTCGACCGGGCCTACTCGTACGTGACGCTGCTCCTCGAGCACGCGCGGGGCGGGCCCCTCATCGTGAACGATCCGCGCGGGCTTCGCGACGCGAACGAGAAGCTCTACGCCATGCACTTCTCGGACTGGATGCCGCGCACGATGGTCACGAGCGATCGCGACCTCATCTTCTCCTTCGTCGACGAGGTCGGGGGCAGCGCCGTGATCAAGCCCCTCGACGGCGCGGGTGGGGTGGGGGTGATGCAGGTCTCCAAGGCGGACAAGAACGCGCGCGCCATCGTCGACGTCATCACCCACGAAGGGCAGCGCCTCGCCATGATCCAGGAGTTTCTGCCTTCCGTGACGTCGGGGGACAAACGCATCCTGCTGCTCGACGGCGAGCCGCTCGGCGCCATCCTCCGCGTTCCGCGCAAGGACGATCTCCGCAGCAACATCCACGTCGGCGGGCACGTCGAGCCCTGTGACATCACGCCCCGCGAGCGCGAGATGATCGCGGCCATGGCGCCGAGGCTCCGCGCCGACGGGCTCATCTTCGTCGGCCTCGACGTGATCGGGGAGCGCCTCACGGAGGTGAACGTGACGAGCCCGACCGGCATCCAGGAGCTCGGCCGTCACACCGGCACGAAGCCGGCCGCGCGCGTCATCGAGTGGGCGGAGCAGCACCGCCGCCCCTGAGCGTCCGCGCCGAAAGTTGGCCCGCCGCCGTGCCCTCTGCTTGGCTGCGGGCATGCCCCGCCGCACGCAGCAAGCACCCTGCGCCGTTTGTCAGCAGCTGCTCGCGAGCACGAAGCTCAGCCGTGTCGTCGTCGACGGCAAGACGGTGCTCCTCTGCCGCGACCACGCCACCGTCGTCGCTCGGTCGATGCCGAGGACGTTCGAGGAGCTCCGCGCCCTGTTCGTCGAGCCCGCTGGTGAGACCCACCCCGGCCGACGCTCGCTCGTCACGCGCCGCCTCTCGGAGGACCGGCGCGTCTTCCCACCGCGGCCCGAGGGCCGACGGATGGGAGACGGCAGGCGCGCGACGGACGCGTATTGAGCGCCGGCTGGGTCGGCGAGCAGAGCGAGCCGGGGGTGGGCATCGACGTCGACGTTCGCACGAAAGGTGATATGTCGGCCGTCTGGAACCTGTAGTAACAACGGGCCGTGGATCATATTCGGCGCGTCGTCATCGGGCTCGGCTCGAACATCGGCGACCGCGTGCAGCACATCGAGAGCGCGATCGAACGGCTCCGCGCCGACGACGAGCTCCACGTCACCGAGACCTCGCCCCTCTACGAGACGCCGGCCGAGGAAGACGCGGGCCCGGCCCCGTTCGTCAACGCGGCCGTGCTCGTGCTGACGGCGATCGAAGCCACCGAGCTGTTGCGCCGGACGCAGGCGATCGAAGCGGCCCTCGGGCGCCCCGACGCGGATCGAAAGGGTCCGCGCACGATCGATCTCGATATCCTGTGGATCGAGGGCGAGACGATCCGCGAGAGCAACCTCGTGGTGCCGCACGCTCGACTCGCGACCCGGGCGTTCATGCTCCGGCCCCTGCTCGACGTCGCCTCCGACGCGCGTGACGCCGAGAGCGGCCTCGTCTTCGCAGACCTGCCCCTCGCCTCGATCGAGCTCAAACGTCTTTGACGGCCTTCTTGCGGGAGGCGATTCGGTAGCCGAGATAGCCGCCCGTCCACGCCACGGCGAGCAAGAGCCCCAACGTCGCGAACCAAAACGCGATGGGGGTGCTCGCCAGGCCGGACGTCAGCGCCAGCGTCCAGCCGAACGCGGCGGCCGCGCACGCGCCGTAGGTCGCGCTTGCGCGACGCCCGCGCGCCAAACCGGGCCGTGAGCGCCCCGCCCGCGCCCGCCGCGATGAGCAGCGAGAGCATGTTGGTGCCGACGAGGACGTAGGGCGCGTCGGCCTTCATCCTCTGCAGCAGCGCGTTCGAGACACCCGCGCCGAGGAGCCACACGAGGACGGTGACGACGGCCGCCGCGATCACCCAGTGTCCGGGCGGGCGCTCTTCGGGGGGAGGCTCGCCGCTCTCCGGTCGATCCTGGAGCACCGGCAGCCGCTTCTTGCTCGGGACTTCGTCGGCCATCGCGGCCGCTCAGTTCGGCTTGCGCCAGAAGCGACGGACCTCGTCGAATTGGCGCGCGAGACGGCGCTGCTCTTGGAGGAGCGCCGCGTAGCCTCGCGGCAGGCGCGGATCCTTGCCGAGCGCGAGCAGGACCTTGAGGGCGGCCTCCGCGTCGTAGGTGGCGCGATGGGCCTTCTCGAGCTCGATGCCGAGGCGCTGCGCGACCTCACCGAGGGCGCGGCTCTGCTCCTCCTTGAAGATCTCGCGCGCGAACACGAGCGGATCGAGCCACTCCACGTCGCGCCGAAACGCGGGCGACAGGGACGGCGGCGCGCCTTCCACGCGCGCGAGCTCGGCCCTGAGGAAGCTCCGGTCGAACCCGGCGTTGTAGGCGGCAGGGATCGCGTTCGCGACGAACTCGAGGATCTCCGGCAGCACCTCGGCGAACGGCGGCTTGCCCCGGACGTCCTCGTCCTTGATGCCGTGGACGGCCGTCGTCTCGGCGGGGATGGGGATCCCGGGATCGATGAGCCAGCTCTTGCTCCGGACGATCTCGCCTCCGACCGCGATCACGATGCCGACCTCGATGACGCGGTCCACGTTGGGATCGCGCCCCGTCGTCTCGGTGTCGATGAAGGCGATGGGGCTCTCGACCCAAGCCGCCTCCGCCTCGATCTCGGTCGCGACGCCGATCGCGGCGACGCGAATGAGGTGGGCGATGCCGGGGTAGTGCCGACCCGTCGGAAAGCACCCGCACGGGTCGAGGACCTTCACGGCGCTTTCTTGGGCTTCGCGCTCGCTGACGCGCTCGCGGCCGCCGACGCGCTCGCGGCGGGAGCCTTGGCGGAAGCGCTCGCGGAGGCGGAGGGTGCCGACGACGCCGCCGCGGAGGCGGAGGGCGCGGCGCTCGACGAGCCTTCCGGCGCGGGCCCGGCGCTCGCGGAGCTGCTCGCCCCGGGCTCCGGTGCCTCGGTGGCGCCCGGGTTCGCGGCCTTAATCTCGTCCATCATCTGCTGGTACTTCTGCGTCGGCGCGGCCGGCGTCTGACCAGCGAGCTCGATGTCGAGCTTCACCCACTGCTCGAACTCTTGGAGGAAGTTGCCGCCGAGCTCCTCGAACGGGAGCATGCGGCCGTTGATCCAGATGAAGGGCGTGCCCTTGAGCCCGAGGTCGTTCGCCTGCTTGATGTCGGCGGCGACGGCTTGCTTCGTCTCCTCCGACTCCATGTCCTTCTTGAACTTGTCGATGTCCAAGTCGAGCTCGCGCGCGAACTTGCGGATGGACGCTCGGTCGAGGCCGCCCTCCTGGTTGTCGAAGAGCTTCTTGTGCATCTCCCAGAACTTGCCTTGGTTCTTCGCGGCGTACGCGGCGTACGCGGCGTCGAGGGCGTTCTCGTGACCGGGGATGTCGAGCTTGTAGAACTTGTAGGCGAGCTTCACCTGCTCCGGGAAGCGCTCCTCCATCAGCTCGATGATGAAGCGGAACTGGCTGCAGTGCGGGCACTGGAAGTCGGCCCACTCGACGATCGTGACGGGCGCGTCGGCCGGCCCCTTGGTGGGGGCGTTGCCGAGATCGATCTTCTTCACGAACGAGTCGTCGAACCGGAGCTTGAAGACGCCCTCGAGCTCGGTCGGTTGCTTGCCCTGACGCACCAATCGACCGAGCAGCTCGGCCGCGGGCTTGCACGTCTTGCAGTCGCGCTTGTCGACGATGCACTGGGCGAGGCTCACCGGCTGCGAAGGGCACGGTGACTGGAACGACTCGAGGACGCCGGCGAGGGTGCCCTTCTCGCGATCGTTGAGCTTCACCTTCCCGAGATCCAACGAGCCCGCCGCCTTGTCGCCGATCGAGGGCGGCTTCGGCGTCGCGGACGTCTGGGCGGACGCCGTGGAGGTAGACGTGGCCGATGCCGTCGGTCCGGTGCGGTGGCCCGAGGTGCGCGGCTCGGGCTTCGGATCGTTGCGCGGATCGGAACAGGCGAAGAGCACGAGGAGCGCGGCCACGAACGGCCGCACCCCGCGGACGGAGTAGGGTCTCAGCATCGTCTCAGAACGCGAGCTGCACGTTGGCGTTGATGAATCCAATGGTCTGGGTGTAGCGGCCACCGGAGTCGGGTGACTTGGACGGGGCGGCGTACGTCGACAGCTCGGACGCGCCCGTGGTGTCGCGCGGAACGTAGAACAAATGCGTGTACGACAGATCGCCCGAGAACGGGCCGACCGTCAGCCGCAGACCACCGGCGAGGGAGGCCTTGTGGAAATCGGTCAGGGCGGGCTCGAGCGTGGAGTCGGGCACGGCGTTGCCGTCGTAGCCCGCGCCGAGGTAAAGCTCCAGCGCCGGGATCACCCAGTACGAGCCGCCGGCGCGAATGCCGAACGCCGGCCCCCAATTCCTCACGAGGTTGAGGTAGGGCACGTTGTTCGAAGTCGCGAGCGGGCTGCCGTCTTCGTTGACGTCGCACGTCTCGGTCTCGCCGGGGACGACGCACTGGCTCTTCAGCACGGACCAGTTCGTCACGTCTCCGAACACGCGCAGCTCGACGGTGGGGATCGGCCGGGCGCGGACGCCGAGGCGGTAGACGTCGGGCAGCTCTTGGAGGAGCGAGACCTCGTCGGTGGTGATGCTGCCGCCGTAGTTGTTCTTGAGCGTGCCCTTCAGGCGCATCTGCCCGAAGCCCGGCTGCGATTGATAGGAGAAGCCGATCCACACCTTCTCGGGCGAGACCTCCCCGATGACGCCCACCCCGAGGCCCGCGTTCCAGCCGCTCACGTCGATGAGGCTGCGGCCCTCGGCGTCGACGCTGTTCGTGCCGCTCGGCTCGCGCGCCCGGACCGTGTTCACCTCGCTCTTGATGATGTTGAGCGATGCCCCGAGGCTGACCCGATCGAGGATGTCGTAGGCCGCGCCGAGCGTGAAGTAGAGCGATCGGATCGTGCCGTCGATCGCGTGCCAGCGCTGCACGCCGTCGACGGGACCGGCGTAGCTCTTGTTGTCGGCGAACTGATCGTTCTTTCCCCAGGCCGAAGCGCCCCCGAGCGGGACGAAGAAGCCGACGCCGAACGCGAAGTTCTCGAGCTGGACGGTCGCGGCCGCGGCGGGCGCGGTGACGACGTTGAAGAGATCGGCGTTGCCGGTGTTCGCGCCGGTCGCGCCCTCCGGCTCGGGCTCGTCGTGATCGCTCTGGGCGTGGCTGAAGCTCGCCCATCGGAAGGCGATGTTCGCGTCGGCGAAGATCTTCACGTGCCAGAACTTCTTTGGCGTTCCGGGCGTGTCTTCGGCGATGCCGGCCGGGTTGTAATAGAGCGCGGTCGGGTTGTCGGTCGTGGGATGTCCGTGCTCGCCGCCGAAGCGCGCGGTCGCGAAGCCGGAGGCGTGCGCCTCGCGACAGAACGAGAGCGCGAGCACCGCGGCGGAGCCGCCAAGGGTGGCGCGGAGCGCGGACGAGGATCGAAGGAAGGACCTACGGGAGGTTGCCATGGTCGGAGCTCCGTTCATCATTGATAGACGGCCGGGTCACCAGCGCAGTTGATGACGGGCGACGGAAGGTCCGCGTCGTAGCGCTGCAGCGTGAAGTGCGATCCTGCGAGGTCGTACATGTTGAGCGGCTTGAGCACGGTGCCGTTCGCGTCGCCGCAGATGAAGTCCGGTTTGTTCGCGCACATCGAGCCGACGAGCTGGAGCTCCGCCTCGACGTCGGACGGCGTGATCGGGTTCGCGTCTTTGACGAGGGTGACCGTGCCGAGGTCCCACTCGAAGGTCCCGTCGGCGTTGACGGGCAGGGCCGTGAACTCGAGCGGATCCCCGACCGGAGTCGTCTGGTCCGTCGAGCTGAGCGGCTGGAGCGAAAGATCCACCGTGAGGCCCTCACCCGACGCGTGCGTGGTGAGGGTGGTGTCGAGGGCGAACGCCTTCTTCAAATTGATCTTCGCGGAGAGGGTGAACAGGTACTTCCCGTCCATCTCCCCCTCCATCGCTGGCGTGCACTCGGGCGCGCCGCCCGCGCCGCTCCCGCCGCCACCCTCCGAGTTGATCTCGTTGTAGCGGTCGGCGAACTTGTCGAACTCGCCCTCCGGGTCGGGACAGCCGGCCGACATGAGCGCGGCACCGACGATCCACAGGAAGGAAGAAGGCGACCGATCCAATAGTCCGCGTCCAGGCGAAGAGGGGTCGAAGCGCATGGGACCTCGCAGGTAGGCGGCCGACTCTATCACATCGAAGATCGGGCGATGTGCCTCCCAACACGACGGAGTCGGGACTTCGATGTCAGGGGTCGGCCCCGGTACGAGCGCGTCTCGGCGCACAATCCCCCGTGGCGAACAGGCTCGTCACCTTGGAACGGTAGTTGAAGCGAGCCTGCCGAGAAGTGGCCCCCGGCGCCGGGCGCCGCGAATGCTATGATTCACCGGAGTCCTTCCTTGCCCTCGAATCTCGCTGAAAAGAAGCTCGATATGGGGCGCGTCCTCACGGTCGCGATCCTGCTCTCGGGGTGCGCCGATATCGGGTCTTCGACCGGGGACGCGGGGTCCAACGGTTTCGGCGGGTATGGCTTCGGCGGCAACGTATCGTCGGGAGGGGCATCCAACATCGGGGGAAATGGGGCCGGCGGCGGGCCGCCCGGAGCCTTCTCCTATGCGGCGCTTTGCGGCGTCGACCAGTGCACCCCGGGCGGTCTTGTCGCGTGCACGCCCCAGGGCGAGGGCGGCACGACCTCCGGTGGCGGGGCCTCGGGGGTCGGAGGGAGCGCCGGCCTGGGCGGCGACGCCGGCGTCGGCGGAGCGTCGGCGGGAGGCGGGGCAGGCGAAGGCGGCTCGACCCCCGAGACGTACGGCTGCCAGATCGAAGACGCGAGCGGGAGCCCCCACAGCACCTGCGAGCCCACCGGCAGCGCCATCATCGACGGGGTCTGCAACTCCAGCGCGGATTGCCTCCCCGGCCTCGGGTGCGTGCTCGCGACGTCCGCCGAGACAGGGGAGGGCGGCGGTGGACCCGCTCCCGCGATCGGAATCTGCCGGCCCTACTGCTGCGGTGATCTCGAGGCGTGCCCTCAGAGCACCTTCTGCGCCCCGAAGCCGATGTTCGACGCGGCCGCCGGCCTCGCCGATCCGACGACGGCGCTCCCCATCCCCGTGTGCATGCCCATCCAGAGCTGCCAGCTGCTCGGCAGCGACTGCCCAGCCGGTCAGACCTGCAGCGTCGTTCGAGCCGACGGATCCACGAGCTGCGTCGCGATCGGGAAGGGGCAGCTCTGCCAGCCCTGCGAGTGCGCCGAGGGCTTCATCTGCAACTTCGGAACGGGCCAGTGCATCAAGCTCTGCGACACCGCCACGAACGACTGCCCCGGTGACGGCGCCCTCTGCGAGGGCGGCACCGGCCTCCCCGACAACATCGGCATCTGCATCGGTGGCGACTCGACCTGCGAGACTTGATACTGCCGGCTCCGAAAGCAGCTGGAGCACCGAACATGATCAGGCCTCTGGGTGGGCAGTTGCTGCTCTTTCACCCCCCCAGCCCCCCTCGCGTAGCGAGGGGGGAGTCAGCGCTCTGGGTTGTGCACAGCACCTCGACCCAGTCGCGCGCGGAGCCCTCCGACGGATCTCCCCCCTCGCACAGCGAGGGGGGCCGGGGGGTGAATTGGCAGCCACTCCGGTGCCGAGAGGCATGACGCCGACTTTTTCAGCAGCCGCTAGCCGAGCAGCCAGCCGAAGATCATTTCCTTGGTCGTCTCGCGCGCGGCCGTCCCGAGGGCCTCGATGAGGGGAACGCCCTTGGGGCAGGCCTCGACGCAGTTCTGAGCCTTGCCGCAGTCGGCGACTCCGCCCTCGCCCATGAGAGACCGGGTGCGAGCGCGGCGATCGAGGGCGCCCACGGGATGGAGATCGTAGAGGCGCGCTTGGGCGATGGGGGCGGCCCCGATGAAGGCGCTGCCCTCGTGGAGCTCCGGACACGCTTCGAGGCACGCGCCGCACCCGATGCATCGGGCGAGGGCGAAGCGATCACGCTGGACCGCCTGGCTCTCGGCGGGCGCGGGCACGTCGCGCGAACCGTCGAGGCGCACCCACGCCTGCACGCGCTTGAGGCCGTCGTCGAGCTTCGCGCGGTCGACGATGAGGTCTCGCTCGACGGGGAACCTCGCGAGCGGGGCGAGCGTGATCGTCTGGCCGCGGGGGGCGATGTCCTCGATGAAGGTGGAGCACGCGTGGCGCGCGCGACCCTGGATGTTCATCGTGCACGCCCCGCACGCCTCGACTCCGCACGCGTGCTCCCACGCGACGGGCGAGACGGCCTTGCCCGAGGCGTCCACCGGCCGTCGCCGGATCGCCTCGAGGGCGTCGCTCACCGTCATCCCGGCGGTAGCCTCGAGCTCGAACTCCTCCCAGTGCTTCGTGTCGGGCTTGTCGAGCGCGTCTTGGCGGAGGACTCGCAGCTTCACTTTGCGTTCGCTCGCCATCGTCAGGCCCCCTTCTCGCGCCGGCGCTCTTTGCCTTCGCGCGGCTCCTTGGGCTCTCTGTTCTCTTTCGGCTCTCTGCCCTCTTTCGGCTCCTTGGAATCCTTCGCAGGAGAGCCGAAGGCGACGCGCCCGATCACGAACGGCTTGGCGACCTCGCGCGGCGGCACCGGGCGATCCCCGAGATCGATCGCGTCCGTCGCGCGCACCGTCTTCCCCGCGCATGCGTACTCGATCTCGTGGACGAGCTTCGGGGCCCCGCCCGCGTCCGCGATCGCGAGGGTCGAAGCGGGCGTCCCCTCCTTGCGCGCCGGTGCCTTCGCTTTGAAATGCACACCGCGGCTCTCGTCGCGGGCGCGCGCGGAGGCGACGATCAGCTGCGCGAGGCGCAGACCCTCGCGGAGGCGGCGGACGAAGGGGCCTTCGACGTTCGAGCGCGTCGCGGTGTCGTTCACCTTTACGCGCTCCGCGCGCCCTTCGAGCGCGCGAAGGGCGGTCGCCGCTTCGTCCAGCGCGGCGTCGTCCCGCTCCACGGAGCACGCGTCCGAGAGCACCTTAGAGAGCTCGTCGAAGAGCGCGTAGGCGTTCTCGGCCCCGTCTCCATCGCGGTTGCTCTTCAGGATCGCGGCGTACGCCTCGGTCTCCGCCTTCTCGACCTTCTCGAAGATGGACCGAGGCAGATCGAGGGCGCTCCGCGCCATCGCCGATCGGTACGCGGCGACCGCGCTCGCGCAGAGCCCACCTCCGAACACCGAAGCGAGCAGCTCGTTGCCCGGCAGCGCTTGGGCACCCCGGTATTGGCTCGCGGCGGCTCCGACGGCGTAGAGCCCGGGGACGCTCGTCGCGTGGTTGCGCGGGGACCCGACGACGAGCCCGCCGTTCGCGCTCGGCTCGTGATCGACCCACAGCCCGCCCAGGGTGGCGTGCACGGCCGGAAACACCCGCATCGGCTCCTTGCGCAGATCGATCTTGTCGAAGGTCAGCGCCTCGTCGACCACCCCCGCGAGCCGCGCCGCCACGTCTGGGCGAGGTCCGATCCCGGCGATCGCCCCGAAGGCGTGGGTGAGGTCGAGGTACACGGCGCGTCCAGGCTCCTTCGAATCCGGAGCCGCGACGCCAGCGCGGTCATGGACGGCGAGGCGATGGATGGTGCGCGCGACCACGTCCGGTCCGACGAAGCCACCCCACTCCGGGAAGAGCCGCTCCAGGAAATAGTCGCGCTCGCGCTCCGGGATGTCGCGCGGCGCCCGCGCGTCCTTCGGGTCGCGAGGCACCCAGAGTCGACCGCCCTCCGCGAGGGCGGCGCCGGACACGACGCGCGGCCGGCCGCGCTCCGTCGAGACGGTCGGGTGCGCGGCCACGAGCTCCGCGTTCGCGAACGCCGCCCCGCTCCCGAACGCGCTCGCCAGGGCGTGGCCGATGGAGGCGCCGCCCGCCCGCCCGAAGAGCCCGGCCGCTCCCCCCGTCGCCAGCACGACCGCGTCGCACGCGAAGGCCTGGATCGACATGCTCTTCAGATCCTGCGCCACGAACCCGACGCAGATGCCGCCCTCGTCGCGCACGACGCGGATGAAATCCCACCCTTCGAAGCGGCGCACCAGCGGCTCTCCCGGGATGACGACGCCGCGCTCGTCGATGCACGGCTCGGCCTCGAGCGAGCGGAGGTGGGCGTCGAGAGCGAACAGGATCTGTTGACCGGTTAGGGCGCCCGCGAAGGCGGCGCGTGCCTTCGACGCCCCCGCGAGCCGGCGCGCATCGGGACGCCCCTCCCCGGTGCGATGGAACGGCACGCCCATCCGCGCGAGCAGCTCCACGAGCCGGGGGGCGGCCCGCGTCATCGCCTCGAGCGGAGCGCGATGGGCGAGCCCCTCCGCCGCCCTCATCGACTCCTCGAGGTGGAGCTCCGGCGTGTCGCCCTCTCCGCGCGGGTCGAGGGCGGCGTTGATCCCTCCGTCGCACGCGCCCGAGGCGGAGCGTCGCGCCGGCAAGAGGCTGAAGACATCCACCGGGACCTTCGCCCGGGAGAGCTCGATCGCGGTCATCAGGCCAGAGACGCCTGCGCCGACGACGGCGACGCGCCGGACCTTGCCCCCCTCGCTGCGAATGGCCGGAGAGAGCGCGCTCATCGGCCGCTCGAGCTCGCGGGCGAGGGGACGGGCAACGAGATCACCTCACCGAAATCGGCGCAGGTCTTCGTCAGCTGCGCGGTGCGCGCGCCCGCGGGGACTCCGAAGACTGCGATGCGAGCGCCCGTCGCGAAGTAGATGGCGGTGTTTGCGCCCACCATGAACAAGGCCACCCCGGCGACCCCGAACACAGTCGCGCTCAGGCGCTGGGCGCGACGGCTCGTGGTGATGCCGTACGAGACACAGAAGCCCCAGAGCCCGTTCGCGAAGTGGAACACCGTCGCGGCGATGCCGAACACATAGCCGAGGGCGGGGAGGGGGAGGCCGAACCGCGTCGCGCTCAAGTCCTGGCAAAGCGTCGGGTAGACGTTCTCCTCCACGAGCTCGCCGCGGGCGGAGGGGAGCCAGAGCTCCACGACGTGCCAGACGATGAAGGCGAGGGCGAGGATGCCGGTGAGGCGCTGGGCCACGTACATCCAGTTGCGCGAGTGGGGATAGGCGCCCGTGTTGTGGCGCGGCTCCAGGCTCAGCTTGATGCCGTAGAGGGCGTGGAACGAGAGCGGCAAGAGCACGAAGACGATTTGGGCGACGAGGGTATAAGGAGAGCCGCGCGACTCGCGCAGCGCCGTCTCGAACTTCGCTTGGCCTTGCACCGCGTGCGACGTCGTCGCGAGGTGCATCACCAAGAACACGCCGAGCGGCACCACCCCCGAGAGGGAGTGGAGCTTGCGCATCGCGAAGCGTCGTCCGCCCGCGGCCGTGCTCTCTCTCGCCTCGGACAAGGCGCTTGCCACGCCGCCTGCGTAGGTGAGGACGACACCCTCGTCAACAAAAGGCCTCGCCGAGCGTTCGGCCGAGGCGCGCGTTTGCGATTCCAGAGGGTCCGTTCTTGATTAGCATGCGGGACCATGCGCCACTGCGTCAGCCTCGCTCTTCTCGCTCCGCTCGGGCTCCTCATCGCGTGCTCCGGCTCGGGCTCGACGGGGCCCAACGGACCGGAGGCGACGGCGACCGCCTCCGCCTCCGTCGCGGAGCCGGTCTCCACCGCGCAGCCCAGCGCGAGCGCGAGCGCGAGCGCTTCCGCCCCGCCATCGAAGCCGGCCGAGTCGCCGTTCGTCGCGATCGCGAAGCTCGACGGGGCGTTCAACCTCTTCCCCGTCGACAACGCCATGGTCGTCGCCGGCCAAGACGCGAAGCCCGCCGAAGGGGAGAGCCGAACCGTCAATTGGATCGGCGTCGTCGAAGGCGACAAGGTCCGATTCGAAAAGGATTGGTACCTCGAAGGCTGGTTCCACAACGTCGTCGGCGTCGCCGGCTCGTGGCCTGACGACGCCACCCTCCTCGCGGTGGGAGACACCGGGCGCTCTCCGGTCGCAGAACGCTATGAGGTCAAAGGAAAGCTGAAGGCCGCGAAGGGCGCAGGCGAGACGAGGCGCTACCTCGGCCTCCTCCGCACCAAGACGAGCCTCGTCGGGGTGGACGCTCCGTTCTTCCCCATGAGCTCCGGGATGAGCTTCACGACCTTCAAGGGCGCGGGGGTGAAGCTCACGCCGCGGCCCGCTCCCAAGGAGTGCTCCGACATGAAGCCGAAGTACGCCCTCGCCATGCCGGCGGCGGTGGGCGCGCTCCCCGACGGGACCGTCCTCGTCTACGGCGTCACGTGCGGCGAGAAGGGCGAGCCCTCCATCGAGTCGTTCAAAGAGGGTGCCGCCTCCACGATCACCCCCCTGGGGAACGCGACCGACATGTCCGAGCTCCCCCAGTTCGTGGTCGGTCGTGACGGCGACGCGTGGCTCGTCGGCGGAGGCCTCTACCACCTCGAGGGGGGAGCCTGGACCAAGGTCGCAACACCGGGCGCGGGGGAGAGCGTCCTTCGCGGCGCGATCGGAAAGGACGGAGCGCTCTACGTGGCGTGCGACTCGGGCCTCTACCGCCGCGCCAAGGATCGTTGGGAGGAGGTCGTCCTCCCCGCCGACGCGAAGCCTCAAGATGTCGCCGTCGACAAGGACGGCGTCATGTACGTCGTCGCGGGCGGCGCGCTGCTCCGGGAGCGCCGCGGCAACGAGAGCGCGGCCGGCGCCGCGAGCGTGCCGGTCGCGGGCGGCGCCACCGCCCCGCGCAAGGCGCGCAAAGCCCCCACGCCGGGAGGGCCGCGATGCAAGAGCAACGTCGTCGTCCTCTACGGGTTCACGAAGGTCACGCCCGACGACTACGACTTCCCCCAGACGCGGAAGGCCCTCAAGGGACACATCGAGCTCAACGAGGCGCGCTTCGTCGTCACCCGCGACGGGAACCAGAAGTACTTCGTCGCGAAGACGCCCTCCTACGGGCTCGCGAAGCAGGTCGCGGCCGTGATCGAGAAGGGCGTACAGGGGGCGAAGCCCGCGATCGTCTGCGCCGAGCCGGAGGTCGTCCGCGAGCTCGGCATCGATCTGCAGACTGGCAACGTCAGGAAGTGACGCGCGGGCGGGGCTGATCGGCACCCCCGGCGCGCTTCGCGCTCGCCGACCCCTCCCAGGCGACTACGCTCTTCGAGCTCCGCCGCGGGAGGGGGCTGATCGGCACCCCCGGCGCGCTTCGCGCTCGCCGACCCCTCCCAGGCGACTACGCTCTTCGAGCTGCGCCGCGGGAGGGGGCTGATCGGCACCCCCGGCGCGCTTCGCGCTCGCCGACCCCTCCCAGGCGACTACGCTCTTCGAGCTGCGCCGCGGGAGGGTTCTGATCAACCCTGCTCGTAGTCGACCATCCGCACGCCCCGCTGCTGCTTCGCCGTCTCGACGGCGGCGCGCATCGTCTCGTAGAGCTGGACCACGTCCGTCTTCAGGCCCTGCAGCTCGACGATCGGCGTCGTCTTGTCGAACGTGTTCAGCCGGATGTTGCCGGTGCCCAAGACGCGCTGGCCGAAGGGTCGCTCGACGGTGAAGTCGGCGATGCGATAGAGCTCCAGCTGCTCCATCTTCTTCGAGAAGATCCCTTTGTCGATGACGAGGCGCTGGTTGGTGATCCGATACGAGACCCCGCCGCGCTTCAGATAGAAGAACACGACCGCGATCCCGAGGGTGATGATCGCCAAGAGGAGGGCGCCCAAGCTGTGGACGAGGGCCGGCTGTCCTTCGAAGAGCACCTGCTCGCCGGAGGGCCCGGCGAGGTTCGGTCCGCGGGGCGCCGACACGCCCATCTGCTGCATGGCTCCGGGCGGCGGCTGGTTCATCGGAGGTGCCTGGTTCACGCGCTAGGCGTACCAGGTTTCGACCTTCAGGGCACGCTCGACGAGCCGAACGGCATGAGCGCAAAGAACACGATCGCCACGAGCACGAGCATGAGCGCGCTCGTCACGATGTACGTCGTGCGTGGCGAAGAGGCAGTGCTCCAGCCGTCGCCATAGAACTTCCCGCGCGAACGCACGCGCAGCTTCTTTTGCACGCCCCTCAGCAGGCTCGGTGCCACTGCCCCCGGCGGAGGGCGGAGCGCCCCGCGGAGGGCATCCTTGAGGTCGACCTCGTCGAGGGCGAAGTCCTTGTCGTCCTCGGGCCAATCCTCGGGCGAAGGATCGTCGGGATCGATCGGGTCGCTGCTCATGAGCTACTCCTCAGCTTCTCGCCCACCGCCTTCTCCACGAGGCTCCGCAGCTGCGCGCGCGCGCGATGGATGCGGCTCTTCACCGTGCCGTCGGCGAGCCCCGTCACGGCCGCGATCTCCTCGTAGGACATGTCCTCGACGTCGCGCAGGATGAGGACCTCGCGGAAGTCCGGCTCGATCTTCGAGATCGCGTGCTTCACGATCACCTCGAGCTGCATGCCCTCGACCAGCTCGTCGGGCCTGCTCACGTCGCCGACGCTCACCCCCTTCGCGGCGGAGAGCGGCGCGCGATCCGCCATCGCGTCCACGTCGTCCTGCTCGCCGACCTGGCGCCGCGAGAGGTACTTGGTGCGGTTCTTACACAGGTTGACCGCGATCCGATAAATCCACGTCGAGAGCTTCGAGTCGCCGCGGAACTGGTCGATGGCCTTGAAGACCTGGACGAAGACCTCCTGGGCCACGTCCTCGGCCTCCTCCCTCCGACCCAACATTCGAAACACGAGCGCGAACACGCGCCGCTCGTAGACGAGGACGAGCTGATTGAAAGCAGCCTCGTCGCGCGCCTGCAAGCGCGCCACGAACGTCGCTTCTTCGTCGCTCACGGAGCCGCCCTCGAGAGATCGCCGTTCGGGAGATGGCCGTTCGGGAGATGACCGAGCGCGATCAGGTGAGCTCCCAGAACCAGACTTTGCTCGCGTCCCAATAGCCGTGGCCGACGCAGCCTGTCTTGTTCCAGACGTCGACGTGACCCTGGCCGCTGTACCCGGGGATCTTCACGAAGCACAAGACGCCCGTCTTGCCCTGGATGTCGGCGGGGGCGTCGGTGAGGCCGGTGAAGCCCTTGGGCTGGCCCCAGTTGTGAGCCAAGAACTCCCCCAGCTCCCGCGCGCCGCGCGCGATGCCGTGGTTGCAGAGGTTGCCGAAGACCCGATAGCCATATGGGCCGAGCAGCGGGTAATCGTCGCCCTTCTTCTGGCCTTCGCGGATCTTCGTGCGGTCCGACGCGAGGCCATTCGCGATGCACAGAGCCTCGCTGAGGCGCGCCGCGCACGTGTTGATCCCGTCGTAAGAGGCCGTCGGGTTGAGGATCGCGCACGTGTGGACCGTCTCCGGGTCCGTCTTGTAGTTGGCGAGCAAGACGTCGAACCTGGGCTTCGAGAACCGCTTCACTGTCATCGTGCACCGCTCGCTTTCGGAAGAGCCCCCGGAGCGTACCAAAGGGTCTCGGTCCCATACGACAACGAAACCGAGCTCACGTTTCGGAGCGTGGCGGTCCTTTCCGCTGCCCCGATGAGCAGCCCGATGCTGCCCCCTGGCTTCGCCCCTCCCGAGAAGTGCGCTAGGGTCCTTCGAGATCATGAGCCTCTCCAACGTCGCGCTCTTGATGATCGCCCTCTGGATCGTTCTGGCGCTCCTCGGCGCCTTCTTGAGCCGCCGGCTCCTCGTCATCGACGTCGAGAACGGGAAGATCGTCCGCGCGGGCGGAAAGGTCCCCTCGGATTTCTACGCCGAGGTCGTCGACGTCCTCGACCGAACGAAGGCCTCCGGTCGCTGCGAGGTCCGCATCCAAAAAGGCCACGCCATCGTCCTCGGCACCCGCGGCCTGAGCGAAGCCGCCATCCAGCGCGTCCGCAACGTCGTTGGACGGTTTCCCCTCGCCCGCCTGCGCGCGGGTCGTCCCGTCCGCGTCGCGACCTGAGTCGATCGGAGAAGTCCCCCGCGGTAGAGTCGGCGCATGTCGCTCGACCTCAAGCCCCATCGGAGCTTCCGCGGTGTCTCCGGCCCCGTCGTCGTCGTCGTGATGGATGGCGTCGGCATCGGCCGCCACGACGCGTCCGACGCGGTGCACCTCGCCCGCACGCCGAACCTCCACGCCCTCTCCAAGACGGCCCTGTGCACGACCCTCAAGGCCCACGGCACCGCCGTCGGTCTCCCCTCCGACGACGACATGGGCAACAGCGAGGTCGGCCACAACGCCCTCGGCGCCGGCCGCATCTTCGACCAAGGGGCCAAGCTCGTGAACGAGTCTATCGCCACCGGCGCGATGTTCCGCGGCGAGACATGGCGCGATGCCCTCGCCATCGTCCGCGCGAGCGGCAAGGCACTCCATTTCATCGGCCTCCTGTCCGACGGCAACGTCCACAGCCACATCGCCCACCTCGAGGCGATGATCGCGCGCGCCGACGCCGAGGGCATCGCCAAGGTCCGCCTCCACGCCCTCCTCGACGGCCGCGACGTCCCCGAGACGAGCGCCCTCGTCTACGTCGATCGCATCGAGGCCCTCCTCTCCGCCATCCGAGCGAAGCCCGGGCGCGACTACCGCGTCGCCTCCGGCGGCGGCCGCATGAAGGTCACGATGGACCGCTACAACGCCGACTGGAAGATGGTCGAGCGCGGATGGGAGGCCCACGTCCACGGACGCGGTCGCCAGTTCACGAGCCTGCGCACCGCCGTCGAGACTCTCCGCGCCGAGACGCCCGGCATCAGCGATCAGAACCTCCCCGCCTTCGTCATCGGTCAAGCTGGTGATCCGGTCGGTCCCATCGAAGACGGCGCCGCCGTCCTCTTCTTCAACTTCCGCGGCGACCGCGCCATCGAGATCACCCGCGCCTTCGAAGACGAGGTCCTCCTCACCTTCGATCGCGGACCCCGGCCCAAGGTCTTCTACGCCGGCATGATGCAGTACGACGGCGATCTCAAGCTGCCGTCGCGCTTCCTCGTCCCGCCCCCCACCATCGATCGCACCATGGGCGAATACCTCGCCCGCGCCGGCCTACCCCAGCTCGCCTGCAGCGAGACCCAGAAGTACGGCCACGTGACCTACTTCTGGAACGGCAACCGCAGCGGCAAGTTCGACGACGCCCTCGAGACCTACGTCGAGATCCCCAGCGACACCCTCCCCTTCGAGGAGCGCCCGTGGATGAAATCGGCCGAGATCACCGACCGTGTCCTCGCCGAGCTCATCACCGGCAAGTACCGCCACGCCCGCCTCAACTACGCCAACGGAGACATGGTCGGTCATACCGGCGTCCTCGAGTCGACCATCCAAGCCGTCGAGGCCGTCGACCTCGCCATCGGTCGCCTCGTCCCCGCCGTCCGCGCCATGAAGGGCGCCCTCATCATCACCGCCGATCACGGCAACGCCGACGACATGCTCGAGTGGGACAAGAAGGCCAAAGACTTTCTCCGCGACGCCCAAGGCAATCCCCGCCCCAAGACGAGCCACTCCCTCAACGCCGTCCCCTGCTACATCGACGCGCCCGGCGCCCCCCTCGCCCTCGCCGACGCATCCGCGCGCGGCATTGCCAACGTCGCCGCGACCACCCTCCAGCTGCTCGGCTACGAAGCGCCCGAAGGCTATCTTCCATCCCTGCTCGCCTGACGTCGCCCAAGTCGACCGTCATCACGCTTTCAATCGGTGTCGCTCGACTTTTTGGGCGGCATCACCGCTTCCGGCCCGAAGACCCGGCCTCGCGTCGACGCTCGGCCGCCAGACGCGCTCGCATGTCCGAATACGCCCCCCGGATCAGCGCCGTCATGGCGGCAGAGTCCAGATCGACCCCCGGCCTGACCTTGACGTGCCGCATGCGCTTTCCCGTGCCCTCGAGGAGCCCCTCGGGATCGTCGAGCTCCGCGCCTTGGAAGAAGCCGACGTCGACGTGCGCCTTGAAGACGCCGACATAAGCGAAGGCCGCATCCTCCACACAAGCGGTCGGGCAGCCGTCATGCATCACCTCTCGCACGTCGAGACCGCACGCCCGCATCTGCTGGAGCCACGCCTTGGCAATCGAGCCCAGCGCGGCTGGCTTGGATCCAAACCAGGCCTCGACCGCGGGATCCTCCCTCACCGCCTCTGGAAACCGAAAGAGCGCACTCATGAGCCCACCGCGAGCCGCAATGACGACTACCTCTGCTCAAGGTACCGGCGTTCAGCCGCAGACACCAGAGACGCGCGCGCGCGAAAGGGCATCCGTCCACGGCCACGCCCTGGCGCGGGGTCGCCAGACGGAACCGACGCGCTCTTCTGTATCAGTATGGATGTCCTGTTTTGGCGAAATGGTCGAAGCTCACCGTTTGTTGAGCGCCTGGCCCATGGCTGCGACACGCGCCTCGAGCTCCTCGCGATGGCGCCGGCGCGCGCGCGCGACGATGAAGCCCATGCCCGCTCCGAACGACACCAGGGCCAGCGTGCCCGCAGTGATGAAGATCGGCGCCGCGCTCCCGCCTCCCTCGGGGCACCGAACCGCAAGGTTCTGGCCCGAACGGCGGCCGCCCCCCGAGCCCACCATTGTACACGACGGGGTCGCCCCCCCCTTGCAGCCCAGCACTGGCGCGAGCGCATCGCAGGTAGCCTGAGGCGCCACGATGGGGATCAAGAAGGCGGCCAGCATGAGGCCGATCATGGCGACGAGCACGAGCGCCCCAAGCGCCCCGAGGGGGCTCCTGCGCTTCACCGTCACGGACGAATGCAGGGCCGCCCGCAACGCCTCGACAGAGAGCTTTGGGTCTCGCGATGCCATGTCCTATCGCGGCCTATCCTACGGGAAGGGCCCTCCGCCAGCCACAGGACGCGAGGTAGCGGTCCCGGCACCTCTCCAAACTGGGCCGCGACGCTCCGCCCGAGAGCCCCTCCTTTCGCGAGCAGCGTGGCGCGGAACACCCGTTGGCGATTACGCAAATTCTGGCCAATGACGCCTGCGGCATCGTCGACGATGGAGACGCCTGACGAGATGGAGGTCAGCGCGCGCCTCGGAATGCCGAGACAAGGGTGCCAACGAACAAGAATCGATACGTAAGCGCCCCCTTTCTGACCGGCCTCAGCGTGTACCATCGTTGCCCCTGGCCCCCGCGAGGAAGCGTGGCCGTCGAGCGACGGTGACCGTCACGTTCAACGGCATGTCAACCGACGTCCCCGGCCATAATTCCGAGGTCAGTCACGCGGCACAGGGACTTCGGACCAGACGCGCCTGAAGGGCGCATGCGGTGTGCGAATCGCAATGACCGCAGCCCGATCCTGCAGCGGCGGTTCTGATGCTCCTCTCGCACGAAGGCGGCCGCCGCCGCGCTCAGGCGCCATCCCCGCCAAGGACGCCTCGGATTCGGCCCATGAACGAAACCCCGCCATCACGCGTAGCAGCACGACAGCGCCTATGGTTGCGCTGCGAAGTACGCGTCGACGATGTCGGCGAGGCGCATGTACTCCTGCTGCCAGCCGTTTGCCATGGCGATCTCTTGCAGCGTGCTAGTCGGAGCAAATTCGACGCCAACGACGTGACGACTCGCGGCCCCTCCTTGGGAGAGCTTGACGATCTCTCGACGCAGGTTGGCTGCCACCTCGGCGGGGGACAGTGGCGACCAAACTGACTCCTCAGAGCGATCTAGCAGGGCACAGGTTCGCTCGAGCGCGCTGATAAGCTCTGTCGCTCCCATTGGTCTGCACAACGTATCAGTGTTCTGCCGCGAATACCAGATCAAGCGAAGCGAGGGAGGGCCGGTGCAGCAGCGTCAAAGAAGCCTCGTTCACGAATGGGTCAGCTGGACGCCGGCGCCCGTGCGTTGAGCCTCTTCGAGTAGGCGGAGGACAGCCCCATGGACGGCGAGCTCGTCGGTGCCGCAGCCGTCCGTCGAGATTGCCGCCCATTGGTTCCGCACTTCCGCAAGGCCGTTGTCAGGGAGCAGCCAAGGCCGTGGGCTGGTTTCCTGCCAGCCTTCGTCCAGATGGTAGGGAAGAGCGAGCCCAGTCCATCCAGACGGGCCTGGCGAGATTCGCCCGATCAGCCAGTCAAACCACCCGATCCACAGTGACCCATCAGCGACGGCGGGATGACTGGCAGCTCGCCTGTGCGGCACGCTCGCGCGCAGGAGGTGAGCGAATGTCGAAGTTGCGCAAGGTGGTGGACGCGAGGGACGCGCGGAGGTGCTTGTCGACACTCTCGAGGTCGGGCGAGACGCTGCGGGCGTGGTGCCGGAGCAATGGCGTTGACGGCCGGTCATTGCGGGCGTGGCAGATCAACATGTCGAGGGGAGCGGCGCGGGACTCGGCGACGTCGACGCCCGCACAGCTCGTCGAACTGGTGCCGGTGTCGAGTCCGCGCGCGGTAAGCCGGCATGTGGTTCGAGTGGGGCCCGGCACCATCGAGGTGGCCGACGGCTTCGACGCAGACACGCTACGCCGCATCGTCGAGGTTCTTCGGTCGTGCTGACGTTCTCGCCTGCTGTTCGCGTGTTCGTGGTCGTCGCGCCGCGCGACATGCGCGGCTCGTTCGACGCGCTGGCCGGGGCGGCGCGCCACCTCGGGCTCGACCCGACGGACGGCCATCTGTACCTCTTCCTCAACAAGCGGCGGCGGCTTGCCAAGGTTCTCTGGTTCGATGGCTCGGGCTGGTGCGTCTTGGGGAAGCGGCTCGAGACCGGCAGCTTCCAGCTGCCAGCGTTCACGGCCGCCGACACGCAGGTCCAGATCGACGGTGCGGCGTTCGCCTCGCTCCTCGCGGGGATCGACTTCACGGCGGCACGCCGCGGGTGGTATCGACGCACCGCGATCGAAAAGGGGATCGACAAGGATCTCCCCGCATGATCTCGTGCCCCGGTGACGGACGCGGAAGGCGAGAAACTGCTTCGCGACAACGCGGAGCTTCGCGCCCAAGTCGAGAGGCTCACCGAGCAGATCGCGAAGCTCACGGAGCGTCTGGCCGAGCTTCTGGCCGCCGCTCAACGTAAACAGCGCAAGCCCTCGCCCGATAAGCCCGCGTCGCCACCGCCCGTCGTCGGTGGCGACGCGAAGCAAGCGTTTGAGGCGAGGCCGATGCCCCCCGAGAAGCCCGCGCGCCCCGAGCGCCCGGACAAGCCGCGGCGTCCCACGGGGCGAAAGGCTCTTCCCCGCCACCTCGAGGCCGAGGAGCACACGCTTCGTCCCGCGCAGTGCGAGCACTGCAAAAGCACAGCGCTCGACGCAGCTGACGAGGTCGTCGAAGAGAAGCTACACGTCGTCAAGGAGCACCAGCGGCGCCGCGTCGTTCGTCGCACGACATGCCGTTGTCGAGCGTGCGGCAAACGTACGACGCCGCAGTCCCTCCCTGCTCCCTACAACCGCTCGAAGGTCACGAGCGATTGGCTCGCTTGGTTCGTTCACAACAAGTTTGGCCTGCTTACGCCCCTCGATCGCATTCGTCGAGATCTGGCAGACCGAGGCGTCCCGCTCGCGATGGGCACCCTCGTAGGGTTCGTCGAGCGCGCTGCGGATCTGCTCGCGCCGATCGACGGCCTGCACTGGAAGCAGCTCCTCGCCGGCTCGTGGATGGCGACCGACGGCACCGGCCTGAAGGTGCTCATCCCGAAGCTCCCTGCCGCGCACAACGGGTATATCGAGCTCTACAGAAATACCGAGTGCGCCGTCTTCCAGTACGCGGCCGACAAGGCGGGTGACGACGTCGTCGCGAAGCTCAAGACATTCCGCGGTACGATCACGGCCGACGCCGAGCATCGCTTCAATGGCGTGTACGCATCCGGGGACGTCTTGGAAGCGGGCTGCAACGCACACGGACGACGCAAGTTCCGCGACGCCGAGCAAACGCAGCCCGTGCTCGCCGTCGAGGGCGGCGCGTTCATTGGCGCGATGTACGGTGCGGAAGAAAAGGCGCGCCAACTCGGACTCCGAGGCAAGCACCTACGTGCGCATCGCCGCAAATACATCCGCCCAATCGCAAAGCAGTTCGAGCAATGGCTCGCGGCCGTAAAACCGACCCTACTGCCATCCGAGCCGCTGATGGCGGCCGTGCAGTACTACCTGCGTCATCGCGACGCGCTCTTCCGCTTCATCGACGATCCCGAGGTTCCGATCGACAACTCGGCCACCGAGCGAGAGTTCCAGAACGTCGCGAAGCTCCGGCTCAACATGCTATTCGCTGGCAGCACGGAGGGCGCTCATCGCGCCTGCGTCTTGCTCGGCATTATCGCAACCTGTCGCGCCCTCGGCGTACCCGCGCAGGCTTACCTTGCATGGGCATTCGATAGACTTGGCACCCATCGCAACGCCTTCGGGCTCGACCTCGAGCAGATCACTCCCGCTGCGTTCAAGAAACTCCGCCGCTGAGCGGCGCTCTTCCGCTCGAGCCGCGGCATGGATTCTTGTCCGACGCATCCCGGCTTGGCCGATCGGTCACCTCGCGGCAGCTTCTGCCCAGCGATGGCAAGGCGCGACCAGAGGCGCGATCACGATAGCGCCATCGCGAACCTGCAGCTCGACCTCGTCACCAAGACCGAGCTCCTCGATCAAAGGCTTCGGAATGCGCATCCCGCGCGAATTGCCCATGCTGACGAGCCGGGCCTTCATCGGAGGTACATTGTACCTACGTGAGATTCGTTTTCAAGCGTGCCTGTTTGGGCCGCGGTCCGGCTGGCGTACCGCCGTTAACCTGCAGACGCCAGAGGGAGGCGAGGAACGAGCCGACCGACGGCGGCTGTCAGGTTCAACCGCATATTAGCCGGCGCCGGGTCCAGCATGGATGGTTGAGGTGGCAGACTCCCCTGCGCCAAGGGCGGCGGCGATTGCGTGAGCGATCTTTCTTCCGC
This sequence comes from Polyangiaceae bacterium, assembly GCA_044225865.1. Lineage (GTDB taxonomy): Bacteria > Myxococcota_A > Polyangia > Polyangiales > Polyangiaceae > Xiheicaenibacterium. The sequence goes on along the minus strand of JBGAID010000004.1, from coordinate 125,821 downwards.
CCTCGCGCGAGGGCTCGATCGGATTCGCGAAATCGCGCGCTTGCGTGCACACAGCGCGAAGTTCGAGCACATCCGCACGAAAGTCTAGGGCAGCGCGAATGATAACGTCGTTGAACATCATCAGGGCGACGCGAGCGCGGTTTGCCTCCGACAAACTGAGGTTGCCGTTGTAGATCGTGCACGCGATCAGGGGCTTACAGCGGGTCGCGAGACCGGAGAGCACGTTTCGATAGTTGGCATCGAATTCTGCGAGCGCGGCCCCAAACAACTCGAGCGTCTCCCCCGTGGATCGCACCGGGGCGTCAAGGAGGCTCGCATTGAGCAAGGCGTCATTGCCGCCAACGGAGAGCACGAAGTGAGATACCGGCTTCCGGAGGCGGTCGAACTGCCGTCCGATATCGGTGGTGGTCGTGCCATCGAGCGCCACGAGGGTCACATCCCAGGGCGCACCCAAGGCGAGCCGGAGATGCGCTGCAACGTCCGGGCCGCCCTCGGTATACGCAGCGTTATCGAGAATCGAATCACCAACGAGGGCGACGTGAGAAGGCATGACGAGCTCCGAAGCACGCCAGACGAGCGAGAACGCCGAAGCTGACGGGGGGCCGCAGAAAATGGACGCAGCGCGACGTCCGGCTAACGTATCGCCGTTAACCTGCAGCCGCCAGACGGAGTGAGGAACGAACGACCGACGCGGCTGTCAGGTTCAACGGCATGTTAGCCGGCCTCCCCAGCTGGCGATGCTCTGCGTTGGAGAATCGATACCGCACCTCTCCGAGCAGGTGGAGAAGGTGCTCATGCAGGGTCGATCGGTGGCGCTGGGGAGCCCTCACCTGCGAGGACCGAGTCCTCACCCGTGCCCCAGGTGGCGCCGATACCGGAAACACCCAGCGTGCGGTCGATCTCAAGAGCAAATTCCTGCAGCTTTGCACTGACCTCGACTAGCATTCGATCCCACGGGACATTGCGGTGCACTCGAGAGGGCCTGATCTCCGGCGCCACGGTCAGGCTGATGAGTGACGTCGCCGGCGTGCAATCCCTGACGGCGAGCCAAACATCGACCCGAGGCGTGACGCGCTCAAGAATGGTGTGAAAGCCAAGAGGGTAGCCGTACGCTGGATCGTAGACGAGGCCACCAATGCCGCGGATGGCGGACAGGACGTCAGCCATAGGAGCCGCCGCCAGAGCGTAGAGCTTTGAGATTGCCACATGCTTCTCGCCGCAATGGTCCGGCTAACGTAGCGCCGTTAACCTGCGGACACCAGAGTGAGCGAGCGCAGCGAGCGACGGCCGTCAGGTTCAACGGCCTGTTAGCCAGCGCCTGTCAGCATGAGAGGGGTTCCGGCAATTGCAGATCCTCATTCCGGTGCGTCCTCCGGATACTGCGCCGGTAGACGTGTCGTGACGTATCGACCGCAGGTACGACGTGCTGAGAGACGTACAGCCCAAGCGGGCGAGTCGACCGCTCCCACCCCGCCGCAGGTTGTCGGTCCGAATAGGTTTGGCAGAAAAGGAGGTGGTCGTAACGAACGGACTCGGGGAGCGTCCCGTTGTGGGCCACGAGGGTGGGGAAGAACAGGACGTCGGGTGTGCTTGTTGGAAACGAGATGAGAACGGCGTGGTGCTCGATGGGCTTCCGCAACTCGCGCGGATCGATCGAAAACGCGTCTCGGCGTTTTCAGTCGGAGAATCACGAATGCGTACGTAGCATATGACGGCACCTGCTCGAGCGCAGACGGACGAAGAGCCAGTTCGGGGTGGACACGGGCTAGCGCGGCGCCGTTGGGCGCAATGGACGCAGCGTAGTCGCCGAGATAAATCACCTCGAGCGTGCCGGGAGCGGCCCCGCGAGCGCCACGCGTGCGGTCTCTCAACCCGATCCAGTTTGAAAGGCTTCTGCACGAGAGAAAAGAAGTTCGGGTACGCGTGCAACGAATCCAAGTTGATATCATCGGAGGTCGTCCCTTCCGCCACCGGCAGTGGAATCGCCACCGAGATCTCCTCCGCGATGTCGCCGCGCAGAGCATACGCGAGCCATTGCCGTGGCCCTTCCAGACGCGCAAAGATGGTGGTGCTCGCTTCATGTAACGGCGCGTTCATGAATGCGGGCTGAGGCCGAAGGCACATGCGGAACCTCTCGTCTGGCTAACGTACCGCCGTTAACCTGCAGACGCCAGAAGGAGCGCGCAGCGCCCGACGGACGGCGGCTGTCAGGTTCAACGGCATGTTAGCCGGCCTTCCCAGCGGCAGTTCGGGGCCGCGGAACGACAGTACTTATCCGGAGCTGCGCCGTCGCCTCATCGGGAGCGGGGTGCTTCGCACATGGCGACCGTGGCGCGCCAGATATGGTCGACGTGGCGCCACGTTATCGCGAAGGTCTCGCCGCCGATCTCGACAACGATCGGGTTGGACTCGTCCCACCCACACGCAACCTGCACGAGCGCGACGACGGCGGCGAGCTGGACATCCGGAATGGTCGCTAGGGCGCGACAATATCCAACGCGAACTTCGGACGTGAACACAAGCGGCTTGTCCGGGAACCTGGCGCTGACCAGCTGAGCGAGATGCGTCAGCTCGGCTCCATGGACGCGTGGATGGTGCGCCGCGATTACCAACGCCTCGGTCGGTGGACTTGTGATCGATGCTCGGGTGGGAACACGAAAGAACTGGACCGGTGCCTGCAAGCCTGAAATTACAAAATGGTCAACGCCAGTCGCCGCGGGCTCTGTCGCGGAAGCCGTTCGCTCGGGGAGGAGAAAGCCATGCCTCACGGAATTTGCGTAGAGCTCTGGCATCTCTCCGATCCGGCTAACGTACCGCCGTTAACCTGCGGGCGACCGCGGAGACCGTCAGGTCCAACGCGTTGTTAGCCAGCCTCCTCAAACTCCACTTTGGCCGTCGCCAGATGCCAGCGGAGGTGTGACCGAAGGTACTTGTCGCGGTTCCCCCCGGTCGGACGAATCTCAAGGGTGATTCCGGTGGCACCCGAAAGCACGCGCAGATTGTAGAAGACGAAGCCCTCCATGAGGTAGTCCCTGAAGCGGGTCCAGTCAGCGAGGCCGGAAGGCGCGCCCCTGGCCGTCGCGGTCAGGCCGAACAGCGTCTCGTCGCCGCGTGCCTGAAATAGCCTCGCGATCAGCAGGTCGGGTTCCCCCCTGACGACGAAGGAGAGGAGCGCCTTGTCATTCATCGGTCTCCCGAGTGACCTGGGGCCAAGGCAAGTCGTTCAACCGTCCCACGAAATCATTGTAGGGAGATCCCTCGTATCCGGAGTCGAAGGGAACGATCGCGAAGGTCTCAAGCGCCTTCAGTGTCTCGAAGAAGCCGAGCGCAACTTGCTTGAGCATGATGGCTGCGAGGGTCTCGCGCTCAGTAGGCGAAAGGCGAAGGAGCAGCGGGTTCGCTCGGTACTGCTCCGGAAGGACGGATTCAGTAGCGGCCGCGTTCCAGACACCATCCCGAACGCGCGTGACGGCTATCTGATCCTGCCCCGTCCGGCACGTAGCGACGAGTGAGTCGATGCAGTCGCGATACATTTGAGGCTTCTGCGGGGTCGACACTGAGCGGCTCGGGTTGGGAATGCAGGGAGGATGGAGGGGTTGGCCTATGGTCTGGCTAACGTATCGGCGTTCTGCGGCGAATGCCAGACCGAGCGAAGCGAGGGAGGGCAGTCGTCCGCAGCAACGCCCAGTTAGCCAGCGCGGCCGGTGAGCGTAGCGACCTCTGAGAAGAGCGCTCGGGCCCGAAATGCGTCTTGCACGCGGTCGACGAGATCATCGGGCACAGCGGTCCCGCTCGCACCGAGCACCTGAGCCGCCATGGCGGCGATCGTGTCTGTGTCGCCGCCGCACGAGATCGCTGCACGCACTGCGTTCGTGCAGGTGAAGCCGGGGACCGACGCGATGCGGAGCGCGAGCGGCACCGCGTCGACGACGTGACCCGAAGCGCCAAGTTGCGCCGCTGCCTCGATTGATAGGCCGCTCAGTCTGAGCAGCCGGTCGCGGACCGCGGTGTCGGGGAGGTCGGAAGCCACAATCTCCAGCAGATCTCGAGAGACGCCGGTGCTGGTCGCGGAGGAGCGCACCGCAAGAATCATGGCGAGCGCGCCCGCGTATGCCTCGTCGTTGTGATGCGTGATCCGCGAGACATCGCGGAGCAGCTGCCGATCCCCGTCGACGCGGGGATCCAAAAAGAAGGCCAATGGCGCAGCGCGCATCGCGGCCCCTGCGCCGGCGGCAAACTCGCCGCGAGCGCCGGAGAGCGCCCAATGGGCGCCCTCCGATAGGTCTCGGAGCGCCTTGAGTGTGGAGGACCCAAGCCCAGTGAGTCGGCCGGACGTGAACCATTCACGAAAGCGGCCAGCAATTGTTTCGGGGTCAGCCCGACCGCCCGTCTCGATGAGCGCCTCGCACGTGGCCATCACGAGCTGGGTGTCGTCGGACACGATTGCTATTTGCGGGAATGCTGGCTCAAGAGGCGCATTCTGCCCCTCGTAAGCGCCACCCCAAGCGTCACCGAGAAGTCCTGCGAGCAGACAGAGTTCAAGCCGCGTCGCCGTGTCGGATGCACTCATGGCGATCTCGTCTCGGTCGTCTGCCTAACGTACCGCCGTTAACCTGCAGACGCCAGAGGGAGCGAAGCGACCGACGGCGGCTGTCAGGTTCAACGGCATGTTAGCCAGCGCCTCGCAGGATGAGATCGTCGACGGTTCCGTAGAGGTCGCCGTTGTCGCTGATCACGAGTGCGTCACCAGCGACGGGAACGGGCAGCTGAGCGAGGGCGGTAATCAATTGGGTAACCTTGGGCCCAGGCGCTGCGAGGGCCTCCGGGACGCAGTAAACGACCACAAGCTGGTTGTCCGAATCAGACGCAACGCGGCCGCGGAGGAATCCACCGTACTCCGGCTCGTCATCAAGGATGTGCTCGAAACCACGCGGAAGGTTGCGGCGATGTGCGTCGCGAGCGTCGAACAAGCGGCCATCGGGAAAGACCCAGAACACGAAGTCGGGATCGCGATGGGTGAACTCCTTGATCGCACGACGCCGCCCGGAAAAGCGCGGCGCGAGAAAGGAAAACTTGAGTGCGGCCGCTTCGCGCGAGACGGACCCGACCGTCAGCATACGCCCCGGTGCCCCCCGCGGCGCAGACCCAAACCGGAGAGAGAACGGACCGCTTCACTGAGATGAAGCCCGGTTACGACCGTGGCGCAGAACGGATCACGATTCAATGGAGTGGCCGACGTCAAGGATTGCCGCGCTCTCGTCTGGCTAACGTATTCGCGTTCACCCGCGAACGCCAGAGTGAGCGAAGCGAGCGACGGCCGTCGTCGGGTGCAACGCGCAGTTGGCCAGCGCCGGCTCGACCTTCTGTCCTCACCGGGCGCGGCGTGCGGGATCGACGATCACGAAGGCGACGTCGTCTTGCAACCCGCCGGCTGGCAAGCGCCTCGCCGCGATGAGTTCGTCGGCGGCGGTATCGATGTCATCGATGAACGCGACGCGACGGATTCGATCCCGCGGCGCGTACTTCAGCAGACCATCCGAGGCCACGAGGAGCCGGTCGTTGAAGAACGAGGGTCCGAAGCCAATGAGTTCAACTTCCGCTGCCGAGGAGAGGCTTGCGACGTTGGCGGCCAGTCAAGTCGAAGATGGCATCCGTCGTGAGCGCCCACGCCCCGGAGTCACCCACGCTCGCACCGAACACCTTGCCGTCGCGAACGACCACGAGCACGCCGGTGGACTCACCGCACGATGCATCGAGATGCAGGTCTTCATCGACCGCCGTCAACCTGCGGACGCCAGCGGGGCGTGTCAATGAAGTTGTCTACCCCAATTGATCAAAGTGCCTTGGCAATGGGGACGATATGGACCTCCTGCTTCACGGGGTTGAGGTAGACGGCGCCGACGGGCGACCAGTTGCGAATGTCGCCGGTCCATCGTCGTGGCATCCGTTTCTTCGCCGCGCGATAGACGGCGCGGCGCTTCGCGAGGATGGCCGTGTCGCGACCGAGGTGGCGCGCACTCGGCGTGACGTAGCGGATGGCGCTATGAAGATGCTCGTCGTTGTACCAGGCAACGAAGCCGGCGACCCATTCGCGGGCCGCCGCAATGGTAGCAAAGGGCTTGCGCGGGAAGCCGGGGCGATACTTGAGAGTACGGAAGAGCGCCTCGGAGAACGGGTTATCGTCGCTCACGCTTGGTCGGCTGAAGGAAGGAACGACCCCAAGGCGTTGCAGCGTCGCAAGCATCGTCGAGCCCTTCATCGGGCCGCCGTTGTCGGCGTGGAGCACGAGCTGGTCGGCGTCGACGTGCTCGCGAGCGGTTGCTTCTCTGACGAGCTCCGCAGCGAGCTCGGCCGACTCCTCGAGCTCGACGCGCCACCCGACGAGTTTTCGGCTGTAGATGTCGACTATGAGGTAGAGGTAGAAAAACACGCCGCGTATCGGGCTTCGGAGATAGGTGATGTCCCAAGACCAGACCTGGTTCGGAGCGCTCGCCACGTGCTCGTCGGGCCTGCGTCCTTTTCGCGGACGCGAGTGTCCTCGATGCGCCAGCTCGCCAGCCTCGCGGAGCACTCGGTAGAATGTCGACTCGCTCGCGATGTACTCATTGCGGTCGGCAAGCAGGGGGACGATCTGCCGCGGGGAAAGGTTCCGAAACTCCGGGCGGTGAGCAGCGTCGAGCACGGCCTGTCGCTCGGCCTCGGTGAGCTTGTGCGCCGGCGAAGTCGTGACGGCGCCTCGCCGGTCGTCGCCCACGCCTTCGGCACGCCAGCGGGTCACCGTCCGCGGAGTCACGCCGAGTACCTCGGAGGCCCTCTCAACGCGCGCTCCTGCCGCGACGGATTCGTCGAGGAGATCGAGGATCATTCGTCGCTCTTCTCCGCCGTGTCGTCGTCCCCGTCCCCCCAGATCGCCTGGACTTTTTTTTGGAGGACGAGGAGCGCGGCGGCCTCTGCCAGCGCTCGGTCCTTTCGCCTCACCTCACGCTCAAGCTCGCGAACGCGCTTCTGCTCCGAAGAACGCTTCGTGCGGGCGCGAGCAGACCGTTCCGGAGCGAGGCCGTCGAGGGCCGCTGACCGCCATTCGCTCAACGTCGCTTCGTGGAGCCCCTCGCGACGGAGGAAGGCCCCGAGCTCGGAATCCGGCAGGCGGCCCGCCTCGGTGACGACGCGCAGACGCGCCTCCGCCGACCACTCCTCGGCGCGACGCGCCCTCGGCTTCTCCGCAGGCGTTGAGGGGCTCGGCGATGTTGGGGGTGTAGACGGCTTCTTGGACATCGAGCCGAGAGTACCTCGTGCTCCTCGAAGCCACCGCGACAGCGTCGATTGGTTGATCCCCATCTCCGTCGAGAGGGAGTTCGCGCTCATCGCGCGGGGGCCCATCATCCGCTGCACCATCTTGGACTTGAATGCTTCGCTGTATTCGGTCACGCTCGGTTCGCTCGCTCCGCCCACCAGGGATGATTGAGGGATTCGAAACATCGATCTTCAGAGATCGATCGATCGGACAACTCCTCTGACACAGGGGGCCAGAGTGAGCGAGCGCAGCGAGCGAGCGAGCGACGGCGGTCGTCAGGTTCAACGGCATGTTAGCCGGCAACTCCAAGCTCGAATCTGTGATGCAAGGACCTGAGCGCGACATGCCATCCGTCTCTAGATCCTGGGTAGGTCGGGTGCCAGGCTGGAGCGCCACATGCATTGAAGATCCTGAGTCGGACGCGAGGACCAGAACGAAAAGGCTGGCCAGTGAACGAGATCGTCGCCGTCACCCCAAGGCGCCTGATAACCATCTGCGAGGACAACCGCGCCCAATGCGAAACCGAGTTCGAGGACGTGCGGTGTGCGATTCCAACCGAGTATGCGCGCCCAGGCGAGTGTCGAATGCAGATGGGGCAACCACAGTGGGCCGCGTGAAGCGTCGAAGGGTTCGTGATAGCCAGCGATAGCCTCCGATGAGGCGGGTGCCGCGTCGACCCCGAGGGAGAAATGGTCCTCCCACCCCGCATTTTCCGACCAAGACGCGAGCAAAGTAGAGCTCTCGAAGCGTAGCTCGGTGAAGCCGCCGTGGAAGAATATCTCCGAAAGAACCGCATCTGCGGACGTTTCGTGAAAAAGGCACCAATAGGTGACCCCAAGCAGCTTGCTTCCGACTACGGACGACGTGGGGTTGACAAGGGACGCGAGGGTTGCAGCCATTGTGCTTCGATGCGACGGAATCGCAGGATGTTGTCCGGCTAACGTATCGACGTTCTGCGGCAAGCGCCAGAGGGAGGCCGAAGGCCGACTGTGGCGGTTGTCCAGCCGCCGGAGGCCCGCGGCGACAGGCGACACGGTGCTGCCCAACGGCCGGCGCGTTGCTGCGCGCTCGCCGCGAAGGCTCGGGTATTCCACCACCCGGGCCTTCACCTTCTCCGACGCCCGTTCTACGTCGTCAGAGCGGCTGCGCGCGATAACGAAGAGAAGCGATCAGATCACGCCGACTCCGTCAGATTCAGGCGTCCCGAAGTGATCGATGACAGCTGCAGCGCACGAAGCTCAAGCAGCCGTCCAAGAAGCTCCGTCGTCGAGCCGCAGGCAGCGAATAGCGTGGCGCGAATTTCCGGGCGACGGAACCACCACCCCGCGCGCGAGCCACTCCTCGAACGCGCGCCGGTCCCCGATAGGTCCGCTCGCGCCAGCGCGCCCGGAGATGAATCCTTCGAGATACGCGACAGCCTCTTTGAAGTCGCCCGACGGCGTGTACATTGACGGGCGCCGAAGCAAGGACTCCACGAAGTCGAGTATCTGGGTGGCAGTTCTAGGGGTGGCATGAGGCCTGGCTAACGTATCGCCGTCAAGCTGCAGACGCCAGAGCGAGCGAGGAACGAGCGAGCGACGGCGGCTGTCAGCTTCAACGGCATGTTAGCCGGCCCGTCAGTCGGAATTCTCCCAAACCAGGTAGAGCTCCGGCGCTCTCCCACCGATGCGAGAGCCCATCGCCTGCAAGAAGTCATCGTCGGGCGGACCGAAGGCATCGCGAGTTGTGAGTGCAGCCTGGACGCCCAGGCCCTCGAGCGTCTGCGGTGGATTCAATACGTGGAGGTGGGTCCAGCCGAGCATTTGGTGCTCCGTGGGCATGCCGAGTCGAACGAACGCCTCGAGTCCATCTCGCGGGCTCGGAAGGCTGAAGAACCTGCGTAGCCAGCGGTCGAGTCGGCCGAGTTGGTTTGAATTGTACGCAGCGCCCCAGGTTCCGCACAGTTCGCGCTGCTGCGGAAAATCGCGCTCGATCGCGCGAATGTCGGAATCCTCCGCCATCAGGTGGAACAGCCGAATGAACGGGGTCGGATCCTGAAGCGCGTGCGAAGTGTTGTCCGCAATTCGAAAGACAGCCCCCACCACGGCGTAGTAGGACATCGAGTAGCCCCCGGCCTGAACCGAGGTGGTGATGAGCCAATCTGGTGGCTCCTCGGGCGGAGACGAGCTGTGCTCGGGGGGCGCCTCTGCCGCGTCGGGAAATTCAAAGCCGTACAGGAGCGCCGGCATGAGATCGCCGGTTCCGAGTGCAGTGAGCTGGGACAATTTCATCGTGTGTCGTGTGGTCCGGCTAACGTCCCGCCGTTAACCTGCAGACTCCAGAGGGAGCGAAGCGACCGACGGCGGCTGTCAGGTTCAACGGCATGTTAGCCTGCCCTCCCAGGTCACTTGGGATGTGCACTTCGAGGGAGTGCTTCGAGTTCGTCCCAAGTCTCCCTGAACACCTCGATGAGCGGCTGCCACGCTTCGGGTCCGGATGCCCACCACTCGAAGGTCGCGCGTGCGAAGCCATCACCGAACATCAGGCGGTAGGAGACGCCGCCGACACCGTGGGGGTGGCGCCCGGCGACGATTGGAACCTGGATAGCCGCGAAACGGTCCACGACAGCGGTGGCCCACACGCGCGTCAACGACGCGGCGACTCCGTGGCGCGCCGGGCTTGGGACTTCGATTCTTTGGCCTCCCCAGAGCACTTCCACGATTCCACGAGTGCGGTGAGCGCGCCCATTGCAGAATCGGGAAAAGGCCCGCGCCATTCCCTCTGAAACTCGGCTGGTGGTAGCGAGGTCTGGAGGCGGCGCAGCGCCCGCCAGAACGTGAGAACGAGGGCGCGCGTTGGCAGCGTGCACGCGAACGCGGGGGGAGGTTGGCGTCCGCGACCGTGGCCCGGGAAGACGCGGATGCTGAGCTCCGACTTGTTTTCGGGGAGCGGCAGAATGCGAAGCTCCAGCTCGGCTGGCTCCAAAAGGAATACGACCGTCCGCGTTGAGATTTGCCTGTCGGCCTCCCATAGAGCTGCACACAGGTCCTCAAGCGTGGGATAGATGTGGGAGAAGTTGTCGCCGAAGGAGTCCTCGGGCGTGGTCAGTTGCATGGTGATGCCGCCGGTTGAGGGCGGGTCAAATACAACAGTGACGGGGCGCGTGGCCGACCCCATGGCAGCATGACGAGCGGAGCCGTTGTCCCCTGACGGCTTCTGCTGATCCGGCTAACGTGCATGTTAGCCGGCCCCCCAAACAGCATGTGCGATGTCGTCTGGCCGGCTTGCAGGAGGTGACGGACGGTCGCGGCCCCCGCGATCACTGGTGCCGAGACCGACGGGATTTGGGGCGGGCCGGTGGATCGCGCAGAGCTTCAGAATACCAGCGCTTCCGACGAAGCCAAAGGGCGTAGTCATAGAACACGCGCGTAAGCCCGTGCTCCCGCCTAAAGGAAAAGTAGGCACCCAGGAGATCGCGCATCCGCGAGAGCATCTCGGAGTCGCTGGGGTCAGCGTGAAGGAGAAGCGCCGTCCAGTGTTGATTATTGCCGATTGCGCCGCGCGCGATCAGCCACTGCTGAAACCCGATCAAGGCTGAGCCCCCGAGCGCCGCATCATATCCGGACACGTAAGCAACAACGGCGTCTACTGAAACTCTCACCACGAACATGCTCGGCCGCGCGAACACCCCGAGGAGATGCTTCTCAACGGTCGCATTGCCGAGCACTTCGGCGGGATATGGGGCCCGGATGGCGGCTGTCTTCGAGCGAGGGATCGTCAAAGCTTGGTCAGGCTAACTCCAATTGTGACGGTCCGCCCAACCAGTCGGGCGGCCCTCACTCGTGGAGCATAACGCGGCATGAAAGGGTGAGGCTACCAGGGATCGTGGCCGGACTTGGGGGCTGGGGTGCGTGATGTCGTGGGGGTGTGTGGACCTGTGGAAACGCGGCGGGGGCTGGCGGTGGCGGGTAGGTTGTCGAGAGGGCTGCGGACGCCGAGGCCGCCGCGGTTGAGGACGTGCGTGTAGATCATGGTGGTGCGGATGTCGCTTGGCCGAGGAGCTCTTGAATGGTTCGGAGGTCGTATCCGGCCTCGAGGAGGCGGGTGGCGAAGCTGTGACGGAAGGCGTGAAACGCGCTTGGAGATGCCGGCCTTGAGAGTGGCGACGCGCACGGCGCGCTGGAAGAGGAATAGCAGCGCGGCCAGAGCCTGGTTGTGCGTCGCGGCGCTACCTCGGTCGCCGCCAGCTTGCCGAGAAAGGCGCACAGAAGCGATGCTCGTGCCCGCGTCTTGTGGCCGGATTCCGCGCGAGCGTGTCGCTCCGCTTGGCGACCGTCATCTCGCGCGCGGCGGACGGCCACTGATTGCTATGAAGAACGTAGCGCGGCGCTCACCGGCACTCGTCGTCTTCGGGCTCTGCCTCGGAGGTCTCGTGCTCGAGGACGGCGCTCGTGAGCTTTGCCGATTCGGGGGGTGGCGCCGGAGCCTGGGCGTGGTGGCTCGTCCCCACGAAGGGGACGAGGTAGGGCCAGACCATCGGGCCCGCCCGCAGGGCGCCGACGGCTGCACAAAACAGGACGAAGCTGCCAATCCGGCGAAGAGGCGTCATGGGGCACCGCGCTCGGGCAAAAGGAGCTCACCGGGCAAGCGCGAGCAGAGCCACCCTCGGCTCATCACGCCACCCGACCGGCTGTGCTTTTCAGCTCCCAGTAGATGGTGAGGCGGCCCGCTCTTGTCCAGGCTTGAGTCGGCTTCTTAATGTTTCGTCACGCGCTCAGAAGCACTCGCCCGCGCCCCGGTAGGTGACGGCGCGGGCCTCGATCCGGCCCCCTCGGACGAGGGCATACGACCGGAAATGCTCGGCGAGCTCGCCGGCTTTGGCGTGCCGAAAGAAGATCGGATCACCGATGTCGAGGCGGGTTCCAGGGGGCACGACGACAGGGGTCTGCACCTCTCCGGCCCCTTCGAGTGGGGTGAGCGCGAGCCCCGCCGGCAGCCACGGGATCGGCAGCCGATCGCGCCCGGCCGCCCCCGAAGCGACGAAGCCTCCGCCCTGGCAGGTCACGTATCCGGGGGCGGGGCGGCGCGTGATCTGAAGGGCGAAGAACGCGGCCGGCGCGAGGGCGAGGCCGTCGTACCCATCGAAGAGGTGACTGTCCAAGAAGCCCGACCCCGCGGAGACCTCGGTGAGGCTCGGATCCTCGGCCGACCACGCCGCGCTGCCGGTTCCGCCGCCGTTGAAGAGCCCGACCGAGAGCCCTCGGTCCGAGATGGCCGCTCGGATCTCTGCCCGCACCCGTCGCACCGCGGGGCCCGCCGCCCGCTTCATCGCGCGCCGCACTGGATCGAGGATGGGCAGCGCCGCGCTCGTGTCCGGAACGCCGGCGAGGTGCGCCTCGTAGGCGAGCACGCCCGCGAGCTCGAGGTGCGGGCTCGCCGCGACGAGGCTCGCGAGATCGGCGACGGCGCTCGCGGTCGCGAGAGGACTGCGGCGCACCCCGAGGTGGACCTTTCCGCCGAGCGCTCGGTACGAGACGTCGACGTCCACCACGAGGGGGATTCGTACCCCGGCCCGCTCCGCCGCCTCTGCCGCGCGCCGCACGTGCTCGGCCTCGTCGACCGCGAGCATCACCCGCGCCCCCTCCGCGTTGGCGTCCGCGATCGCGTCGAGATCCGATCGCTGCGCGGTGGGGTAGGCGACGAGGACGTCTCTCAGGCCGCGGCGCACGAGCATGCGCGCCTCGCGCGCGGTGTAGGCGAGCACGCCTCGCATCGTGTCGCCCCCGCGGCGCATGATGTGTTGGAGGAGCTCGACGGAGCGGACCGACTTGCTCGCGATGCGGATCGTCTTTCCTCGGGCCCGCACGCGCTCGACGATCGCGTCGACGTTCCGCTCGAGGGCGTCGAGATCCACGAACGCGCAGGGCAGCGGCTCGCTCGCGAGGGCGGCCTTGTATCGCTCGTAGTCCGCCGTGAGCACGATCGCGGTGGAGGGAGGGGCCATCGGCGCGCGATTGTGCACCAATTCGGGCCCCCGCTGTTTGGTAAGCTCCCCGTCCGATGAAGCTCGCGAAGGGCACCGATCGGCTCTGGATCGGAGAGCGCCGCGGCACCGCCGTCTTCATCCGCGCCGGCAAGGTCGGCGCCCCCGGCGTGCCGAAAGCCCGCGAGCACAAGACGGAGGCGACCGCCGAGAGCTTCCTCGAAGCGGAGCGCGACAAACGGCTGGCCGAAGGGTTCATCATGCTCGATGAGGCGGCCGGGCTCGACGCTCCGTTCACGTTCGACGGCAAGGCCCCAACGAAGACGAAGCAGGTACTCCCCGGCCGATACGCTCACCTCCAAGAGACCGTGCTCATGCACGTGCGGGCCGGCTATCGCGACGATGACGAGATCGGCACGATGATCGAAGAGCTCGTCCGCGACGAGCGCATCGCCCTGCGCCGAGAAGCCGCTGACCGCGCGGGCACCGCCGGGCCCGCCCGCATCGACGAGCCCCCGCTCGGCGCGTCGAGCAGGCTCGAGGATGCCCTGCGCGATATCGCGAGAGACGAGCGGCGTGCGCTACGAAATCGAGAGCGGCCGGAGCCGTGGGTCAACGCGGCCATCGACCGAGCGTTCGACGCCCTCGATCGCGAGGGCATCATCGCCCTCCAGGCCGCTGGCTTCACCCAGAGCGACGGCTGGGCCGACGCGAACGAGATCGCCGCCCGTCGTCGCGCGAGCGGCGCGACGCCGCGAGGCGCGATGTTCTTCCACGAACAAGACCTCGAGCGCGCGCTCCAAGGCCGAGGTCTCATGCTGACGTTCGGCGCGTACGCTGGGGACGACGGCGAGATCGCCGCCGCCGTCGTCACCGCCCTGCGCGCCGAGGGCGTCGACGCGACCTGGAACGGCGACCCGAAGCAGCGCATCCACATCGCGCCCTTCGAGTGGTACCGACTGCCTCGATGATCGAGAGGGGTTCCGGTGCGTGGAGTCGAACCACGGTTCGAGGATTCAAAGTCCTCTGTCCTGCCTTTAGACGACACCGGAGTGAACGACGCCTTACTACCGCGTCTTTTTGATTTCCGCTACCGGACGCGCTCTTTCCGGGGCGCCTGACGGTCGACGCGGGGGCTCGGGGCGTGGCGGCGGGCCCGGTGCTGGCCGCGGGTGGTCGGAGACCAGGTCTTCTCGTGGCGTCCGCTCGCGGCTTTCTCGACGGGGGCGGTGCTCGACGCGGGGGTCTCGGCGGCCGCGTCCTCGGCGGCGCAGCTCGCGGTGCCCCGACACGGGCCAGTGCCGAGCTCGACCTGGACGTCGGTGGCCTGATCGATCTCGGCGGCCTCCTCGAGGGGGACCTCGATCGGGGCGCGGTGGGCGAGGGAAGCGCGGCTCGCGTCTGCCGCGACGCGCCCGCCGGTCGCGGCGGCGAGGCCAACCCCGGCCGAGAGCGCGGCGGCGGCGGCGATGACCGCGGCGAGGAAGCGCTTCCCGCGGCTCGGGCGTTCGAGGCGCACCGTGGCGATCGAGATCGGCGCCGGCGTCTCGGAGACGACCGGGGAGGGGGTCGGCTCGTCTTCGATGACGAGCCGGGGCGGCTCGGGGTCGGAGGCCTCGAGCGGAGCGTCGCGTTTGATGAGCGTGTCCCGCAGCGGCTCTTCGTCGGCGGCGGGGGCGCGGTGCGCTCCGCCGTTGCCTCGCGAGCCCTCGAAGCTCGGGGGCCGCGCGACGTAGTCGAGGGTCGTCCGCTCCACGACCGCGCCCGGGATCGAAGAGAACCCGGAGAGGCGCAGGGCGCACGCGAGCTCGGGCACGTCGCACGCTCGCGACCACGCCTCTCGTCCCAAGCGCCACACCTTCGACTCCGGGTCGATCTCGCCCGTGTTGAGCCCGTACCAGAGGTCGAACGTCGACAACGCCTTGAGCTCGTCGCCGACGTCTACCGCCCACGTGCGCCGGGCCTCCTCGGAGGGGGCCTCGAGCTCGTCGAACATCATCGAGCTCGCGTCTTCCTTGCGCGCGACGGTCGGTAGCGACGATCGGCTCGGGCAGGGTCTCGCTGCCTCTTGCATGCGGTCGTCGCTATCGGAGAGCGGCGCCGGGGGCCAACTCTTCGACCCAACGAAGGTGGCAGCATGTGCCCCTTTCCGCCTCGGCCGCATCGATCCGACAGCGCCGTAACCACCCCGCGCGCCACTCTGCTAAGGCGTGCCCACGGCCATGCGCAACCTCCAATCCCTCCCGTCGCTCGCCATGCTCGGGGCGGTGCTCGCGAGCTGCTCGAGCGGCAGCACCCCCGAGCCCGCTCCCGTCCCGCGGCCCACCGCCGCTCCCGTCGTCGAGCGGCTCGTCCCCTCCGCGACCGCGTCCGTCGCGCCCACCGCGGAGCCGGTCGCCACCGCCGAGCCGGCGAAGCCGCCGGAGCCGCAAGGCCCCGCCGCATGCCCGGCCGACATGGTCCTCGTGGAGGGCGACTACTGCACCGAGATCGAAGAGCAGACGTGCCTCAAGGAGTGGTACGCGAAGGCCAACAACAAGAAGGTCTGCGAGCTCTTCGAAGAGAAGCCGGCGAAGTGCAAGGGCAAGATCGTCAAGAAGCGCTACTGCATCGACAAGTACGAGTGGCCCAATCAGAAGGGCGTCCGCCCCGAGGTGATGAATCGCTTCCACCAGGCGGAGGTGAAGTGCGCGGCCGTCGGCAAGCGCATGTGCGTCGAGAGCGAGTGGAACATGGCCTGCGAAGGGCCGAAGATGAAGCCGTTCCCCTACGGCTACCGGCGCGATCCGTACAAATGCAATGGCGACCATGTCTGGGACGACCCGAACATGAAGCTCGTCGAGAAGCGCGACGCGACGGAGCTCGCCCGGCTGTGGAAGGGCGTCCCGAGCGGCTCCCAGCCCGAGTGCGTGAGCGACTACGGCGTGTTCGACATGCCCGGCAACGCCGACGAGGTTGTGGCCAACGAGCACGAGCCCAACGGCAAGGTCGGCAAGTTCGACAGCGTCCACACCGGCGGGCCTTGGTACAGCGGCGTGCGCAATCAGTGCCGCCCCAAGGTCTACACCCACGGGGAGGATTTCTATTACTACTTCCTCAGCTTCCGCTGCTGCGCCGAGCCGGATGGTAAGGCCACCGATCCGCGGACCCCGCGGCAGATCAAGCAGGGCTGGTCATTCGATAAAGTCGAGCACTCTGCCCAGTTCACCGTCGCCCAGATGAAAGAGAAGCTGAAGCTCAAGGCGGAGGGCAAGTGCGAGTGCGGCAACAAGGACATCGTCTGCAAGACGATGTGCGGGACGCTCCTCGGGCCGAACGCGAAGGACTCGACCAAGGACACGCCGCGGGCGCGCTATGCCGGCAAGAAGCTCAAGGGCAAGATGTCCGACGAGGACTGAGGCGGCCGATCAGCGGCACTGGTCGGTGAAGGAGGCCTCGCAGCCCTCCTCCGATTTCGGATCGGTGCCGCTGTCGTCACAGTTGCACGCCCCATCGCACGCCCACGTGACGACGCCGGTGCGGAAGAAGACGTCTTGCTGCTCGAAGCTCGGCTCGAGGGTGTGGACCCGATCATGGGGGTCGCAGCCCTCTGCTTGGGGGAGGTTGACGTCCGGGTTCGGCGGCAGCCCGAAGTCGTATTCGACGAGGACCGAGGTGTCCTGGGCGCCGGCGTCGATCCCTTCCAATCCAAAGATCTCTTCGAACACCGGCTGCTGGGGATCATCGGAGCGGAGCTGCTTGGCGCCGATGGCGCGCGCGAGGAGGTGAGCCCCGAACGTCGTCACCTGATGATCGCCCCGCGCGGCGTGGAGGATGACGGCGTGGGCGGGCGTGCCGGGGAGCGGGTCGTTCTCCAGATAGGGGGCAAATCCCGTCGGCTCGACGCGATCCCACATCATCTGCAATAGAGACAGGATCTGCTGGATGGCGATCGGATCGTCGCCATAGCCGAGCTTGAGGACGGTCTCGTATTGAGTCCAGTCCACGCTCCGATTGAGGAGCAGGCTGTAGGGCATGCCCGGCTCCCCGAGCAGGCCGCGCGTCACGTCGGTGCTCACCGCCATGTACGTCGCCCCCATGATCCCGCCTTGGCTGTCCCCGCGATAGGCGCGCAGCGAAGGGTCGACCCAGCTCGGATCGAGGAGGACGTTGCCGGCGTCGTCGGTGATCCCGTCGGCGGCGACACGCCCCATCATCATGCGCATCCCGAGGAGCTGATTGACCATTCCTTGGATCTGCCGCTCCGTGAACGAGCGCAGCAGCTCGTAGCGGCCGGCGAGGGCGGCCGCGGCGAATTCCTCCGCGTCCGAGTCGAAGCCGAAGAAGTTCATGCTGAAGCCGATGTAATGGTCCCGAAAGGTCGTCTTCGCGAAGAAGCCCGTCTGTCCCTCGAATTTGTCCCCGAACAGGCCGTGGCCGTTTTGGAGGAGGCCGTGCGGCTCGCCCCCCGTCACCGTCCTCGGCACGTGGATCAAGACGCGCGCCTTCATCGTCCCGTTCTGAGCGATGGCGCCGTCGTCGCCCCGGAAGAGGGCGGGCGCGGGATCGTCGGGGCCAATCGACGTCTCTCCCGAGGTCAAATAGAGCGGGACCGTCATCTCTACCTCGATCCGCCGCAGCAGATAGGGATTGTCCGCCTCCGTCGGGAACTCTTGTACGTCCACGATCTCGTAGCTCGGTCCTTCGTCCCCGACCGCGTCGAGGGCGAGATCCCGGACGGTCAGGAGGTTCTCCGTGTTGTTCTGGCGCGACGCGGTCGTGTAGTCCCAAGCCACCTGCAGCTCCGTCCGATCGACGCCGGCGAGCTGCAGCTGGTGGAAGATGTCCTCATAGAGATCGTGCCGCGCGTAGACCGTCCAGCGCTCCACCTCCGTCCCGTCCGCGAGCGGATCCTCGTCCCTCAGCGCGGCGAAGACCTTCGAGGCGGGGATGGGCTGGCCGGCGTCGTCCACGAGCGATCGAATCGCCACGATGTAGCGCGCCCCGTCTCGGAGGCGGACCGCCGGGCGAATGAGCAAGAGGCGCTGGTCGTCGTGGCTCGTGCTCATGTCGAGCTCCACCCAATGAGGGATTCGCTCCAGCGTCTCCGCGTCGAGCAGCACCGTCGGCGAGTCGAAGGAGAGCGAGGCCTCGATGTCGTGAGCCGTCGCGCAGCCCTCCGTCGTGGCGCGCGGGAAGAAGGTCATCGCCGGCTCGGCGGGGGAGAAGCCGTCATGGTCATAGAACATGTCGGGGGCCATGTGGACGCCATCGCTCCTGCGCGTCGGCAGCGTCGTCGCCCCGAACCTCACCGCGCCCTCATCCAGATAGACATTCGAAGGGAACGGGAGGCCGCAATGGTCGGGAACGAGCGCGTCGCAGTCGGAGCCGAGGATGGCGATGCCGCCCTCTGGCTGCGCGGGGGGAGCGCCGCCGGCGCCGCCCGCGCCGCCCGCGCTCCCGCCTCCACCCTGTCCGTCGTGAGGCACCGCGAGCTCTCCGCCGCATGCGCCGAGCACGAGCGCGAGGCCGGCGAGCCGATGAATTGTCGTCTTGGTCACGGCTCACCTCCGCACGTCCCACCGCATTGGTTGCTGTTCACTTCGCCGTCGACACAATGGCAGCAATCGTTCTCCATCACCGCCGGGGGGCCGTCGCAGCCGCCGATGCAGCATTGGTGACCGATCGTGCAGTTGGACGGACAGATCCGCTCCTGGGAAGCCTCGCCCCCCGTGCCCTCACCGCCGGTGCCCTCCGGGACGGGAAGGGACGAT
The DNA here is from genome assembly GCA_044225865.1 of Polyangiaceae bacterium. Classification (GTDB taxonomy): domain Bacteria; phylum Myxococcota_A; class Polyangia; order Polyangiales; family Polyangiaceae; genus Xiheicaenibacterium. The sequence continues at coordinate 106,812 of JBGAID010000004.1, read as the reverse complement.
CGCGCCCCGCACGCGCTCGCGCTGGCGGTCGTCAGCACCGCGAGTGTTCCCAACACGAATCGAATCGTCATCGCGCGCGCAGCATACACCCGCCCTCGCGCCTCGTCCGTGGCGCGATGCCACGGCTCTGAGGTCTTGATTCGCGCGTCGTCCCCTCGCAGCCTCGCGGGATGAACAAGGTGATTCTGCTCGCGTGCGCGCTCTCGGTCTCGGCCTGCTCGTCGGAGGGGGGCACCGCGCCGTCTGGCTCCGCGACGTCTTCCGGAAAGACGCCATCGGGGAAGACGGCCAAGGCGACCTCGTCGGCCAAGGCGAGCGCGGCCCCGGGCCCGACCGCTTCATCGGCCCCTTCGGCGGCGGCGTCCTCGTCCGCATCGGCGGCGGCGGCGATCCCGGAGCCCGACAAGACAGAGCTCACCCTCGATACCGACAAGGACAAGGTCGTCATTCACTCCGTCCACCACGCGACCCTCTATATGGAAGTCGCCAAGAAGATCATTTGGATCGATCCGTTCAGCGAGGGAAAGCTCGACGACAAGCCGAAGGCCGATTTCATCCTCATCACCGACATTCACCCGGACCACCTCGATGAGAAGGCGATCGACGCCATAAAGAAGCCCGAGACGAAGATCATGGGGCCGAAGTCGGTCGCCGAGAAGCTCGCCGGGGTCGAGGTGGTGGAGAACGGACAGAACAAGACCTTCGGCCCGCTCTCGGTGGAGGCCATCCCGATGTACAACATCGAGCGCGGCCCCGAGAAGGGCAAGCTCTTCCACGACAAGGGGCGCGGCAATGGCTATGTCCTGAGCTACGACAAGCGCAGGATCTACCTGTCTGGTGACACCGAGTGCATTCCGGAGATGAAGGCGCTCAAGGACATCGACCTCGCCTTCGTGTGCATGAACCTGCCCTACACGATGACGCCGGACGAGGCCGCTCAATGCATCACCGCCTTCAAGCCGAAGACGCTCGTGCCCTACCATTACCGCGACCAAGATCCTTCCTCCATCGAGGGGAAGCTCAAGGACGCGGGGGTGAAGATGGAGCGGCTACGATTCTATTGAGAGCCGCAGAGGCCCTCATAGCTGACGGTGCAGACGACCTGGACGGAGAAGGGAAGCGCCTCTCCGCCCGGGTCACAGCCGTAGCCGCTCTCTGCTCCGCCCGCCCCGAAGGGCTCGCATTGATAGGCGACGGAGCAATCGGTGCCGCCGCAGATCTCCGCGCAGGCCTCGTCCGGGATCGCGTCGCCATAGGCGTACTCGTTCCCCTCCGGGTCGACGATGGCGGGCCCGTCGATGACCCATCCCTTGGGCAGGGAGGTGCGGACCTCCCGGACCTCGTTCTCGGGGCAGCAGCCCACGGCCACGAGCAACGCCGTGAGCAGCGCTCGGTCGATGCTCATCGGCAGCTCGCCTCGTAGTGGTGCTTACACACGACCCACACCGAGACGGGGCCGAGGCCGCGCTCCGGATCGCACACGTCGTCGTCGCAGGCGAACGCGAGCTCGCAGTCTTCCGTCGGGCAGACGTCGGCGCAGACGATCTCGGCCGTGTCGTCGGAGACGAGCTCGTGGGAGCCGCCGTCCGTGTCCACGATCGACCAGCCGTCGATGGTCCACTTCTGGTCGTCGAGGAGGGTCAGCTCGTGGACGTCGCAGTTGCCGCAGCCATTGAGGAGGATGCTCCCGGCGGCAGCCATTGCGATGGAAGAGAGACGGAGCAGCATGCGACGCTCCACTCTACCCCAAGGCGCCCTCGCCCCGCGCCTCTTCCGTGTCGTCGCCCGCGCCTCACGGGGCGGTCGCGACGACGAGCATCCGGGAAGGCATCTTTACGCTGCGTATCACGCGCCCGTCTCGGAACCCGGCCTCGGTGAGCCAACGCACGTAGTCGTCGCCGCGGAAGCAGGTGGAGGTCGAGGTGATGCGGAAGTACAGCGCGAAGGCGTCGCCCGCCGCGTCGGGGCGCGCCGCGTCGTCGGGCGTCTCGATGTCGAAGATGGCGACCGAGCCCCCGCTCCTCATGGCGCGGCGGAGACGCGTGATCACCGCGATGTTCTCCTCCGCCGGGAAGTGATGGAGGATGTTGCAGAGCAGGGCGACGTCGTTGTCCGCGCCGAAGCTGTCCGTCCGCAGATCTCCCTCGCGGAACTCGACCGACCCGGCGTGCCCCTCCGCCTCCGCGATCTTCCGGGCGTGGGGCAGCGCCTCTGCTCGATCGAGCACCACCGACCGCAGGCCGGGGTGCTTGCGGCACAGCATCGCGCCGACGAGCCCGTGCGAGCCGGCGATATCGATGCAGCGGGTGGCGCCTTTGGGCACCGGGGTGTTCTCGACGACGAACCAGCCAAAGGCGCGCGCGTTCTCCACCATGGCCCGCTGATAGGCGTCCCACTCGTCGGCGGTGTGGTTCTCGTGGAAGTCGATCCCCCGGCCGGTCTTCAGCACCTCCTCCAGCCGGTCGACCATCTGCCATTGAGGGAGGCCATACTCGACGAATGCCCGATAGGGCTCGCGGGCCGCGCGCCCGAAGTACTTCTCTCCATTGTCCGACAGGGCGAACGCCGTCCCGTCGAGCTTCACGTATCCCATCGCCCTAAGCACCCTCAGGACGAGGGTCGTGCACTCCTCGTCGAGGCCCTGCGCTCGGGCGATCTCGGCCGCGGTGGCCGCTCCTCGGGATAGGCGCTCCAGGACCCCGGTCCGCTCCGCGGCGACGAGGGCGCGGGCCTGCACCGGTCCAATCACCACGTCCAGGATGGGGAGGGGGACGAGCCCCATCTTCATCGCGAACCACTCCGGCACGTTCGTGGCGTCGGCTCCGAAGCGCATGGTTTCCTCCGGTGCGAAAACGCGCCGCGGGGGGCGGCGGTTCCATGGTTTCGACGGGCGTCCGCGGGCGCGCGCGGCCCGCGGCCTACGGAGACGAAGGCGCGGCGAGGGAGAGCGCGTACCCGCTCGGCAGGTCCGGCGCCGCGCCCTGGGCGAGCTCGAGCGCCTCCGCGCGGGACCGGCCCGCCGCGAGATCGAACGCGACGACGGCGACGCGCTCGCCGTCGCGCCGATGGATGGGCGCCTCCGCCGGTCCCTTCCCGACCTCCACGACCTGGGCGAGCGAGACGGACCCGCCTCGGCGATCGGAGACGCAAACCAAGGAGAGCGTCGCGTCGGGATCTTCCGCGCGGGCGTCGATTCGAACGATGGTGGGCAGCCCGTCGGCGCCCCCGATCGTCCCGAAGCTCGTCGAGACCTCGGCGCCGCCGAGCAGCGCCCGGAGGCTCGTCGCGATCGACGGCAGCTCGACACCGAGGGCGGCGGCGCGCTCGCGGCTCAGCGTGATCTTCTTCTCCTCGCGGGGGGAGCCGTCGTCGACGCGACGGATCACCGTCGGGCTCGCGCGCCATTGAATGGCGATGGCGCGGGCGATGCGGGCGCGCTCCGATTCATTGGGGCCGAGGACGAAGAGGGTCTGCTCCGGTGGCTCGGTCGAGGGCGGGTGCTCCAGTTCCCGCAGCGCGACGGCGGCGGAGGCAGAGCCCTCGATCGATTTGAGCTCGGCGCGCACGTCCGTGAGGACGCGGGACGCATCCACGCCGTGCATGATCTGGATCCCGATCGCCACCGGCTCCTCCGACGGTGGCTCCCGAGCGGCGACCACGAGCTTCGCGATCTCGGACAGGTGCACCTCGGCGCTGCCCGTCCGCTTCACGACGGACGCGAGCACCTCGGGGTCGGGTTTCGGCCGCTCTCCTCCCAAGGCCCGCGTGATGTCCTCGACGGTCACGCCCGTACGACACGCCGCGACCGGATCCACCATGATGAAGCGCGCTCTCGTCCTCTCCCCGGAGATGGTGACCCCGCGCACCCCTGGGAGCGGCTCGAGCCTCCTTCGGACGACGGAGCGCGCGAATTCGCTCGCGGAAATGGCATCGCCTGCTCCGGTGACGGCGATCCAAAGAGCGGCCCGCGGCCCGCCCCGGACGATCTCGAAGAGAGCCTCTTCTGGGAGACGGCCCTTCAGGCCGTTCACGGCGCTCCGAGCCGCCGCTGCCCAGACCTCCACCCCCAAGCCCACGAACCACTCGACGATCTCGGCGTGTCCATCCGCGATCCGCGACTGGCTCGCGCAGGCGCCCGGGAGCTTCGCGAGCGCGGACTCTACCGGACCGACGACCTCCGACTCGAGCGAGGCGTTGGAGGCGCCCGGCCACCGAGCCGCGACCATGATCGCCTCGGCGTCCTCGGGGCCGGAGGCGCCTTCGTCCTCGCGGCGCCGCTTGTCGCGACGACACGCGCCGAGAGGAGCCGAGAGGGCGAGCGCGACGAGCTGTCTCCGCTTCACCGGCCGACCATAACAACAACGCGGGCCTTCCGCGCTTTGGTTTCTTCAGCGAGATGGTCCGAGCAAGATCGCGGACGGGGCAGCCAAGGCCTTGGACGGGAAGGCGGCCCGAAGCTCCAATCCTCAGTTCACGGTCACGACCACCACGTAGGGGAAGCTGGAGTTGGGGGCGAACTGCTGTGACGCGCGGACGCGCACGTAATAGGTCCCGGTGGTGGGGGCGACGACGCTCGCGGACGAGCACCAATTGTTGGCGCCGCTGATGTCGTCGTTGAATTCGAGCTGGGTCGTCCCGTCCGAGGCGTAGATCGCGATATCGGAGTCGATCTGGTTCATGTGACAGAGGGGATGAGGGGCGCCCTGATCCTGGAGCGTTGCTTTGATGAGCTGCCCGGACTGTGCCGTCACCGCGAACCAATCCTGATCTTTGTTGGGACCCATCGGCGGCGAGATCGTGCCGTTCGTCGCGCCTTGATAGGCATTGGCGGTGGCCGCGGAGCCGTTCGGCTCCGTCTCGTTGAACGACGCGGGGAGCGTGCAGCCATCGGCGCTCAGCGAGCAGGCATCACACGCGAGGTTGCCGCCCGCGAACCCCTCCGTCACGCAGGTACGCGTGCCGAAGTTGGCCCCGTCGCAGTGCTCGCCCATGGAGATGAACGCATCCCCGCAGATCGAGCAGGTGCCGGCCCCGCACGTCGTGTTCACCACGCTCGTGCACGAAGCGTCCCACGCGCCGGTGCAGCAGTTGGGATGGGCCGCGCAGATCTGCGCGACACAGGGGTCGCACGTGGAGGCGAGCGGCTCGCCCTGCAGACAAGCGCTGTGGGCGCAGCCGGTGCAACCGCTCGTATCGAACGCGGTGCACCCCGGCGCGCACGTCAGCGTGCCCGAGGCGAAGCCCGCGTCCGCGCAGGTCGCGCCGCCGACGTTGGCCCCGTCGCACAGCTCGGCCGGGGCATCGACGTTGCCGTCGCCACAGACCGTCTGTCGGCTCTCCGCGCTCAGCGTGAAGGGACCCGCGCCGCTCGCGTCGTACCCTTCGACGACGATGAAGACGGGCGTCCCCGCCTGACCCTGGACGAGCAGGCGCTCGGTGTCGGGGTTGGTGGCGCTGTTGGGGAACGCGTCGTCCTTGCAGGCGATCTCGGACGCGCTCTGAGCGCATGTCGACCGCAGCGAGAGCGAGAGGTCGACGCCAGGCGATACGAGGGTCACGTCGATGAGGCCCGTCTCGCTCGGCGTGAACGAATAGACGATCTCCGGCCCTCCTCCCGCGGTGGTGAGGCACAGGTCGTCGATGGAGTCGGCGTGGCCGGTCGTGTCGCCCGCGACGTCGTTCGAAGGGTCCGGCAGGGTTACCACCGCCGCGCACGAGTCGCCGGTGCATTGCGAGGTATCGAAGGCGCACGTATCCGCGCACGCGAGGGCGCCGCTCGGCAATCCGAGCGACTCGCACGTCGCGCCGCCGAAGTCCGTCCCGTCGCAGTCTTCGTCGGGATCGAGCACGCCATTGCCGCACGTCCCGAAGCTGCAGCCGGAGGTGTCGAGCACGCAGCTATCGCTGCACGACAGCTCGCCGCCATCGAAGCCCAAGGTGACGCACGTCTGTCCGCCGAGCAGCGATCCGTCGCACTGCTCGCCCGCGTCGAGGGCGCCGTTCCCGCACGTGCCGGGCGTGCCGCCCCCGTCGCTCGCCCCGCCCTGAGGAGAGATCTGCCCGCCCCCGCCCTCCGTCGAGGCGCCCGATCCGCCGGAGCCTCCCCCACCGTCGAGGTTGACGTTGCTGCTGCATCCACCGATCAGGAGGGAGAGAACAAGCGCGGAAGAAAGCTCGGTACGCATCACGACCTCCAGGTACACCCGTCGCCGCCCCGATCAAACCTCATTTCCGGGGCGTCGCGAAGCGGTGGTTTGCCGGCCCGCCAAATCAATCGTCGAGCGTGCGGCAGACGCGCCTTGCGGTCGTGCCGATGCAAGGAGCGAGGGTGTGCCGTCGAGAACAGACGCATGGCCGCCCTCGTTCGCGACGGATACGTTGAGGGCGTGGTGGTCCCTCCCGACGCGCCCTCCGAGTCGAGACTCTTCGCGGGGGACTATCGGGTCGTCCGGCAGCTCTCGTCGGGGGGAATGGCGACGGTGTATCTCGCGGAGCAGCGGAGCACCGGCAAAGAGCGGGCCTTGAAGGTCATGCACCCTCAGCTCGTGCAGGACGCCGAGCTGAGGGAGAGGTTCGAGCGAGAGGCCCGGATCGTGAGCCTCATTCGTTCCGATCACGTGGTGCAGGTAATCGACGCGGGGGTCGACGAGGCCTCCGCGAGCCCGTGGATCGCAATGGAGCTCCTGGAGGGGGAGGACCTCGAGAGCTTCGTGGCTCGGCGCCGACGCGTCTCCGTCGCCGAGCTCCTCGAGGTCCTTCGTCAGCTGTGCCACGCGCTCGCCGCCGCCCACGCCGTCGGCGTCGTCCACCGGGATCTGAAGCCGGAGAACATCTTCGTGACCCCGTCGCTCAGCACCGAAGACGGCGCGCGGCTCAAGGTCCTCGACTTCGGCATCGCGAAGGTCCTCGCCGACGCCGGGCAATCGACGGACACGCTCGGGACGCCGCTGTGGATGGCCCCCGAGCAGACGGATCCGCGCGCCTTGATCACGCCCGCGACCGACGTGTGGTCATTGGGGTTGCTCGCGTTCTGGATGCTCACCGGCAAGGTCTTCTGGTCGAGCGTGCACACGCCCCTCGTCTCCGTGCAGGCGATGATGCGCGAGCTCCTGTTCGAGCCCATCCCCGCCGCTTCCGAGCGGGCGGAGACGCTCGGGGTCGCCGACGCGCTCCCGGGGGGCTTCGACGCCTGGTTCGCGAAGTGCGTTCGTCGCGAGCCGACCGAGCGGTATTCGGACGCCGCCGACGCGCTCGCCGCCCTTCGGGAGGCGCTCCCCTCCACCCCGCCCGAGAAGCTCTCCGCCGTCGGCGGTGCCACCGCCGCCCGCACGATGCGCCCGGTCGTCAGCGGGCGGCTCACCGTGCGTGACCCTGCCGCGTCGCCGCTCGCCGCCCGCCCGATGAGGCGCATCCCTCTGTCCGCAATGGTCTTGAGTGGCTTTGGGGTCGGGGTCGTATTGGTGGCGGTCGCCGCGTTCGCGACCGGCTATGTCCGTCTGGGATCGGCGCGCCCGGACGCGCCTGAGACCCCCGACGCGACCGCGTCCGAGGTCGTCTCTCCTCCTCCGATCGCGCCCTCGCCTCGCCATGAAGAAGTCGAGAGCGCCGGCCCGCTCGCGACGACCTCCGTCACCCGCACGGCGGCGCCTCCGCCTTCGAGCGCGAGTCACGACGCGGTCCCGCGCCCCCGCCCGTTCAACGCCCCCGCGGCTCAGGCGGCGGTCCAGGCCACCGCCGAGACGGCGAAGGTCCATTGCCAAGGCAAGACGGGGCCGAGAGCGGTTCCCCTCACGGTGTACTTCGATCCCAGAACCGGTGGCGTCAAGCGCGTCCAGGTCGACCCCGAGATCGGGAGTGAGCCCTCCGCCTTGTGCGCACAGATGGTCCTCTACGGCGCGCACGTCGAGCCATTCGAGGGTCCCCAGAGAGGGGTCTCGGCGGTGGTGGGCCTCGACTGAGCGCTCCGCCTCCCCCAGACAAGCCGTGGTGAGCGCGGAGACAAAAAAACAGGGCGGCTTTCGGCCGCCCTGTTCCCGCAAGTTGGTGATTCGTCGTCCGTCAGTCCTCTGCGGAGACACCTCCAATCGGGCCATAGCCCAGCCGGTAGCCAATCTGACGAGCTGCATCGAGCAGCCCTACGTATCGACCCAGGTCTCCCGCCTTCCCGTCGGCGAGCTCGATCGGCATCCCCGCTCCGTCGAGCACCAGCTTCGGCTGGCCCATCGCGTCCAGGATCGGCGCCCCGTCCGCGTCTCGCTCCACCTCGTACGAGGCGATGAGCAAGTCATTGGCGTGGGCGAGCATTCGTGAAGCGATCCCGGCGTCCACCAACTTGCCGTCGATGGCGTCGTCACCATAACGGCGCGCGACGTAGGTGTAGCCACTGACCGGCTCGTAGAAGCGGATTTGCTGCGCCTCCGGGATGTCGATCGTCGCGTCGTTCCCGAGGATCCACAGCCGGAGCTTGTTGGTGAGCTGCATGTCGCTCCCGACACGCGAGTAGAGGTTCGCGAAGATCACCACCCCGAGCTGCTGCTTGTAGCCGACGTTCGGGAAGAGGATACGCGAGGTGCCTTGGCGGACCGGCTCGTCCGGATTGGCGAGGTCGAGCAGGTGCGGGATAGGCGAGGCCTCCCCCGGGTTCACGTACATTCCGACCGTCTCCCAATCCTCGGCGAGGATGCCGCCGAGGAGCCGATCGAGCGCCTTCGGCATGTCGGATCGGAAGCTGATCTTGGTGTCGCGACCGTCGAGGTAGTTCTCGCGGCTGATGGTGGAGAGGACCGGCCGCGCGTCGGCGAGGGCCATCGCCGCGAACGTCTTCTCGACCCCGAAGCCGGCGTGCTTCATCCAGTGGGTGTAGTCCCACGACCCGCCGCCCGAGGGGTCGCTGTCGAACTGCTCGTCGATGAACCGGCCGTCGACCGCCCCGATCTGGAACGAGGGGTTCTGGCCGAAGCCGGCGATATCGAAGATGCTCTGCTCCTGGCCCACCGTCGGCATCTCCGCGTACTCGCCAATCTGCGGCATCAGGAGGATACGGGCGAGGGTGTCGAACGTCTCCGCCTCCGCCATCACGAGGGGCCGGTGCCAGTCGTCGCTCTGGATGATCTGATTGGCCGTGCCCGTGTCGAGCGTCGCGTAGAACGCGTTCCGGTTTGCGACGTTCCAGTGATAGGCGCGCAGTCGCTCGAGCGTGTTGTGGGCGACCGCGAACGGCAGCGTCGCCGAGAAGTACTCGCGGTTGTGACGGCGGAAGTAGCTCCACGGATACATGGAGTCGAACTTGCGAATGGTGTTCACGGTCACTTCGTACGCGTCCGCGCCGGAGTCGCTCGGGTTCGTGTGGAAGTAGCCGTTGTCGGAGGTGCCATAGCGGTAGAACCACCGCACCATCTTCTCGCCCGTCTTGGCCCCCTCCCTCGTGTGCCATTTGGGAGCCGCCGTCGACTCGTCGGTGCCCTCGACGGGACCGCTCTCGAAGTCGTTCCACGAGGCGTGGTCCTTCGGGGGCGGCGCGCAGACCTTCCCGTGGACGATGCGCCAGCCCGCGATCTCACGCTCCTCGGGGGTGGCGTCCCGGCACCGGGAAGGATCGAAGACGCCCATCATCCGCGCCATCTCGGTGTAATGGGTCGGCTTGGCGAAGTTCTGTTGGAAGGGCGGGGTGGACCGCTTGATCCGATCCGACTCGATCAGCTGCGACTCCATGCGGGGGGCGAACCTGTTCTGATCGAGCGCCTTCATCCCGCCGTGGCTCTCGTCTTCGAATGTCTCGAGGACGCGGCCATAGAGGGCGCCCATCGCGTGCTGATCGTACTGGCCGAGGCCCAGGGTCTCACCGAAGCGCTCCCCCGGGTACTCCATGACCGACGTCTGACCGAAGTACTCGACGGCGGGACGGGGCTCGTCGCCAAGGCCCTTCTCGTCGTCGGTGCTCGGGTCGAGGTAGCGCGGGCCCATGCAGGTGTCCGCCTCCGTGCTCTCCAGGTCACCCGTCCGAGGCTGCCCGTCGCACGACTCGGTGCTCGCCCCCTCATGGGTCCGGAGCTGCCAGTAGGCAGGGTGGTAGTTCGGCGTGTCCCAAGAGGACGCGAAGTTGTGCAAGAGGCCCAGCGAGTGACCGATCTCGTGGATGGCGATGCCCTTGAAGGACTCGACCCAGAGGTCGTGATAGATGGCCTCGCCCCGCGCCTTCGCGTCGTACTTGTCGTCCGGGTATTTGGCGCGGAAGTACTCGGCGAGGCCCTGGATGTCGGCGCTGCCGAACACGGGGGCCTCGTCCTCGTGGAAGCACACCCCGCGGGCCTCGAGGACCTGCTTGATGTCGTGCTGGACCGCGCGGACGCTCCCCGGGTCGAACGACCGCAATGGTGACATCGCCTCGAGAGCCGTCTCGTCGTTGGTCTGCGGGTCGAGCCCGCTGGTGCCGACCATCCAGTGGGTGTCGACGAGCTGGGCCTCCCAGGGCGTGCCGCGGAGCATGCTCGCGTAGGCGTCCGTCTCGAGCTGGGCCGATTGGAGGCTGTCCGTCGCGAGCGACGATTGCTTCGCCATCGCGAAGAACTGGGCGCTCTTCTGGGCGATGTCGGCCCCTTGAATGGGGTTCGGGCCAATCGACTGCTTGGCGTGGGCCATGTCGATCGAGGCGATGCGGGCCTGAATCTGCGCGGGGGTGAGGCTCTCGGGGGCCCGCCCGTTCTGGAGCTCGTGGGCGTAGTTCTCGGCGGGGACGCCGTCCGTGATCTCCTCGATCGTGGTGTCGCCGAGGGCGACCTGGATCATGTCGCGCTGCATGGCGGCGGCGTAGGTGGCGGACCGGCCCATGATCATCGCGGCCGCGCCGTGGATCTCGCCGGTGTTGGGATCGCCGCCCCAGTTGCCGATGCCGCCCCAAGGGGCGCGCGAGGCGTAGGGCCAATAGGCGAAGAAGTTCTTCCGGATGTCTCCGAGGCGCGCGCTCTCCCCCGCCTCGCCGCACACCTCGTGATTGTCGTATTCGCGCACCGGGTTGTGGCAGAGGGTCAAGACCTCCGTCTTCTCCTTCGGGGCGTCGACGAGCCAGCCGCCGTACTCGAGCATGACCTTGTCGGCCTCGAAGACCTTCGCGGTGCAGTCCTCGCGAGCGCCGCCGGTGCGGCGGCACTCCACCTCGCGCGCGTTGGCGAGGGCGATCGATAGGAGCTGGTTCCACGAATGGATGAGCTGCTCGGCGGGGCCCTCCTTCAGGCGGTTGCCGTCGCCGTCGATCTCGTCCTGGAGCTCGGTGGGGAACTCCGTGTTCGTCCAGTACCCTACCGTCTTGATCTCACGATCGCGGTAAGGAATGGTGCATCGGCTCGCGGCCACGTCGCACTGAGACCCGGTCGCGCCCTCGTAGCCGGTCACGCCGTTCTCGCACGCGTCGGCGGTGCCGTTGTCGTCGGCGTCCTCGTTCGAGCTGCACTCGAAGTCTTGGTGGCTCCGCTTCCAGACGTTGTGGATGTGGGCGTAGCGGTGGAACAGAGCGTCCGTGAAGCCGTAGCCGGGGTCCCAGCCCTGCTCGATGCCGCCCGTCAGACCGACGATGAGGGCGCCATAGCGGAGGCCGGCCGGGTTGCCGACGATGTCGAGGGGAGCCTCCGTCATCTCGAACGGCTCGAAGTCGGCGGCGGGATCGACCCGCATGAACGAGCTGCGGACCGTCGCCTCCTGGGCGTCGCACTCGTAGGTGGTGGATCCGGTATAGAGGCCGACGACGAGGCAGGTGGGCAAGCCGGGGATGAGGCTGCTCTCCTCTGGCTCGACGTAGTACTGGCTCGTGATATCGAGGTAGCCGCCCTCTTTGTCGTAATGGGGGGCGTCGGGGCTGTTCGGATCGGAGACGTCGTGGGAGGCCGCCGTCACCTTGATGTTCCCGAACACCTTCCCCATGAACATCTCTTGCCACAGGGGGCTGTCGACGAGGTTCTTCGACCAGTCGACGCGGAAGAACTTCCGCTCGTTCCAGGGGAGATCGCGGGTGTTCTCTTCGATGACGTTCATCTCCTCGCCCGTGGTCGGGTTGTAGGAGCGCTTGACGTCGAAATGGCTCGTGATTGCGAACGCGGCCACCACGGTGCCGTTCGCGACCTTCTGCGGCTGGGCCTTCTTATCCTCGCCTTCCGCGATCTGATATGCCTTGCGGGCGATCAGCATGTCCTCGGTGATCTCCCAGCGAATGCGATCCACGCCGCTGTACGAGCCGACGCCTACCAACGACTGGGACGCCGACGCGTCGACGACGTAGTTACGCCAAAGAAACTCCGGGTCGTCGCTGGGATCGTTGAGATCCGTGCCTACGAAGAACTCTTTGTCGAGGATGCCGGGCTGGGTCGTATTGATGGGCGCGCGCTCCTCCGCGCAAGCGCCATTGAACAAAAGGAATAGGATGCCCAGGCCGAGTTTGGCTCGTCCCAACGGTCGCATTGGATCCTCCGGTGACCGCCGGAGCCCTGAGCCCCGGCGCGTGCGCGAGAGTGAGAAAGAAGGCACGACGCCGCCCCGCTCCGCGAATTGTCGAGAGCGGGTCCGCGACGACGAATCGATGCAGACCCGTTCGCCCTCGCAATCACGATGCCATCGAGCGATCCGCGGCAAATCAGCGCGATCGAGGGGGCGAGCCACCCGCGTCGCGCCGACATGTCACGAGGCTAACGTCCCGCGCGTGCGAAAATGTGAAGCGGGCTTGAGGTGCTTTGATCCGCGTCCCGGTCAGGGGCGCTTCTTCAGCGGGCGATAGCGGAGCTTCACCTTTCGCCCGAGGGTCTTCTCGAAGGCGCGCTTGATCTCGTCGTCGGGGATGCCCTTGCCGCCCTTCGCCATGGCGTCGGCGACCGCGAAGTACTGGAGGGCGGGGGTGAAGGGGCTGAGCCGGAATCGGCCTTCCTCGCGCCGCGCCGGCACCGAGATGGCGACGCCCTCGCCGGCGGGGGTCCACATCTTCGCCTCCTCTTCATCCCCCTCGATCCGATCGATGGTGCGCAGCTCGTCGCGGACGAAGACGCCGGCGCTCGGGGGCATGGCGACGACGATCTCCCCCTCCGTGAAGTGCTCGAGCTTGTCCGCGTCGAGGGTCACGCGCATCAAGAGGACGAGGATCTTCTCCGAGGAGGGGAGGCCGCGGACCTCGGCCTCGGTGGCGTAGAGGGCGGCGAGCTGGGCGTGCTTGATGAGGCCGCGTGATCCCGACTCCAGCAGATCGTCGATGGCCTTGCCGTCGCTCTTCTCGACAGCGGCGAGGTACTTGGTCGCGAGCTCACGGATGGCTTTGTCGTCGGCGGGGCTCACGAGCAGTCGCTCGAGGGCGCGCTTCACGTACGCGTCGCGCTCGAACACGCACGTCTTGGCGCGAAAGGATCCCTCGATGGAGCTCTTGGCCCGATCTCCCAGCTTCTCCGCGAGCTCGGGGGCGACCCGGTAGGTGATCGATCCAACGATGGCGTCCTCCCCGACCACGTCGAGCTTCGCCGTCGATTCGCTCGCTGCTCCGAACATGCACGCTCCGGTGGAGCGGCCTTGAGGGGCGGCCGGGTCCTTCGGCTTGAAGACGCAATAGCCACCCTTGAGCTCTGCGGGCTTGCCGAACGTGATGGGCGTTCCCCCGCCGTCGACGCCGTACTCGGAGTAGTGGTCGGTGGCGCGGTCCCCCGAGATCTCCAGCGCATAGCCGCCGCCGCCCGCGGGGGCGCGCCGCTTGAGGAGCGACTCGCAGGTCTTGTCCTTCGCGCCCGCGTCGAAGACCACGATGCGCGCGATCTCCATCGAGCCGTCCGCCTTCTTGATCACGTGGGCGAAGGCGGGCCCTTGCTCGAACGAGCCCGGCGTCGGTCCGAGGGTGAACGTGACCGTCCGCTTCGGCTCCGGCGGCGGCTCCGGCGTCACCGCGCTCGAGGCGATCGCCGCGGAAGCCTCTGTGCTCGCAGCGCTCGGGGGCGCCGCCCCCGCGTCGGGCGCTTCCCCCGCTGGTCGATCGTTGCAGCCAATCCAAAGCACCGCTGCCGCGGAGACGAGCCGATTGCGCACGGCCCGCATTGTTCAGATCGAATCGCGGGACGCAAAGCGGATCCGCTCAGTCGGCGTCGAAAGCGCTCGCCACGAGCGGTACAGCAGCGAACCGACGACCCCGACGGGCACGGTCATAAAGGAGCGCGCGCCCCAGGCGCACGAAGAAGAGGAGAGCCGGGGACGCGCGCACGAACGGTCTACGCCGAGAAGGAGCGAACCCCTCCCGCGGGGCGCGGAGCGCCACGCTTGGGAGGGGTCGGCGAGCGGAGCGAGCCGGGGGTGGGCAGCTCAGCTCTTGTCGTTGCTTCCGAGGGCGACCTTGGCGAGGCTCTTCGCGAAGGTCGCGGCCGCCTTCGCCTTGCCGGAAATTCCCTGGGCGTAGATCATCCCGATGACGCCGCGGGTGAGATCGTAGGTCGCGGGACGGATCGGGTAGACGGCGACGCCGGCGCCCATGGGCACGCGGTCCGTCACCATCGCCTTCTCGTTGCAGCAGGCGCGGAGGCCCTCGCGACCGTTGATCCGACCGAAGCCGGAGCGGCCCACCCCTCCGAACGGGAGCGACTGCATCATGTACGCGAGGCCGTAGTCGTTGACGACCGTCATCCCGGCGCGGATGCGGCGGGCCATTCGCTCCGCTCGGTCGAGATCCTTCGAGAACACGCTGGACCCGAGGGCGTAGGGGCAATCATTGGCCATTCGGATCGCGTCCTCTTCGTCGCGGACCTTGACGATGACCATGATCGGCCCGAACTGCTCTTTCTGGGTGATGTCCATCGAGTGGTCGACGTCGACCAAGATGGTCGGCTCGAAGTACTGCCCGGCGATGTCCGTCCGGCGCTTGCCTCCCGCGAGGACCTTCGCTCCCTTCTTCACCGCGTCTTCCACGAGCCGATCGAGGATGTCGAGCTGGGCCGGCATCGTCATCGCGCCGACGTCGACGTTGCCGTCGTTCTGGAGGGGCGGCCCTTGGCGCAGCGCCCCGACGCGCGCCTTCACCCGCTCGACGAAGGCTTCGTAGACGGACTCGAACACGTAGAGGCGCTCGGCCCCGACGCACATCTGGCCGCAGGCGGTGAAGACGCCCAGCATCGCCTGGCGAGCGGCGTGATCCAGATCCGCGTCGTCGCAGACGATCATCGGATCCTTGCCGCCGAGCTCGAGCACGACGGGGGTGAGGTTCTCGGACGCGGTCGCCATGACCTTGGCCCCGTTCTCGGGTGAGCCGGTGAAGAAGATCTTGTCTACTCCGGACCGCACGAGGGCCGCCCCCGTGTCGCCGTACCCGGTGACGACCTGGATGAGGTCGCGGTGGTGACCGCGCCGTTCGAGGACGTCGCGCAGGACGCCCACGAGCGCCTCCGCCGACCAGGACGTGTGCTCGGAGACCTTCACCACCACCGCGTTGCCGGCGAAGAGGGCGGGGACGACCGGGCAGTAGATGTTGTGGAAGGGGAAGTTCCAGGGGGCGATGACGCCGACGACGCCGAGGGGCGGGTACTCGACCCACGCCTTCTTGTGCATGAGGAAGCCGGAGCGGCGCGCCTCCGGGGCGAGGTCTCTCTCGCCGTGATCCATCACGTAGCGAATCTTCTCGCAGACCGGGAATATCTCCCCGAGGCTGGCGTCGACCATCGTCTTGCCGCTGTCGCGAACGGCGAGCTCGCAGATCTCTCTCTGCCGCTCCACGATGGCGTCGAGGAGGTCGCGCATCACCGCGCGCCGCTCTCGGAATGAAGTCCTCCCCCACGCGGGTTGAAGCTCGCGGGCCCGGCGAACGACGGCGCGCACCGCCTCCTCATCCATCGCCCGCACCGAGCCGAGCGGCTCGAGGGTGGCCGGATCGTGGCAGGGGATCAGGGTCGCGGCGCGGTCGGCCGCGGGATACGAGGGCGCTCTCAACGTCGTCGAGGTCATGGCAAAGCCCGCATAGCGCAGCCCACAACTTGCGGCGATCCAGATTGCGACCTACAACACACCCATGCGCTACGACGAACAAAACCCGTACCAGGCTTCGGCATGGGGAGCCGCGCCGAGCGTCGACACGCGCGAGCGGTTCCTCGTCAAGACATACAACCATCTGTTCATGGCGATCGCGCTGTTCGCCGGCATCGAATTCGCTCTCTTCAAGGCGAAGCTCGCGGAGCCGATCGCGCGGACGATGATGAGCGGCGGTTGGCTGCTCGTCCTCGGGGCGTTCATGCTCGTGGGTTGGCTCGCCAACTCCGTGGCGCACCGGGCCGAGTCGAAGGCGGCGCAATATGCCGCGCTCGCCGGCTACGTCCTCGCGGAGGCGATCGTCTTCGTCCCGCTCCTCTACATCGCCAACAAGTTCGCCCCCGGCACCATCCAGAGCGCCGGCCTCGTCACCATCGTCGGCTTCGCCGCCCTCACCGGCATCGTCTTCTGGACGAAGAAGGATTTCTCCTTCCTCGGCGCGGTCCTCCGCTGGGTCGGGATCGGGGTCCTGCTGCTGATCGTCGCGAGCCTGCTCTTCGGCTTCACCCTCGGCGCGCTGTTCAGCGTCGGGATGATCGTCTTCGCGGGAGCGGCCATCCTTTACGACACGTCTCGGGTCCTCCACGACTATCCGGAAGACCGGTACGTCGCCGCGTCTCTCTCGCTGTTCGCCTCGGTCGCTCTGCTCTTCTGGTACGTGCTGCGGCTGTTCCTGCAGCTGAGCCGTCGCTGAGCTCGGCTCGAAGATCGAGTGATATGAATGAAGGCGCGCCCCGGACTCGGGGCGCGTTTGCTTTTGTCGGCGCGTGTCACCGGCCGCCCGCGCCGGGTTGGTCTCGTGGGGTGGGGGCGGTCCGCCTGCCAACGGGAGGTCGCGAACGAGCGCAGCCGGTTCCGCGCGAGGCGAATTAACCTGATGCCGTGCCGATTCGTGACAGCGACCAGGGGACCACGCTCCTCGACGACACCTTGCCCCTCCCCAATGCCCGCGGCTCGTCCCCGGCGCCGGTGGCGGGTCCCCTCGCCACGCCCGAGGATCGTTACGCGATTCAGGCTCGGCTCGGCGCCGGCGGAATGGGAGAGGTGGAGCTGGCGCTCGATCGGAACATGCGCCGCGAGGTCGCGCTGAAGATCCTCCTCCCGGAGCTCTCGCGCGCGCCCGACGCCGTGGAGCGCTTCGCTTGGGAAGCTCGTATCCAGGGGCGCCTCGAGCACCCGTCGATCGTGCCAGTGCACGATCTCGGGGTCCGGACCGACGGACGCATCTTCTTTACGATGAAGCGAGTCCGCGGTCAGACGCTGGCCGACGTGCTCGAGGCGCTCGGACGGGGAGATCCCGACGCGCGGCGGCAGTTCACGCGCCGCCGCTTGCTCAACGCCTTCGTGAGCGTCTGCATGGCGCTCGAGTTCGCGCATCGCGCGGGGGTTCTGCACCGCGACTTGAAGCCGTCGAACATCATGCTCGGCGACTTCGGCGAGGTGTACGTCCTCGACTGGGGCATCGCGCGCTTGCTGACGGAGAGGGACACTGCCGCCGCGCCCGCCACCGCGACATCGATGGAAGACCTTCCGCGCGGTACGGCGACCGCAGACGGGGCATGGGTGGGGACGCCCGGCTACATGGCTCCGGAGCAGGTCCAGGGCGAGAGCGCCCTGCTCGACGCGAGGACCGACGTCTACGCGCTGGGCGCGGTGCTCTTCGAAATACTCACGGGTGCGCGACTGCACGACCGTGGGAGCGCGGCGCTCGACATGGCATCGACGCTCGACGGGGCCGACGCGAGCATCGTCGATCGCTTCCCGGACCTCGAGGTCGCGCCCGAGCTCGAGTCGATCTGCGTTCGCGCGACCGCCCTCGCGAAGACGGACCGGTTCGAGTCGGTGGGCAAGCTCGCAGAGGCCCTCGAGCGCTACCTCGACGGGGAGCGCGACATGGCGCAGCGCCTGTCCATGGCGGAGAAGCACGCGGGGCGCGCGAGCGACCTCGCCGCGCAGGCGCTCCGCGACCCGGATCTGGCGCTTCGCCGCCGCGCGCTGGCCGAGGTCGGCCGCGCCCTCGGGTTGGATCCGAGCAACGTCCCCGCGCGCGAAGTGGCGATCGCCCTCTTGACCTCGCCTCCCTCCGCGGTGCCCGGCGAAGTGCAGGCGACGCTCGACCGGTCGACCCTGGAGCTCCAGCGGCTCTCTTCGAGGCTGGGCATGCTGGCGTTCGGCGGGTGGGGTCTCGTCTCGCTGCCGCTCGCCGCGTGGATGGGGGTTCGAAGCGCCTCTCTGTTCGCGATCTTTGTCGGGCTCCAATGGCTCGCCTGTCTCGCGGCGTGGAGAGCGAGCCGAGCGCGGCGCATCCTGGCTCCGGTGAACGTCTTGAGCGCCGCGGCTGCCCTCCTCGCGAACACCGCCCTCGATCTGGCGTTCGGCCCGCTCGTGCTCCTCCCGACCGCCGTCGCCGGGACGGCGACGCTCCTCCTGCTCTTTCCGCGTCTCGGCCGGCGCTGGCCGGTGGTGCTCTCCGCGGCGGCGACCGTGACCGTGCCATTTGCGATCGAGGCCATTGGCGTCGTCCGCTCCCCCTACCGGTTCGAGAATGGAACGATGACGGTCGCGTCGCCGATGCTCTCGTTGCCGGCCACGCCCACGCTGCTCGTGCTCTTCATCGCGAGCATGGCGACGTTCGGGGTGATCGTCCTCTCGGTGACGCGCGTGCGCTCGTCGCTCGACGAGGCAGAGAAGCAGCTCGCGCTATTCTCGTGGCAGCTCAGGCAGATGATCGACTGACGGGAGCGAAGCTCGAGGGCGATCCTTCGAGAGGCCGCTTCATCGATGACGACATCGCCTGGCTGCCAGAGAGGCGGTCGTCTCGATCCGCGGAGACCTGCGTCGAGCGGCCCCGTCTCATCGGTCCGCCGTCATCGCCGCGACGAAGCGGGAGAGGAGCTTCGCGAATCGATCCCGCTCGGCGTGTGACCAATCCTGGAGGGCGAGGTCGATGCGGTTTCGGGTGAGCTCGCTGCCGCGCGCGCGGAGCTTTTCGCCGCGGGCGGTGATGGCCAGGACGACCTTGCGCCCGTCGTCCTGGGCGGCCCGGCGCTCGAGGGAGCCGCTCGCGACGGCGGCGGCGACCTGACGGCTGGCCCGGGATGGATCCACGCCGAGCAGCCGCGAGACGTCCCCGACGGTGGCTCCGTTCGCGCCGCGCGTCTGGGCCACGCGCACCGCGTCGAGGAGGCGGAGCTCACCGTAGTCGAGGGAGAGATCGCGCCCGGCGGCCTGGGCCCAGAGCGCGGCCAGCTCCTTGCGTTGGAAGAGCCTCCGCAGCTCCACGAGGGACACGCGGATCGCCTCCACGTCCCCGGACTCGGATTTGTGTGCCTTGCGCATATATGTGCTAATGGCATATATCACGTCCATGGCCCACGTGCTGGACAACCCGCTCTGGAGCTCCCTCACCTCGACGCACGCGTCGCTCGCGATCGGCGGAGAGGGGGCCCTCCGCTACCCGGCCGACGTGGTGCCCTTCGTCGCCGTCGAGCGGGAGGGGCAGCCCCTACCGGCGGGCCTGATCGAGCCGGGAGAGATCTGGTACGCGGTGGGCTCGCGCCCCGCGAATGCCAGTGTGGAGGATTTCGGCGAGATCCTCCAAATGGTGTGCGCCGTCCCGCCTCCCGTCCCCGAGGGACCGCCCATCGTATCGCTCGACGGCTCGGCGGAGCGCGGCGCCGTGCGGGAGCTCGCCGCGCTCGTATACCCTCACTACTTCCGGCCCCGTACGCCGGCGCTGGGTCGGTATTGGGGGATCCGGGTCGGAGCGAGCCTCGCGGCGATGGTCGGCGAGCGGATGGGGACGCACGGTCATCGCGAGATCAGCGCCGTATGCACCCACCCCGACTTCGTGGGTCGGGGGCTGGCGCGCCGCCTCCTCCTCCACGCCGCTCACGAGATCTCGCGCGGGGGCGCGGTTCCATTCCTCCACGTCAGCCCGACGAATGACCGGGCCGTGAAGCTCTATGAGCAGAACGGGTTCGTCGTGCGCCGCGGGATCCCCTTCGCGAAGGTATCGACCTGAAAGCGCGGCGCGCGGTCCCTCAGCGATCTCGAGTATCGAAGACCAGCCCTCTTGGCCTCATGCCATGGTGCGCGGGGCGCGCGGTCAATCCGGGAAGGCGCCCGCGCAGCGGTGGAGCGCGTCGCGCTGGGCGACGCAGCCGATCCGCCAATCGCATCCGACCGCGTCGATGCACTCCAAATAGCGATCGAAGACCTCGTCGCAGTCCAGCTCGGAAGCTTGGTCCGCGAGATCTCCGCCATCTTCCATGCAATCGGCGCCGGTTCCGGGGCAGCTCGCTTCGAGGTCGTCGCATACGCTTCGAATGGAGGGCCCTTCACATCCGGCCGCGAGAAGAGCGGCCGCGAAGGCGAGCGAAGCGATCCAGAGCGGCAACGATCGGCTCACGGGGCACCTCCCCCGGTGGCGGAGCCGCCCGTGCCCGCTGTTCCACCGCCGCCCGTCGACGGCGCGCCACCCGATCCCGAGGTGCCGCCCGGCCCGCCGTCTCCACCGCTCCCGCCCGTGCCGCCGCCGTAGCCGCCGTATGCATCGCCGCCGTAACCATCGCCGCCGTAGCCATAGCCGCCGTAGCCATCGCCGCCGTAACCATCGCCGCCGAACGACTCGCCGCCGAGGCCTTGGCCCTCGTCGCAAATCTGGATGCACTCTTGGTGGTCGGCCTCGAAGGGATTGTCTGCCCGAACGACGACGCATTCGTCGTGACAGCCCCAGCTGCAGCCGTAGGATTGGTGACACCCCACGAGGCCCGCGACCGTGGCGAGGAACAAGGGCAAGCGCGATTGCACGGCCCTCGTTCTGCAAGGTGCGTGCCCGCCTTTGCGCACGCGCCAACCGGCCGTGAAAGCATCGCGAGGGTACGATCCTTCGATCATGTTGCCCGCAGCGTTGCGTGCCATCCCGATGGGACGCATTGGGGAGGGCGGCGCTGCCTGAGCTCGCGCACTCTCGGGATGGCCGAGACCTTGCTCTCGGCGCCGACCAGGAAGGTCCTCATGATTCAAAGACTCGCCTTGTCATCCGTACTGTTGGCTGCGTGCTCGAGCTCGCCCGCGCCGAGCGCGGAGGCGCCTGTCGAAGCGTCGGCCGCCGCGACCTCGTCGTCCGCGACGACCGCCCCCGCGCCCCCGGAGGCGCCGAAGACCGCGCGGCCGGCTCCTCCCGAAGGATGGGAGCGGCTCGCCTTCGCGGTGGAGGCGGGGGCCAAGGAGGCGCTCGGCGTCACGCTCGACGTGCCCGCGAAATGGTCGATCGAAGGCGGCCGGGCGCGGGGGATGTCCTTCGAATCGTGCGCGAACCGGAGCACGGTTCCATTCGGCACGAAGATCTTCGTCGATGCGCGGACCTGCGAAGACAAGGAGCCCGTGGACGCTTGCGTCGCTCGACTCTTGAAGGTGCGAATGGGCGAGCCCACACCGAAGTCGGACGCGGCTCCCGGCGCCAAGTCGCGCTGGGTGGAAGGGAGCAAGGTCAACAAGAACGATATCGAGCAATGGCAGGGTGCTCAAATCGTCTATGACGAAGCGCACAACGCGATCGTCTATTGCGGGTACAACATGTCGATCGATCCGGCCCCGGCGCGCGCCCAATACAAGCAGATCTGCTCGAGCCTGAGCCTCGACCCCGCGGCGAGCGACAAGGATCTCAAGCCCCGCGACGCCGCGCCCGAAGGCGCCATCGGTAACGCCGCGTCCATCGAGCACGGCGAAGACTTCACCAAGGCCGCGCTCGGATTCCACGCCGCGCTCGTGAAGGGGGACGTGAAGGCAGCAGAGGCGTTCCTCTCCACGACCGCGGTCTGCGCCGCCGCCAAACCCGCCGAGGCCGCCCGCTGCAAGCAGGGCGCGAAGAAGGAGTACGCCGCGTTCGAGAAGGAGTTCTCGAGGCTGGCGGAGGCGGCGCCCAAGACCCCGCCGGCCGGGTTTTGGCTCATGTCCGCGGATCCGAAGTCGAAGGCACCATTCTTCATCGCTTATCCGATAAGCGCCGACAAGCCATGCGAGGCGGTCTGGGACGGCGGCTATCCAATGGTCTGGATCGCGGGAAAGGCGACGATCGCGGTGGCGACGAAGGCGGGCGAGCCGAAGGCAGTGAAGAAGAAGAAGGGGGGGTGACGGGCCGTCCCTATGTCAGCTCTGGAACGTGAGCCTGTCGCTCATCGTGTACGCTCCGCAGAAATCCCGCGAGGACATGCAAGATGGCAAGCCACCGGTTTCGGGTCGAGATCGTCGGAGCGGCAGAGGCAACCCTGGCGAAGGCCCGCGCCGGGCTCGAAGCGCACGGAGGGAGCCTCTCGGGGGACGAGGTGCGAGGGAAGCTCGTCGCGGTCACGCCCCTCGGCGACGTGAAGGGGACCTACGTCGTCGAGGGACGGACCATTACGATCGAGATCACGGAGAAGCCCTTCGTGGTGCCGGCTTCCATGATCGAGTCGCAGGTGCGAAAGTTCCTTCAGGCTTGAAGAGCGGCTCGGCGCGTCACCGCGCGCAAGCTTTCAATTGCCCTTCGACGCATTGATCCGCGGCGGGGCACGCGCCGATGCGCTTCAAGCTCTTCATGTCCACGCGCTGGACGATCACCGCGTCGTCGTCGAACACCACGTACTGGGCGGTCGATCCATCGCCCGCGCAATAGACGGCGCCTTCGTCCTTCGCCCCGGGAGGAACGACGAGGAAGGCGTTCCCGATCGGCGCGGTGTGGACGGTCCCTCGATTTTCGAGATCGATATCGAACTTGTCCACGCGCACCAGGCCGCCGAAGCTGTCCGTCGCCGCGAAATCAGGGCCTTGGAAGAGCTCCATGCTGTCGGCCTGTCCGTCGAGATAGAACGTGTCGTATCCGCCCGCGAAGCGCACGTCGAACTCGGCGCCGGGCACGGTGCTGACGGCGTTGTGGTCTTCGCAGCCCTGGCCCTCGAAGGTGAAGCAATTGGCGATTTCGCCTTCGACCGGTGTCCCCGTCTCGCAGGCCCCGAGGAGGGAGAGCGAATCGAGCGTGATGTCGAGGGACGAGAGGCCGTTCTGCGCCGACAGCTCCGACCCGTAGCCGGCGCAATACCACGTGTCGGCGAGATCCGAGTCGGCGGGGAAGCGCACGAGGCCGCGGGCCGGTACGGCTTCCCCCTCCACCGCTTCTACCTTCGGAAAATAGAGGATCCCGAGCTGACCGAACTCGGAGAACGTGCTGAAGCTCGACATCGCCCACCCGCGGGTGTCCTCGACGTGGACGGCGGTGCTTCCAAGCTCGCCGGATACGATGAACTGGTTGGTATCGCACGTCGGGGCCTCCACCCCATTGGACGGATCGTGGTCGCACGGCTGGTCGGGACCGCCTCCCCCGCCGCCGGGGTTGTCACCGCCGCCATTGCCACCGCCGCCATTACCGCCGCCGCCGAGGGGTCCCGCCCCGTCCCCGCCCGCGCCGGACCCGCCTCCTCCATGGAGGCCACTCCCGCCTCCCCCCGAGGGATCACCCGCGTCATCACCGCATGCGACACCCGTCATCGAGAGCAGGCCGATGCCCAAGACAGCCAACCGATTCGAGACCCGACCCGACATGAAGAAGCCTCCTTCGAGCGAGTGCTTCGCTCGTGCACACAAATGGCCGGCGCGTGCCGGCGCGGGTCAGCGAAATGGCGAACGACGCGTCGAGCGCTTGCGTCGCCGATGAGAGCCGCGGCATAACTACGGGAAAATGGGTGCTCGCTCGGCGCTGCTCTACACGTGCTCGAACTGCGGGACGCCGCTGCCGCTGACCAAGCCGGGCGTCGTCGCGTGCCCGCGTTGCAACGCCGACAACTTCGTGACGTTGCCGGAGCCGCAGGCGGCGCCTCCTGCGGCTCCGCCCGCGCCGTTCGTTCCCGCCCCGCCTGCCCCGGTCGATTGGGGCCCGCCTCCGGCGCCGGTGGGGCCGATCTCCATCTCGACGCCGAAGAAGAGCTCGGCCGGTTGTGTGGTCATCGCGCTCCTCGGGCTGGTGGCGGCCGCGGGCGGGGCCGCCTATTTCTTGATCCACCGCGGCGAGAAGGCAGAGGAGATCGTGTCGTGGGCGGGCGGGGGGAAGCTCTGCCTCGCCGACGTCGACGGGGACGGCAACGAAGACCTCGTCGGTCAGGCGGGCTTCCCGGACATGCACCTCGTCGGCATCGAAGCTCGCTCGGGGAAGATCGTGTGGCGGCAGAAGCTCGAGACGAGCGAGTCGCCCCAGCTGTATTGCGGCGGGGGAGGCATCCTCTCGTCCGGGGCCTTCGACATGGTGAGCATCCAAGGCATCGATCCGAAGACTGGCAAGAAGAAGTGGACAGTCTCCCTCTCCGACAAGCTGGATAAGATCGCCTTTGGAAAGGGGTGCGCCGTCCTGGAGACGATCGACAAGAAGCGAAAGGCGATCGACATGAGCTCGGGCGCGGCGGCGGACTGTAAAGATGCTTCGCCCCCGAGCCCAATCTATTCGGGCCCGGTCCCGGTGCGAGCCGGCGATCTCGAGGTGTCCCTCGTCTCGAAGGGGGAGGGGACGCCCAAGCTGGGCGTTCGAGCGACCAAGGCGGGCAAGACCGTCTGGGAGGCGGATCTCGCCGCGCTCGGGTTCGATGGCGCCTCCCTCGTCAGCACCGAGCACGGTATCGTCGTGGGAGGCATCGATCGGGGATCGAAGGAGATGGTCCTGACCCTGCTCGATCGCGCTTCGGGCTCGGCGCTGAAGTCGAAGCGCGAGAAGGTGCACGACTCGAGCAGCGTGACCCTCGGGGGCAACGACCGCGCCGTGTTCGCCGCCACCTTCGGTCAGATCCGGGCCTATGATCCGAAGTCGCTCGATCAGCTATGGTGGGGCGGCACGTTCTGGCAGGACCACTGAGGGAATGCCGGAGGCGATCCGTCGGCGACGCCCGGATGGGCGTGGCCGTGAGCCTTCGTCGCGTGCACCGCGTCGCGGCCGTCTGCGCTCCGTAAACCGGACGGGCGCGTTCATTGGAGCGTCCACAGACCGATTCTCGGTCTGCCAATCGGCGTGATAACCCTGCGAATGGTTCACGATGGGCCTCGCTCCTGGCGAATATCTCTCCGACAACCTGCAGCTCGAGCGTGAGCTCGGCGCCGGGGGTATGGGGAGCGTTTGGGTGGCTCGCCACACCGCCCTCGGAAGCCAGGTCGCGGTGAAGGTCCTCGCGCGAGCGGGGGGCGCGCGGGGCGAGGCTCAGCGCGCCCGCTTCGAGCGAGAGGCGAAGGTGGTGGCGCGGCTCGACCACCCCCATATCGTGCGAGTGTTCGACTTGGGCATCACGATGGATGGCGACCCGTTCCTCGTGATGGAGCTCCTGCGGGGGGAGGACCTCGAGAAGCGCCTCGGTCGAGGTCGCCTCGATCTCGCGACCCTGCAACCGCTCGTCGCGCAGATCTGCGCCGCCCTCGCGGCTGCCCACGCGACGGGGGTCATTCATCGGGACATCAAGCCCGCCAACATCTTCCTCCTCGAGGGCGTCGCCGATCCGTTCGTCAAGCTCGTGGACTTCGGCGTCGCCAAGCTCGCGAGCGGCGACATGAGCATGACGAAGACGGGGGACGTGATCGGAACTCCGTTCTACATGAGCCCGGAGCAGTTCCTTCGGCCCAAGGACATCGATGGGCGGAGCGACTTGTGGTCGCTCGCCGTCGTCATCTACGCGAGCTTGGCGCGGGCCCTGCCATTCAATGGCGATACCTTGACCGCGGTGGGAATGGCGGTGGCGACCGGGAGCTTCGCGCCTCTGCGGACCCACTGTCCCGATCTGCCGCCCGCGCTCGACCATTTCATGAGCAGGGCCCTCTCCGTCGATCCGGACCGGCGTTATGGATCCGCCCAGCAGCTCGGGGAGGCGTTTGCGCGCGCGTGCTCGGCGCCCTCGGTCTCGATCCCCGCGCCGTCGCTCCCCCCATCCTCGCCGCCGCCCGTGCCGGCGCCAGCGCCGGCCGCGCCCGCGCGCTCGAGGCGGTGGGTCGCGGTGGGGGCGCTCTCGGTGGTGGTGATCGGCTCGATGGGGGCGGCCGCGACCATCTTGTCCCGCCGGCCCCAGAAGGCGAGATCGGGCGCATCCTCCACCGCCTCGAGCCACTCGCCTGGATCCGCAAGCGCTCCTTCCGCCCCACCGATCGCGACCGCCAGGGCGAAGACATCGAGCGCGCCCGCCCCCGCGCCCGTGGTGGGGCACACCTATGCGGAGAGGCAGGCGGAGGCCTTGCGCATCGCGAAGGCTCGCGATCCGAAGGCGGAGCTCGGCGGCGTCGCAATGGGCGATGTCCGCGCGGATCGGGCGAAGGAGATCCTCGACGCGACCTTCACGTTCATCCGGGGCGGCACGTGCTTCGCCGTCGTCCTCTCGGAGGAGGGTGGCTCGGCGACGGACATGGAGTGCCTCGCCTTCACCCGTCCCCTTCCATTGCCGAGGTGCACGCCGGATGCGGTCCTGACGCGCTGGGGAGCGAAGCCGTCCGATGTCGTCACGCTGATCTACTCGAGCCCCACCGGTACCCCCGCCTGGACCATCGACACGGGCCCTCGGCTCGTGACCATCCCCGACGACTGCAAGCCCTGAGGGCGATCCGCCGAACGATTGGAAGGCGCGACGGGACGCCGAAGGCGACCGATCGAATGGGTCGTGCGTAGGTCATGGCCGAGAGTCTCGGGATGACAAATCCCCCATCTTCGGCGCAGAGTCCGAACGCCATGAAGCTCACGCGCCCGCTCCTCTTCTCCCTTGCCACGCCCCTCATCGCCGGGCTCCTCACCATTGCATGCGGAGACTCCGCCAGCGACGGCGCGGGCGCGACCGGCGGCAATGGGGGAGCGGCTTCCCAAGGCGGCTACGGGGGAACGACCAGTGACGGAGGCAGCGGCGCCGGATTCGAAGGCGGTGGAACCTCGACGGGAGGCGGCCCCAGCTGCGAGCCGCCGGATCTGATGATCGCGCTCGATCGCACCCTCACCATGCACAAGCTCCCGGACGGAAACACGCCCACCGATCCGCCCGACTACGCGAGCTCCAAATGGTCTCAGGCGATCACCGCGATCGAGCAGCTCGTGACGCCTGCCATCGACGACACCATTCGATTCGGTCTGGAGCTCTGGCCCAAGGAAGAGCCGGGGTGCATCACCCTCGCGGAGCGGGTGGAGAACACGGTCCAGGCTACCAATCCCTTCTGCTCCGAGGGCGAGGTGTTGCTCTCTCCCGATCTGGGGGCGAGCGCGGCCATCGCCGGGGCGCTGGACCCGCTCACGACGAAGATCTGCATCTCCACCCCCACCGGCGCCGGGCTCCTGACCGCCTCCGACCATTTGGCCTCGATCGCCGCGCCGGGGCGCGACCAATACATCATGCTCGTCACGGACGGCGCCGATTGGGATCAGAGCTGTCCAGACCCGAACCCTGTCACCATCACCCAGCAGCTCGCCGCCGCCGGCATCAAGACGTTCGTGCTCGGCTTCTCCGCCACCGGCGACATCATGCCGGGCGGGGTGGGGGCGCCGTTCTTGAACGACATGGCGTGCGCAGGGATGACCGCCGTCGACTTCGACACGAGCTGCATGATGGGCACGACCGGCTACGTCGCGGTCGCCCCCGACGGGCCGACCCTCTACCTGCAGGCGAGCGACGCGGACGCGCTCGCGGCCGCGATGTCCTCGGTCGCGGTGTCGATCTGCTGCGACTGCGCCCAGTGACTCAGCGCACCGTATAAACGCCGGTCGACACTTCGTGATAGCCCTTCGAGCCGACGGCCCGGGCGAGGGGGCTCGACCAAGGCTCGCCTCCGGCGAGGGCGAGAAGCGCGCTACGAAAATCGTAGCGTGGCGACCAGCCGAGATCTCGGCGGGCGTTGTCGTTGACGTAGACCCGCTCGATGCCGGCGAACATTCGGTAGCCGCGCGCGGCATAGATGTCCGCGTACTCGGGGAAGAGGCGGGCCACGACCCGGGGGGCGTCCTCGCGGAGGGCGGCGAGATCATCCCGCGTGAACGGGGTGGTGGCGGTGACGATGTAGCGGCCGAACCCGATCGTCTTCGCCCGCTCGATGGCGAGCCGATGGGCGTCCACGACGTCTTGGATATCGACGCGCCGATAGAGGAGCTCGTTCACCTTGATGTTGGTGTCGTCGAACGCGGCGCGGACGTCGTCTCGGTCGTCCGCCTCCGGAAAGAAGCGCGAGGTGCGCAGGACGATCACGGGCATCCGGTGATCGCGGTGGACGAGCTCGCAGAGATCCTCGGCCGCCGTCTTGGTCGCGCCATAGATGTTCTTGGGAATGGGGGGCACGTCCTCGGTGATCCAGGCCGCGGGGGCACCTTCGGGCGGGCTCAACGCGCGCCCGAAGGTGCTCGTGGTGCTCGTGAAGACGAAGCAGCTCACCCCTGCCGCCACCGCCTCCTCGAGGAGGTGGAGCGTCCCCGTGACGTTGGTGTCGACGAAGGCCTGGCGGTCATGGGAGCCGACGTGGGGCTTGTGCAGCGTCGCGGTGTGGAGGACGGCCTGCGCTCCCTCCATGGCCGACCGCACGAGGGCGCGGTCGACGATGGACCCGACGACGGCGGTGTGGGGCGAAGCCAAGCGATCCAGCCCGACGACCTCGTGTCCCTCTGCGCCGAGGACGCGGACGAGCGCCTCCCCGAGGTGGCCCGCGCTGCCGGTGACGAGGACTCTCATCCGCCCGTCATGCCACGAAAGCCCACCAAGCGGGCACGGTAATCAGGCTGAGGACGACCCCGACGGCGACGAGGCCGGCCGCGAGGTCCGGCTCGAGATCGTGCTCGGCGGCGAGGATGCTGGCGGTGACCATGGGCGCCATCGCCGCCTCGGCGATGGTGACGCGTTCGACGAGCCCGATCGGCCCGAGGAGTCGGAGCACGGCGAAGACGAGGGCCGGGCCGACGAGCAGGCGATAGGCGAGGCCGGCGGCGATGAAGCGCCCATGCCCGCGCAATGACGAGAGGCGCGTCTGCCATCCGACGGAGGCGAGGGCGAGCGGGCTCAGCATGTCGGCGAGACGCCCGAGGACCTGATCCACGGCGGAGGGGAACGTCACGGGGCGGAGGGCGATCGCGGCCAGGAGGGCGATGAAGGAGGGGAACGTAACGAGCTTTCTGGCCACCGCGAGGGGGGCGATCTTCCCCCCCGCGAGCGTCACCGCGAACGGAATGGCGAGGACGGCGAGGACGGCGAAGCTGCCGAGCTGATCGATGACGGACGCCTTCGCCATTGCGTCGTGTCCGCCCAGCGCCTCGACGAGAGGGAGCCCGACGAACGCGGTGTTGCCGAGGCCGGCGGCGAGGGCGAGCGCGCCCCCCGTCCCGACGGAAACGATCTTCAGTCGAATGGCGAGGAGCGAGAGGGCGGCCGCGACGACGAACTCGAGCCACAGCATGCCCGCCCCTACGAAGAGCGCGGGCTCCAGCGCGACCCCATGCACGGCCCGGAGCACCAACGCCGGGAGCGACACGTTCATGATCCAGACG
This sequence comes from Polyangiaceae bacterium, assembly GCA_044225865.1. GTDB lineage: Bacteria > Myxococcota_A > Polyangia > Polyangiales > Polyangiaceae > Xiheicaenibacterium. Next base: position 77,285 of record JBGAID010000004.1, on the reverse strand, counting down.
TTGAGGACGCGATGCGCTTCGGGGGAGAGGCCCGCGAACGGCCCCGCGGACTTGGCGGTGAGATACCGCGCGAGCGCGCCGAGCGCGAAGCACGCGACGAGGAGGACGAGGTTGGTCATGCCGACGGCGTCACGGCTCGTCGACGAAGCGGATCTCGCTCGGCCCCACCTCGAGCGGCTCGTCGCGCTCGGGGCGCGCGCGGGCCGCGAATCGCTCGAGGGCGGCGCCGTCCACGAAGACGCGGAGGAGCTCGCGACCATCCTCGACGGCGAGCTCCAATCGACACGCGGGTCCCGGCTCCCATCGGACGGTGCGCTCGGGGCCGCGGACTTGGAAGAACGCGTCACCGCGCAATCGAGCGAGGAGGTGCTCGATGAAGGTCGGGCGCATGCGGGTCGGCTCGATCTCGAGCGCGACGTGCGCGCCCGAAGGCGCGAGCTGCCACCGCAAGGTCGGGACGGTGTGGCCGCGGCTCACGGGGAGTGCGCTGCTCGCCGGCAGATCCGCGAGCTCGGCGCGATGGGGATCGGTGACCAGGTGAGGGCTGGCCGCCCGCAGTCGGTCGACGATGGCGAGGGTCGAGCCACGCACGCAGGCCCGCGCCTCGCCCCTCGTGAGGCCGACGCATTGAATGAGCTCGAGCCCCTCCGGCGGGACGAGCTCCACGTCCGCCACATACGCGAACGCGGCGAGGGCGGGCTCGGGAGCGAGGGGCGGCTCGAACACGGCGGTGTCATCGATCTCGGGGATGGGTTGATCGAGGAAGATGAACCCGAGCCGCCGGAGCAGGTCGATGGGCGCCGGCGATGGCGACTCGGTGGATCGGGGGAGCCGCAACGTGAGCTCGATCTCCGAATGGCGTCCGCGCGCGATCGCGCCCAGAGACTGGTGGAGCCCTTCGGTGACGAAATGCCAGTGTCCGCGCTCGTGGCCGTAGATGTGGACGAACCGAACCGGCTCTCTCTCGGGGAACGGAATGCTCCAGAAGTGGGGCCCGGCGCTGACGCGCTCGGCATGCTGGACGACCAGATCGCGCACGGACACGGGCTGCATCGGGTGGGCGCGATTCTACCGGTGGGTAAGATTTTCACCAGGCAAGTTTCCCCACGTGCACCGACCGGCTCCCCGCGAAGCCCGCCGCCATCCCGCGAAATGGGGAGGCGTAACGCGGCACAAGACGTGCTCGCGCGGGCGCCATGCGCATCGCGAAGTGGCTCGGCGTCGCTGCTCTCTCCTCCTTCTCTCTGCTGGGATGCGGCGACCCCGTCGAAGAAGACTCGTCCGACGTGACCTCGGGGATGGATGAGACCACGGACGAAGCTCAGGCCCTGCGCGCGCTCTTGAACGATCCCGCCACCACCAAAGAGGTCCTCGTCGCGAGCAAGCTCTCGAGCTCGATCGCGAAGGCGATCGTCGCGCACCGCGACGGACCGGACGGGCTCGCGCGGACGGCCGACGACGACGTCTTCGAGACGGTTCGGGAGGTCGACGACATCAGCGGCATCGGCCCCGCCACGCTGACGAAGCTCGTGAAGATCGCGACCGACAAAGGATACCTCGCCGCCGAGCAAGCGAAGGATCGGAGCGTGATCTTCTCTCCTCAGCCGGCGGCGGCGAGCCACAACGCGGAGATCGCGAAGCGGATCGCGGCCGCGAAGAAGACGATCGACATCGCGATGTACAGCTATTCGGACGCCGGGATTGCGACGGCGTTGTCCGACGCGATCAAGCGCGGGGTGAAGGTGCGGATGGTGTTCGACACCGCCAGCGACGATCGCAAGCTCACCGGCACTGCCCTCACCGGATCGAAGAGCGGCAAGCTCGAAGCCATGGGGGTGGACGTCCGGTGGGTGAACAAGATCATGCACCACAAATTCATGATCGTGGACGGGCCGCGGGACGACGCGGGCGCGGCCGAGACGGCGACCCTCGTGACCGGGAGCGGCAACTGGTCGAACGGGGCCGCCACCATTTACGACGAGAACACGCTCTTCCTCACCGCCTACCCGAAGCTCGCCCTCGTCTACCAGCGCGAGTTCAACCTGATGTGGGAGCATTCGAAGGACGTCGCCTCCAACCCCGCCATTACCTTCGAAGCCTCCACCCTCGCCATCAACGACGAGATGATCCCGGTGGCGCCGGGGATGAACGTGTTCCTGACGAGCAAGAACTTCCCGGTGAGCGGGAGCACGTTCTCTTCGACCGGGACGAACACGGTCGCGGACGAGCTCGTGCGCGCGATCGACGCGGCCACGAAGCGGATCCACATCGCGTCCGGGCACATGCGATCGCGTCCGGTCGCGGAGGCGCTGATGCGAAAGGCGACGGAGCACCCCGAGGTCGACGTTCGCATCTACCTCGACGCCCAGGAGTACATCTCCGACAGCGGCAACGCTCAGCAGAAGGCGGACCGGGAGAAGTGCCTCGCCGCCGCTACCACCGACGCGAAGCAGCGGGCGTGCCTCGACAAGGATTACCTCTATGGCCGTGACATCGAGAAGGCCGGGGCAATCGTCCGATACAAGTTCTATTCGTATCGCTGGGACGCGAGCTACGCCGCCCAGATGCACGACAAGATCTTCATCGTCGACGACACGCTCTACACCGGCAGCTACAACCTGAGCGACAACGCCGAGCACAACACGTTCGAGAACGTCCTCGCGCTGAGCGGTCCGGAGTTCGCCGACCTGGTGGAGGCGTACGACGCCCAGCTCACGAAGATCTGGTCGACGGGAGAAGGTCTCCTCGCGCCATTGCGCGACGCAATGGCGTCGAAGGCGACGATCGACCTCGTGTTCCCGCCCATGGCCCTCACCTGGACCGAGGCTCGCGATCTGAAGACGCTCATCCAGACCCAATGCCCGGCCGTGAACTCCGCCGACTATCGGCAGAACCCAGCCGCCCACAAGACGTGCACGAAGTGAGGCGCGCGCCCGCTCAGACCGGCTCCTTCTTGTAGCGACTCTTCACGATCTGGAAATAGCGGCGGGCGATGCCGGCCGCCTCCGCCGCGCGCGAGACGTTGCCGAGGTGGCGGGCGAGCATCCGCTCCACATACAGGCGCTCGAAGCGCTCGAGGACGAGCTCGCGCGCGCGCGGGAAGGGGAGGTCGGCGGAGACGAGATCATCGAAGCTCTTGCCGTCGCCGGCGTGGGTCTCTTCCCGGGCCGCGATCATCCTCGCGATCCCGAGGCGCAGATCGCGGACGTTGTTGGGCCACGAGCGGGCGTCGAGGCGCCGGATCATCTCCGTCGTCAGGGCGGCGGGGGCGCCCCCGAAGACGGCCCAGAAGTGCTTGGCGAGCACGGCGACGTCGCCCTCTCGCTTTCGCAGCGGAGGCAGCTCGATCCGCGCCGCCCCGAGCTGCTCCGCGAGCTCCTGCGAGAAGCGGCCCTCCTGCGCCTCGTGATCGAGATCGCGAGAGCTCGTGACGATGAGACGAACGTCGAAGTGGCCGGCGAGGGCGGTGGCGGCGCTGGAGGTCTTCTGTCGCTCGTCGAGCCAACGCGCGAGCTCGTGCTGAGAGCGCTCGTCGAGATCGCACACCTCGCGAATGATGAGGGTCCCGCCCGCCGCCGAGTCGAAGACGGCGAGGGCGCCGCCGGCGAGCCCGCTCGCGTCCGCCGAAGCGTCGATCACGGCGAAGGGGCCGCGGGCGCGGGGGCCCCGCTCATGGAGCACCTCGGCGAGGAGCTCTTTGCCCGTGCCCGGCTCTCCCTCGATGACGAGGGGCGCGCTCGCGGCGAGGAGGGCGTCGCACGCCGCATAGATCCGCTGCATGGCGGGGGAACGGCCCAACATCCGACCGAAGCTCTCTCGAGGGGGCGGGGTCACGAGGCGCGCCACCCTACGATCCGCGCGGAGCACGGTGCCCCCGACGTGGACGACCTCTCCCCCGCGAAGGGAGGCTTCCGCCGCGACGACGTCGTTCACCAACGTGCCATTGGTGGAGCCCAGATCGCGCAGACGGAGCCGTGGCCCCGTCACCTCGAGCGAGAGGTGACGGCGGGAGACGCTGCGATCGGTGAGACAGATCGCGCACGCCCGGCTCTGCCCGAGGAGCGTCGGTCCCGGCGCGCTGGGCTCGATGGTGAACGTGCGTCCGCGATCGGGACCTTCCACCACCTCGAGGGTGAATACGGAGACGCTCGGCGGGTCCGGGCGCGGCTGCTCGAGGGTCTCGAGCTCGCGCTCGGACGGCGATAACGGCGGAGTCTGGTCGGAATGGCTCACGCTTCCTCCTTACGGTGTGCTCCTGCGCGAATGACGAGAAGACACGATTGAAGCGCGCGCTCGCAAGCAAGAGCGTTCGATGTCGCAAGGTGCCACAGTCATCCGATCCTCGGAGGTGAACGATTCGATCGCAGCGCGCGGGCGTGCGACAATCGCTCGAGCGTGGGAACGAATTTCAGCGACCTCGAGGACGGAGACGCGCCCGCGCAAGCGCGGCCCCAATCCGCTCCCGCCGCGGGCGCGCTCTTCGTCGACTGCTATCGATTGCACCGCGTGATCGGGCGTGGGGGCGCGGGCGTCGTGTGGGAGGCGCAGGACGAGCGACCCTCCGACGTGAGCGGCCGCCTCGTCGCGATCAAGATCCTCCCCCTCGGGTCGGCCCTGCGCGAGGTGCGGGCGTCGCGCGAGATCGCCATTGGGCGCGGGCTCACGGGGCCGGGGTTCGTGCCCGTGTTCGACGCGGGCATCGCTCCTCCTTATGCGTTCGTGGTCATGGAGCGCCTCGTCGGGGAGGACCTCGCGAGTCGCCTCGATCGGGAGGGCAGGCTCGGCATCGCCGGGACGCTCCGCATCGCGCGCCAGCTCGCGACCGCCCTCGGGATCGCCCACGCGTCCGGCCTCGTCCACCGCGATTTGAAGCCGACCAACGTCTTCCTCGCCGCGGGAGAAGGGGAACGGGAGGTGGTGAAGCTCCTCGATTTCGGCGTCGCGAAGCGGCTGGGGATCGACGCGCGCGTGACCGCGAGCAACACGCTCCTCGGGGCTCCCCAATACTCGGCCCCGGAGCAGCTCTCGAGCGCGCCGCGGGTCGACACTCGGGCGGACGTATGGTCGATGGCGGTCATGATGTATCGCTGTCTTCTCGGGAAGCGGCCGTTCGATGGGCAAGGGGCGGAGCTCTTGGCGAAGGTGATCGGCGAGCCTCACCCGCTACCTTCGATTATCGACCCGTCGCTCCCGCGCGGACTGGACGGCGTATTCGCGCGGGGGCTCGCCAAGCGCCCCGAGCATCGCTACCCCACCGCCTCTCTATTCGTGCACGATCTGGAGAAGGTGCTCTTCGGCTGGCGGTGAGCATCGCCACGACGAGGCAGATTCGAGCGGCACACTCCAATGAATGGAGCTACAACGAGAGCCCGTCGAGGTCGCGTGTGAGCACACCGCGTGGCCGTTCGAAAACACCCGCGTGAGCGCGGGACAGGGCGAGCCGACCGGCAGGAAGGCGCGCCCCCCATTCGAGGTGCGTCTCATGAACAGGTCTTGGCTGGCGCGTTTTGCCACGCGCCAAGGAAAGGGATCGATCGCGGCCGTCGCCGTGGTCGCGCTGCTGCTCGCAATGGTGAGCGGCGCCTATTGGCTCGGAGCGGGCTCCGCGAAGGGGGCTCCGCGCGAGGTCGGCTACACGGAGCTGACCAAGCTGGCGAGCGCGGGCACCGCCCGCCGCGTCCACATCGAGCGCGAGCGGGTCGAGGTGCGGACGTTCGAGGGCGAGGCGCTCGTCGCGATCGTCGCCGACGAGTCGGCGCGCCACGATCTCGTCAATCGCTTCGTCGCCTCCGACGTCCCTGTCGATTTCGATTCGAGCGAGCCGAGCGGGCTCGCCTCGTTCGCGGGGGCCGCCACCCCCGTCGTCCTGTTCGGCGTCCTCGCGTGCGTGCTCGTGGTCGCGCAGCGCCGGCGCAATGGCAAGACTCACTTCCTCGTCTCGAGCGGCCCCAGCAAGACGACGCGGTTCGCCGACGTCGCGGGGATGGATGAGGCGAAGCAGGCCCTCCAAGAGACGGTGGAGCTCTTGAAGGATCCGGTGCGCTTCGGCCGTCTCGGCGGGCGGCCGCCCCGCGGCGTGCTCCTCACCGGTGAGCCGGGGACGGGAAAGACGTTGCTCGCGCGCGCGGTGTCGAACGAGGCGGGCGTGCCGTTCTTGAGCTGCTCGGGGTCGAGCTTCCAAGAGATGTACGTAGGGGTCGGGGCGGCGCGGGTCCGCGCCCTGTTCAAGGAGGCGCGCCGGCTCGCCCCGTGCCTCGTCTTCATCGACGAGATCGACGCGGTGGGGAAGGCGCGCGGCAAGGGCGGCGACGGCGCCTCCGCCGAGCACGACCAGACCATCAATCAGCTCCTCGTCGAAATGGACGGCTTCGATCCGAGCACCGGCATCGTGGTGATGGCCTCGACGAACCGACCCGACGTGCTCGATCCCGCCATCGTTCGCCCGGGGCGGTTCGATAGGCAGATCGCGGTGCCGCTGCCCGATCTGCGCGGGCGCAAGGAGATCCTCGACGTCCACGCGCGACCCATTGGGTTGGATCGCGAGGTCGACCTCGCCCACGTCGCCCGCCAGACGCCGGGCTTCAGCGGGGCCGAGCTCGCGAATCTCCTCAACGAGGCCGCCATCCTCGCCGCTCGAGACGACGCGAGCCACGTCCGCGCCGAGCACATCGACCGCGCGCGCGATCAGCTCCTCATGGGCGCGGAGCGCAAAGGGGTCCTCATCGACGAGCACGAGCGCTACGCGACGGCGGTCCACGAGGCGGGGCACGTCGCGATCGGCGTCGTCGCCAAGCACACCGATCCCGTCCACAAGGTCTCCATTCTCCCGCGCGGTCGCGCCCTCGGCGTCACCGCCTCCCTCCCGGAGAAGGACCGGCTCCTCTACACGAAGGAGTACCTCGAAGATCAGATCTGCCTGATGCTCGGCGGCCGGGCGGCGGAGATCGCGATCCTGGGGACGATGACGGCGGGCGCGAGCGACGATATCGAGCGCGCTTCGAACATCGCCCGCAAGATGGTGGCAGAGCTCGGGATGAGCGATATCGGCCCGATCTGCCTGAAGAACGACACCTCCTTGCCGCACAGCGAGAAGCTGCTCGCGCGCGTCGAGGAGACGACGCGGATGATCCTCGAGCAGCAGCTGGAGCGGGCGGTCCGCATCGTGACCAAGCATCGAGCCTCGGTGGACGAGGTCGTCTCGGGCTTGCTCGAGCGCGACACCCTCGAGCACGACGAGATCCTCGCGTGCTTCGAGCAGCCCCAGATGTAAGCGCGATCGCCCCCGCCCGTTCTCGGGCGGCATGAAGGGGTTGCTCGCCGCCATGCTCGTCTTGCCCTCGACCATTGCAATGGCCGGGGGCGGGCGGAGCGTAAGGGGACGTCCGCTCCTCCGTTCCGTGCCCACCATGAGAAAGGCAGGTCTTGCGGTCGCTCTCGCCGGCCTCGTCATCACGCGCGCGACCGGGGCAATGGCGGGGGACTTGGAGGTCGCGGTCCCGGCGCCTCGCCCGCCCATCGCGAAGAGCGCGCCGGCAAACCCCTCCTCCCCCTCGAATCCTTCGGATCGCCGCGGCAAGCGCGCGTCGAGCTCACTCGGTGGCTCTGCCTACGTCCTCGGGGGCGTGGTGGCCGACAGCAGAGGTGGTGTCGGGAGCTTCGGTCGCGCCGAGCTCGACCTGTACGCGTCGATCGGTCTCGGGGACGTGAGCCTCCTCGTCGGCGCCCCCATCCTCCTCGTCGAGGTGGCGGCCATCGCGGGGGCGCCCGAGGTCACCACGCCTCTCCTGCTCACGGTGGGGGCGCGCACCGACGATTGGGTGATCACGGGGGCGGCCGGTCCCGTGGTCGGCGCCGTCATGAGCGATCGAGGCGGGACGATCGTGTCTCCTCGGATCGAAGTGCGCGCCGGCTATCGCCCGGACAACTCGCTCGAGATCGAGGGCATGCTCGGGTACGAGCACCGCATGGTGCTCGACGAGCCCGCGAGCGAGCGGTTCATGATCGGGTTCTCCCTCGGCATCGGCGGGGACGGCTGACTACCACCGCTCCTCCGCGTCTGCGAAGGTGAACGCGGTCACCGCGAACGCGCGGGCGGTCGCGTCCAGATCGCTCCTCGACACGTTCTCGAGGACGTCGTTCTCGGTGTGGTGGAAGTCGAAATACTTCGACGCGTCCTGGCGCAGGTCGACGAACCGCACCCCGAGCTCACGCAATGGTGAGATGTCGACGCCGCCCCGCGCGGGCCCCGGATCGAGATCGATGCCCATGGGGGAGAGCACCTCTCGCAATCGGGAGGTGAGGCGGTGGTCGCGGACATCGGCGGGCACGCGAAGGGCCCACGGCTTGCCGTCTCCTTGATCGGCCTCCATCGCCACCACGTGGTGCTTCGCCTGCTCGGCGTAGGCCTTCGCGTAGGCGAGTCCGCCGCCCGTGCCCAGCTCTTCATTGGCGAACAGCGCGATTCGAATGGTGCGGCGCGGACGGCGGGGCAATGACGCGATTCGACGGGCCGCCTCGATCGCAATGGCGACGCCCGCCCCGTCGTCGAGGGCGCCGACGCTGAGATCCCACGAGTCGAGGTGGGCCCCCACCAATACGATCTCTTCGGGGGAATCGCTCCCCCGGAGCTCGCCGATGACGTTGTGGGAGAGGCCGACCGGGAGCGGCTCGCAGCCGAGCGACAGCGACACCCTTACGCTCGCGCCTCCCGCGAGCATGCGGTGGAGGAGCTCCGCGTCGGGGATGGCGAGGGCGGCGGCGGGGATCTCCGGCGCCCCCGGCTGATAGAAGAGGGCGCCGGTATGGGGGGCGCGGACCGAGTCCGTCCCGATGGATCGAACGAGACACGCAGCGGCACCCTTGCGGGCCGCCCGTGACGGGCCGCTCGTCCGCACGAGGGACCCGGCGTTGTAGCCGGTGCCGTCGCGGAGGCGGGGCATGACGTGGTGGAGATAGACGATCTTCCCGGCGAGGGCGCTCGGGTCTGCCGCGTCGAGGGCATCGAGCGATGGCATCTCCACGACCTCGGCGTCGACCCCGCCGCTCGGGGTGGCGACGCTGCCGCCGAGCGCGGTCAGGCTGAGGGTGTGGCGTCTCGGCACGATGATCGAGCCCGCCTCGGGCCCGCGCGACCAGAGGGTCGCGGGAGCGGGCTCCGCGCGGACACGCTCGAGCCCCGCTCGCTCCAGCTCCGCGATGGCCCACGCCACCGCCGCCGCGTCCCCGGGGGTGCATGGGTATCGCGGCCCAACGTCGTCACACAGGGATTGGAGGGAATCCCAGGCGCGCGAAGCCTGCGCAGAGAGGACGTCGATCTCGGGAGAGCGCACCGCCCAAGCATATCGAAACCCTGGGGCAGTTTTCCGACTCTCTCTCGTTCATCTTGCCTTCGCTCTTCTGCGCGTCGAGGATCCGCCGCTCCCCGAACCTCCCGGAAGCAGGAGAAGGTCTCGCCCATGAAGCTGCTGATTCAAGTGACGGCGATCGGTGTGTTGCTCGTCGGTTGCGGTGCCAACGTGGTGTTCGGCGGCGACGACGGTAATGGTGGCGAGGGAACGGGCGCCAATGGGACGGGGGCGGGCATTGGCAGCGGCGCGGGCACCAACGCCGGCGCCGGCTCCTCCGAGGGGGGTTCCGGGGCGGCCCCCCCCGACACGACCGTGAGCACCGGCGGCTCCACCTCGACGAGCCCCGTGCCCGATCCGATCCCCTGCGGCGACACCGCATGCGATCCGGTCACTCAGGATTGCTGCCTCGATTTCAACGACACCTCATGCGTCGCCCACGGCGACTTCTGCCAGGGCGCCCTGCTCTCGTGCGCGGGCGCCGCCAATTGCGATCCCGGGCTCGTCTGCTGCGCCCATTTCGGCATGGGCGGGCCCCCCGAGGCGGCTTGTGAATCGGATTGCCCGGGCGGGCCGCAGAGCGGCACCGCTCAGCTCTGCCTCACCGACGAGGAGTGCCTCCACGGCCACTGCCAGCAAGGGCCGGGGGGATTCCAGATTTGCCAGGGCGGAGGAATGGGCGGCGGCGGCGGCAACCAGCCCCCTTGAAGCTCGGCCCGGCGCTACGATTTCCATAGCGTCGGGGCGGCGCCCCGATCCGGCCAGGTCCTTGCCTGGCGGATCGGGATGGCCGACGAATCGGGCGAGAGACTGACTTTCTTTCGGGGCACGGTGGCGCCCCTCGCGTTGCTGGTCGTCGCTCCGCCGAGCGCGTTGCTCTTGTGGGTCGCGGTCGCGTACCACGGGGGCTCGATCGCCGCGCTCGTCGGCGCGATCCGCGCTGGGCAAGTGTGGCGGGAGCTGCCCGCGCCGTCGCTATTTGCGACGGCGGTGATCGCCGCGTGGTCGGTGCTCGCGTGGGCGCTCCTGCGCTTTCTCCCCGGGGAGACGCACGAGGGCCCGGCCACGCCTTCGGGGAGAAGGCCGCGGTATCGCAAGAACGGTCTCTCGGCGTGGCTCGTCACCCACGGCCTCCTCGTCCTCGGCTTCGCCACGGGGCTCCTCTCGGCGCGACGGTTCGTCGACCATTACGGAGAGATCCTCTCCACCCTCAACCTCTTCGCGCTCGGCATGTGCCTCGCGCTCCGGATCGCGGCCGCGCGGCGCCCGCCCCGGGGTGACCTCGTCGTCACGAACAACCCCATCTTCGACTTCTTCCAAGGGGTGGAGCTCCACCCCCGGAGCTTCGGGGTGCAGCTCAAGCAGCTCGTCAATTGCCGCATCTCGATGATGGGCTGGAGCGCGATCGCGCTCACGCTGTGCTTCTATCAAATCGAGCGGAACGGGCACCTCTCCGCCGCCCTCGCCGTCTCCGCCTTGCTCGTGATGGTCTACCTCTTCAAATTCTTCGTCTGGGAGACGGGCTATTTTGCTTCGCTCGACATCACCCATGATCGCTTCGGGTTCTATATCGGGTGGGGCGTGCTCGTCTGGGTGCCCGCGGTGTACCCGATTGCCCAGCTCCAGATCGCGATCGCGAGCCCGCGAGTCGGTTGGGCGGCGGCGGCGGTGATTGGCGCGCTCGGGCTCGCCGCCATCTTGCTCAACTACGCCGCCGACGCCCAGCGGCAGCGGGTGAGGGCCACCCACGGCAAGACGCTGGTCTGGGGGCGACCGCCGCTCCTCATCGAAGCGACCTATCGAACCGGCGACGGCGCCTCCCGGAAGAACGTGCTGCTCGCCTCCGGCTATTGGGGCCTCGCGCGCCACTTTCATTACCTGCCCGAGCTCGCGGTCGCCCTTTGCTGGACCCTCCCCGCCGGTCGCTCGGGGGCGGTCGCGTACTTCTATGTCGTGTTCCTCGCCATTCTGCTGGTGGATCGAGCGGGCCGCGACGACAAGCGCTGCGCGAGCAAGTACGGAACGGCGTGGGGCGAGTATCGGCGCCTCGTGCCGTTCCGAATCGTGCCCGGACTGTATTGAGCCGATCTCGGTCTCGCGCCGCGCGAAGGCGCGAGGGTTTCGTGGCACGATGAGGCCACCGTGTCCAAGGAGGAGCTGCGGAGGCTGGGGCGCTACCTCGTGCACCGAGAGATCGGGGCAGGGGGGATGGCCTCGGTTCACCTCGGCAAGCTCGCGGGGCCGGCGGGCTTCTCGCGCACGGTGGCGATCAAGCGGCTGCATCCGGACCTCGCGCGCGACCCGAAGTTCGTGGCGATGTTCTTGGACGAGGCTCGGATCGCGGCTCGTATTCGCCATCCGAACGTCGTCGCGACCATCGACGTGGTCTCCCAAAAGGGGGAGCTGTTCCTGGTGATGGACTACGTAGACGGGGCGCCCTTGAGCAGCCTCGTCTCGGCGGCGGCGAAGCGGGGAGAGCGCGTCCCGATCGGGGTGGCGGTGTCGCTCGTGGCGGGGGCGCTCGCGGGGCTGCACGCGGCCCACGAGTGCGTCGGTGAGTCGCGCAAGCCCCTCCACGTCATCCACCGCGACGTCTCGCCGCAGAACATCCTCGCCGGCGTGGACGGAGCGGCGCGGGTCGCCGACTTCGGGATCGCGAAGGCGGTGGGTCGCCTCCAGTCGACCACGGGAGCCACCATGAAGGGCAAGCTCTCGTATGTCGCGCCGGAGGTGGTCCGCGGGGAGCCGCTCGACCGGAGGGTAGACGTGTTCGGGGCGGCCATCGTCCTCTGGGAGATTCTGGCAGGGCAGCGGCTCTTCACCGGGAACGAGGCGACGATCCTGTGCGCGATCATCGAGCGAGACGTGGAGCCGCCGAGCGCGCATCGAGGAGACGTGCCGCCCGCGCTCGACGCGGTGGTGCGGGGAGGGCTCGCGCGCGATCGGGAGGAGCGCTTCGCGACGGCGGAGCAAATGGCGAACGCGCTCGCGGCGTCTCACGCGCCGGCGTCGCCGAAAGAGGTGGGGGCATGGGTCTCTCGCCTCGCGCAGATCGAGCTCGAGCGGCGCGCGAAGCTGATCGACGAGCTCGAGGCGTCCGTGGATCCGCCGCCGCTCAGCGCCTCCCGGAGGGGTGGAGCAAAGGCGAGCGGTGTCACCCAGGACTCGACGACGATCGCCGACACCGACGCGATCACGAAGCGGCGTTGACGAGAGCGGTGCCCGTCTCTTCCGGTCGAAGGTCGCGGGCGAGGGCGAGGGTGGAGAGGCAGAGAGGGTGAGCCTCCTCCGGGTCCTGTCGCGGATGGCTCGCGACGACGGCGCGACAGGCGACGCGGTCGGTGAGGGGGAGGCGCCTCGCGGCCGGGAGCGGTACGTAGATCGGGATCGTCGCCTTGCCGTCTTCGCTCTCGAGGTGACACGCGACGTGCGGATCCCCGAAGACGTCCAGCGTCTCGAAGCGGCGGCGTCGGGCGAGCGAGCTCCGCACCGTGAGCGCGAGGCGATCGGCCGTCTCCGCGCCGAGCGCTCGGGCCGCCTCATAGATCCTATCGATGGCGGATCGGATGGTCTTCGGGGGCGTGAACGGCCCAATCTCGATCGCGCGGGCCGCCGCCACCGCCCCTTGCGAGGGTTTGTGGTGGGCGGCGAGGGCAGAGGAGCTCGCGATCGCCCCCGCGAGCTCCTCTTCTTGGCTCAGCCCGACGACGAGGACGCCGCGCACGACGAAAGGGGTCGAGAGGAGGGCCCTCGTTTCGATCGTGGAGAGCGGAGTCGCGTGGGCTAGCCACCCGAGGTCGCGCGCCGGGCGATCCTCCGCGCCCCGCCCGAACGCGGCGCGCCGATCGAGCTTCGGCGATCCCGCGCGGGACCGCGCGAGGTCGATCTCCGCGTCTCTGCCCTCGGCCTTCCAGAGGAGCTCGATGGGGGGAGACTTCGGGACGCCGCGCGCGCCGCCCCCATCGCTCTCGCTCTCAGGGGCGCTCGCCGGCGCCTTCGACGACGTCGTGGCGAGGTTCGATGCCTCCGCCGCGCCAGAGAGGGCGACGACGTCGCGCGAGGGGGGAGGAACGCTCTCGACGCGCGGCGCCTCGCTCCGCAGATAGCTCGGGATCGCGGGGCGAGCGGGGACGGGCGCGAACCGCGGAGGCTCGGAGAAGGGCAGCCCAATCGGCGGGACCGCGGGAGGAGGAGGAGGACTCGCGGGACGCGAAAGCGCGAAGGGCAGACCGAGCTCGCGGGGGGCGCTCACCGGGGTCTCGCTCTGCGCGTGGGCGATCGTCTCCTCGAATGATTGCGGCGGCTCCTGCTCGATGGCGAGGATGAGCCGGCTGGGCGGCCGCCCTTCTGCGAGCGCGACGCTGGCGCGATACACGATGGTGGCGACGCCCCGGTCGGCGTCGATACGAAGGGTGTCGCCGATCATCGTGAGCCGCATCGATCCCTCCGGACGCGGCACGAGCAGGATGGGATGAGCGGCGGGGAGCGCGGTGACGACGCGATCGCTCTCGGGCGTGACGTGCTCGAGGACCATCTCGAGGCCGCCCGCGATGGGTCCGGTGAGCCACTTCGGCTGGGATCCGTCGCGGCGATCGAAGGAGAGCTCGAGCCCCCCGTCGCGCCCGAGGATCGTGACCTTCGCCGGTGCGCTCGTCGCGCTCGCGCGGGTGGCGGTGAGGAAGAGCTCGCATCGATCTTTGGAAGGGACGATGTCGGCCGTGTCGTCGCGTAGCGGCTCGTGAGACGACGCGATGGAGCAAACCGGCGCGCGAAGATCGAAGGTGATCTTGGCGACGGCGGTGAGCATGGTCCCGCCCTTCGGCGCTTCCCAGACGACGCCGACCGCGGGCACCCCCGACGGCGACACGATCGGAACGCGGACGGCGAGGGTGCGGGTCGTGGTTCGACCGCTGACGAGGTTCATCGGAACAGCCTCAAGGTGTCGGCGAGGAGGTTGCCGGCGTCGATCGACTGCTGGGCGCGGTTGCGCTCGCGCCGGATGGAGTGGAGGAGCTCGGCCGCGCCGGCGACGGGCTTGGCGGCGCCGGCGGCCCTCCCGAAGGGACCGTCGTCCCCCTCTTCGCGAGGCCCGCGGATGACGCTCTCCCCGACGGCAGCGATCTGAAGCCCGGCGCCGATCATGCCGAGCACGGTCTTGGGCGGCGCGACCACGACGCCGAGCGCATCGAGGGCGATGCCGAGGGCCCAGAGCACGCGGCGGTTCGAGTCGGTGGGGAAGGCGCCGAACTCGAAGAGGGTGATCTTGTCCCCGCCGGTGTAGACCGTCTCGTTGGCTTGGGTGATGAGCGCGCCGTGGCTGGTGCCGTCGGTCTTTCGGCTCGCGCTGCATCGATTGATGAAGACGCTGTCGCTCCCCTGGATGACGTACTCACCGGCGTGACAGCTCACGAGGGTGCGTGGCTGCGCGTGAGCGGCGCGCGCTGCCTTCTGTCGCTCTTCTCCGATGAACGTGTCGGGAGAGCCGTCGACGATGCGGCCGGTGACGTCGCCCGCGGTTACCCCGCGCTCGCTGTTCTCGACGACGGGGATCTCGGCCGGGAAGAACATTTCCCCGACGCTCTTGCCGAGACCGGCGCCGGTGACCCCGCCGATCCCGGCCCCCCCGGGGCCGCCCGTCATGAAGCCACCGATCGCCCCGATCACCCCGAACACGGCCGCCGACACGAGGACGCCGTCGATGTTTACGTGGGCGACGGGGTGACCGACGTGAGCTTGCTCGAAGGATGTGCTCCGCGGGGTGGTCACGCGTCGTGCCTCCGGAACGAGAGGGTCTCCAGGACCGAGGCGAGCGTGGCGTCGCAGTCGGCGCGGTGCTTCCAGCGCGCCGTCGCGGTGAGGGTGAGGAACCTCCCGCCGTTCACGACGAAGACTTGCCGCTGATACATCGGCCCGTCCGAGACCCGGAACGACATGCTCGCGCCGATGGCGGGCGCCCCCGCCACGGTCAGGGCCTCGTCGCGCTCGAGCACCTCGAGGCCGGTGACCCCGCCGCGCTGCTCCGCGATCGCGTGGTCGGCGAGGCTCCCGAGGTCGTCGTCGACCCCGACGTACGTCCTCGAGACCCAGAACGCGACGTCCGCGCCCGAGGCGGGGATGGTGGTGCTGAGGACGTGGACGGACTTGTCGGTCCACGCGCCCGGCAGCTCGAACGCTGCTTCGTCCATGTAGTACTCGCTCACGGTTCGCACCTTTCTTCTTCTCTCGGATCAAGGGTCGAGGACGACGACGTGTCGGCTCTCGAAGGCCTGCGCCACCGCGCGGGAGCGCGTGGCGATCAGGAGCTGGTTGTCGGGGCCGAACACCTCGGGGAGGGTCGCGGCGAGGCCGCGCGCGGCGAGCTCGCCGAGGTGGAGCTCGGGCTCGTCGACGAGGACGATGGAGCGCCGGAGCGCGCGCACGGGGCCGAGCGCGGCGAAGAGGATCCGCTGTCGATCGTCGAGGCCGAGCTCATCGAAGTGGCGCTGCTCGGAGCCCCTCGAGAAGAGGAGGGACGACTTCGCGCCCTCACGAGCGAGCCCGGCCGCGCGGGGGGCATCTTCCATCCGGCTCAGGTTCTCGGCGAACGCAGTGAACGCGGGCGCGGCGTCGCGGGCGAGCTCGACCAGCTCACCGACGAGGCCTTCGTATTTGCGATCGGAGCTGTCGAGGGCGAGGCCGCGCGCGGCGCCGAGGCCGCCCGCCGCGACTCCGCCCGAGAGGGAGCGCTCCGCCGGGACGAGCTCCATCTTTCCCCCGCGCCCATCGGACGTGTAGCGAGAGAGCACGGCCGCGAGCCCGTAGCCGGTGGTGACGAGATCGATCGGGAGCGGCCCGGTGAGGGGGACCGTCCGCTCGACGGCGCTCGTGGTGAGGGCGGCATGATCTTGCTCTTCGCCATCGAGCTCGAAGCGCAAGGTCGCGGTCGCGCGTCCCCAACGCTCCGGCCATCGCGAGGCGCTCGCGGAGCCGTAGGCGCCGAGCCGCTCCTTCGCGGCGACGATGGCGGAGAGGAAGCGCGTCTTCGCAGCGCCCTTGGGGGCGAGCACGACCGTCGTCGATCCGAGCTCGTGCTCCACCACCGGAGCGAGATCTCTCACCCCCTCGAGCCTGACGTACGCGAGCTTCATTGCCCGGCTCCCGCTCGCGACCCGATCACCCGATCGATGACCCGATCGGCTTGGTCCGGGGTGAGCCGGCCGAAGTGGCCGTCCATCAGGCCCTGGCGGTAGAGCGCGAGCGAGCGGTCGCTGATGGTCTGCCGGCCCTCGGTGAGCAGACCGGACCGCATGCGCTGGTAGGCGCGCTCCATGGGATCCGTGGCCTCCTCGGCGGCCTGGTAGGCGCGGGCGGCGGGGTTGCCCGGGTGCACGCCGACGCGGAACGGGTCCATCTCACGGTTGATGGCGAGGGCGGCTTCTCGGAAGGCGGCCGCGCGACGCGCCTCAGCTTCGGCGGCCGCCCGCGCGTCTTCATCCGCCGTCGAAGGCGGTCGGCCCGAAGCGATCGCCGCCCGCGTCGCCTCTAGACCCGGGTTGATGAAGACCTTCTTCGACTGGAGGATCGCGAAGTCGGGGTGGAGGACGAGGTACGTGTCGGCGCCCGATTGGAGGACGAAGGTCTGGTGGCAGACGGCGACGCGCGGCCCGACCGTCTCCTCCTGCTGGGCGCCGAGGACGCGGAGCTTGTCGTCCTTCGCGATCTCGCGCTCCTGCTCGCCGCCGACCTTGAGCTTGCGATCGGATTGGACCTCGATCTGCTGCTTGTTGCGGACGGTGAGGATGTCGTCGGTGCCGACGAGGGTGGCGCGATGGTTTCCGACCACCGTCGTCCAGGCGTTGCGTACGACGAGGTTGAGATCGCGCTGGGCCTGGAGGTAAGCGAGCTCGTTGCCGGCGCGATCGTCGAAGGTGAGCTCGCTGCCACGCCATTGGTGGGTCTGCCCTCCCGGCGAGCGCGCGGCGAACGGCGCCGTCCCGAGCGCAGTCGTGAGATCGGAGAGGCTCATCGGCGCGCCGCCGCGCAAGATCGAGTCGGGGGCAACCGCGGGCTCGCCACCCTCGGCGCCGCCCATCACGAGGCGCGGGCTCGTCTCGGATCGGATCCCGCTCACCGTCTTGTGACGCGGCAGCGCGTAAGGCAGCGGCTGCGTCTGGGTGAACACGCGGCCGACCACGACCGGCCGATCCGGATCCGCGCCCAGGAAGTCGACGAGGACCTCCTGCCCGACGCGCGGCAGGCTCACCGCGCCGAAGCTCGCCCCGCCCCATGCTTGGCTCACCGGGATCCAGCACGAGGAGCGCTCGTTGCGGCCGCCCTCGCGGTCCCAATGGAACTGCACGCGCACCCGCCCGAACTCGTCGGTGTGGATGTCCTCGAGCTCGGGTCCGACCACCGTCGCGCTCTCGACGCCCTGGGTGCGAGGCTTCGGCGTCTCGAGCGCGGGTCTGAAATCCTGGGTCGCGAAGCGAGCCTCGATCTGGTGCGAGAACGCGCCGGTGGCGTCGCCGCGGAAGGTCGCCCCCGACACGAGGAGGCGCACGTCGTCGGCGAGCTCGGCGCGCGGGTAGCCGGCGAGCGAGGTGACCGCGCCCGGCGCCAGGTCATGGGCGGTCGTCAGGAAGGTGATCGTCCGCGCGGAGGCGCGCTGGGCGTCGAGGCGGCGCTGCGCTTGGCGCGCTCCCTCTTCGAGATCGGTGCGCGCGGCCCCGAGGTCGTCGGCGACGGGGCTCGATCCATCGGGCTCGGCGTGGAAGAGGAAGGCGCCGTAGTTGTGGTGGTAGCGCTCGAGGCTCGCCTCGACGCCTTCGCGGAGGGCGGCGGTCGCGACGAGGGGAGTGGTCGGGGGACGCCGGTAGTCGATGTCTCGCTGGGTGTACCGGCCCGGCCTGACGTGTCGGGCCACGCGGACCGCGGTCGCGTACTCCTCGCGCAACATGTCGGTGGGGGCGTTGACGTAGGCGACGCTGCTCGGCCGTGGATCGTTGCGGTTCGGCCGATCGGAGAGGACGAGGCGCGTGCCGCCGTCGCTCTGCTCGAAATAGAACGTGATGCCCGCGTCCTCGAGGAGCCGGCTCACGAACGCGAAGTCCGTCTCCGCGTACTGCACTCGGTACTTCCGCGCCTTGAAGTCGCTCGCGTCGAAGGCGCGCCGCGGCTCGATCCCCCACGAAGAGAGGACCGCCAGCACGATGTCCGGCTCGCTCATGTGCTGGAACACGCGGTAGTTCCGGCGCTGGGTGAGGAGCCACAGCGCGGGGACGATGGTGATTCGATAGGTCGAGAGGTGATCCGCCTCGATGCCCGTCTGCTCGATCGTCGCGCAGACGCCGTCGATCACCCGGGAGAGCGCTTCGAATCGACACGCCTGTCCCACGATGCGCTCGAAGTCGACGTCGGGGTCACGCGCGACCACGACGAGGTCGATCCGAAACAGCGCGTGGAGACCCTCTCGGATCTCGAACGAGCGCACGTCGAAGTCTTCACGGCCGGCGGTGGTGAGGCGGAGGTTCTGTGCTTGGCTCATGCGGATGCCAGCGACACAGCAGAAACCGCGCCCGCTCGCGGGCCCGTCGATCCGCGGCGATTCGGCGACCGGGGTCGGCGCCCCCGGCACGATCTCGTACCACCCCCGGGTACGGTTCGGTGTCAGCCGCCGCGGATGTCAGTCGCCGCAGACCATCGCGACGGGCGCGGGCGCGGCCTCCCCGTTCGTCATCGAGCCGCGCCCGAGCTGACCGGCGGCGTTGGCTCCGAAGCACGAGACGGCGCCGTCATCGGTGAGGACGCACGTGTGCCTCGCTCCGAGGGCGAGCATCTTCGCTGGCCGGGGGAGGGGGATGCGGATCGGATCGCAGACGCGCGCGTCGTCTCGACCGCCGGCCGCGCCCGCTTGGCCGGAGTCGGTGGCGCCCCAACAGTAGACGTCTCCGTCGCCGGCGATCGCGCAGTGATGAGCGAACCCGGAAGCGATCGCGCGAACGCCCGAGGCGAGGGGGGCCGGAACGGAGCGATCCTCGGGAGCGGCGATGTCGGGCCCCGAGCCGTCGGGCCGAACCTGGCAGAGTCGATCCGAGCCCCAACAGCGGATCTTCCCCGCGGAGAGCAGGCAGCCGCCGAGGCCTCCGCCCGCGATCGCTTCCGCCCCCGCGCGCGCGTCGGGCTTGCCAACGGTGTAGCTCGTTTCGAAGCCGGCAGAGGGATCGCGCGGGTTCTTCCGGCGAATGGAGATCTCCTGAACCCAGGGCGTCATGTTGCCCCAGCACGACCACGCGCCGGCCGCGCCGCGGGCACAGACGCCTCCGTTGCCGACGTGCTCGACCTCGACCGCCTCGCCGATCGGCAGCGCGATCGGCTGAGGGTCGCCGGTCATGACGTTCTCGGGCCCGAGCCCGGCCTGCCCCGTCTGGGTCGACCCCCAGCACGAGACCTTGCCCTCCTGCACCACACAGATCGAAGGCAGGTCTCCGCGGGCGGAGATCGCGTCGACGCGCATGTCGACGGCGAGGCGTCCGCGCTCGCCTTCCCTGCCGGTGCGGAGGACCCCGAACATGTCGGTGCCCCAGCCCGCGAGCTTGCCCTGCACCACCGCGAACGCGAACATCCGCGTGAGCGCCAGGTCGCTCGGATCGATGACGGCCTCGACGAGGGTGGGCTTGGGGATACCCTTCTCACCCTTCTCGCGGAGGACGCCGCGCGCGTTGTCTCCCCAGCAGTAGAGCTTCCCGTCGGCGCGGACGGCGCACGTCGAGTCGACGTCGGCGCCGGAGAAGATCTTCTTCACGCAGCACGTCGGGCACGCGGGCGGGGACGGCGCCGTCACCGTCTCCGTGGTCGAGCTCTTCGCGTCGGCGCCGCCGTGGTCTCTCGATTTGCGGAGCGCGAAGGCGCCGATCGTGATCGCGGCCACGACGCCGAGCGCTCCCGCCACCGCCGCGATCCGCCGGCGCGAGGAGAGGGCGGTGGTCGCGCCCACCGTCGCCGCGCGCGCCCCGCTCCGATCCGAGACGACGGCCGCCCCCGTCTCGATCGAGCGGCCCGGCGGCGCGTGTGGATAGGGAGCGGTCGCCTCGATCTCCGCGAGCATCGCGGACAAAAGCCTCCGCTCCGCGGCCGCCTCGCTCTCCGGCAGCCCCCGCGCCCACGCCGCGATCTCGTCGGCGGAGGCGGGCTTCTCCGCGGCCTCGAGCGCGACCGCGAAGTCCAACGCGGTCGGGTAACGCTCCGCCGGATCGAGCGCGAGCGCCCGCATCACGATCGGATCGAGGACCCCCGCGCCCGGCGGAGAAGCCGCGCCCTTCAGGACCTCGTAGAGCACCGTCGCCGCCTCACCCGAGAACATGGCGCGCCCCGCGAGCATCTCCCAGACGACGACCCCCGCTGCGTAGACGTCGGCGCGCCGATCGAGGACCTCGGCGCGCACTTGCTCCGGGGCCATGTAGCGGACCTTGCCCTTGACCCGTCCGTCGCCGGTGCTCTGCGATCGACCCACCGCCTTCGCGATCCCGAAGTCGGTGACGCGCGCCGTGCCGTCCTCGCCGACCAAGACGTTCTGGGGAGACACGTCGCGATGCACGACCTCGAGCGGCGCGCCCTCCTCACCTTTGGCCTCGTGGGCCGCGTGCAGGCCCCGAAGGAGCTGCGACGCGATCCCGACCGCGATCCGCTCCGGCACCGGACCATCGCACCGCGCGAGCAGCTCCGATAGCGGCTCGCCGCGGACGAAGTCCATCACGAGGTAGAGCTCGCCCCCCTCCTCCACGACGTCGAGCACGCTGACGACGTTGGGATGGCGGATGCGCGACGCGATGCGCGCTTCGTCGAGGAACATGCTCGCGATCGCGGGCTCGTCGGCGAGGTGCGGGAGGAGGCGCTTGATCGCGACCACCCGCGCGAAGCCTCCCTCCCCTTCGAGGCGCGCGCACAGGACGGTGGCGTACCCGCCCGTGCCCACCTGACGAAGGACGGTGTACCGGCCGATCCGGTCCAGGCTCGACTCCGCCTCGCTCATCGCGCGCTACCGTCGCACACAATCGGCACGACGGCAGGGGCTTCGTCTCCCTCGCCGGTGTCGTCCCGCCCGAGCTGCCCGAAGTCGTTCGCGCCCCAGCAGTGGACGAGGCCCGCCTCGTCGAGAGCACAGCTGTGCAGGGTGCCGAGGACGATCTGCTTCACGGGCCGCGGCAGCGGGACGTGCTGGGCGGCGCACGCGGTCGGCGTCGAGAGCGGCATCCCCGACTGACCGCGGTTGTTGGAGCCCCAACACCACACCGCGCCGGCGCCATCGATCACGCAGAAGTGATGACCGCCCGCGGCGATGACGGAGCCGATGGGCGCGATCGATCCGGATGCCTTCCCGAGCGAGAGACCCTCCGGCAGCGCACGAGGACGGCCTGGTCTCGCGATGCCCTCTCCCGCCGGGTGTCCGATCTGACAGGTGTCGTTCGCGCCCCAGCAGACGACGGCGCGATCGCCCGCATAGCAGACGGAGCCGAGCGTCATCGCCACGCCGTTCACGGCCCGATCGAGGGGGACGTAGCCCATCGTTCCGGCGGGGGGCGCGATCGTCCGCGAAGGTCCATCGAGCACGTGCCACGGCTCTTCGTTGCCCCAACAATAGAGCTGCCGGCCTTCGTCGATCGCGCAGCCGGCGTCGATCGCGCCCCGCACCACCGCGACGACGCGAGCCATCGGCGCGTCCGGGAACACGTCGCGCGGAGCGCCGATCTTCTTCGCGCCCGGTATGGGCGCGGGGCCGAGCGCGCCAAGATAGTTTGAGCCCCAACAATATGCGCGCCCCTTCGCCACCGCGCACGCCCCGCTGTGCTCGGAGCGCGACACGAGCGAGACATCCGTCACCTCCGTCAGGCTCGGTTGGATGGGGACGGGGACGTGATCTCCGTCCCGCGCGTCGCCGAGCTCGCCGACGTGGTTGTATCCCCAACCGAAGACGGCACCGTCGCGGACCGCGAGCGTGTTGTTGGTCCCGAGCACCATCGCCGATGGCGCCGACAGTCCAACGGCAGTGGGCTTGGTGCCGGCGGGGGTGAGGATGGGGAGGCCCCAGCAGACGAGCTCTTTCGAGGTCGTCACCGCGCACGTCGCGTTCGCTTGAGGCCCCGAGAAGAGGCGCTCGGCGCAGCCTCGGCATCGACCGTCGCGGCAGGAGAGCGACGGGTTGGAGCACGCGGGCGCGCTCGCGCAGCACGACTCTCCCGCGTGGCCGCATCCAGAGGCGCGCGGCGCCGAGGACGACACGGGAGACACGAAGGCGCTCGCATCCGCCTCGCGGGCGGGCGCGGTCGCGGGCGCCGACTCCGCCTCTCGGCGACGGCCCCGCGCGGAGATCACGGCGACGGCGGCGCCGCACGCGACGACGACGACGACCGCCCCGAGTCGCCGCGCCGCGCTGCGCTCCTGCGGTCCGGTTTCGACCCTCCCCTCGACCTCGGCGACGCGCTTCGCGAGCGCGGCGATCGCATCTCCTTCGAGCGCCTCCACGCGCGCGCCGAGCGCCTCCGGCGACGCCGGCTCTTGAGCGCGCCGGAGCGCCTCCGCGAACGCGAGGGCCGTCTCCCACCGCTGCCCCGGATCGCCGCGCAGCGCGCGAGCCACCGCGGCGTCGAGCGCAGGCGAGATCCCCTTCGCGATCGCGCTCGGCGGCGGGGCCGCTCCTTCCAGGACCTTCATCATCACCGCCGCCGGGTCACCTTCGAACAGCCTTCGCCCCGTGAGCGTCTCCCACGTGACGACCCCGGCCGCGTAGACGTCGGCGCGTCGATCCAGCGGCTCTCCCCGCAGCTGCTCCGGCGACATGTAGCCGAGCTTTCCCGCGAGCTCACCGTCCGCCGTCGGCTGAGCCCGACCGAGGGCCTTCGCGATCCCGAAGTCTACGACGCGCGCCGTCCCGTCGGCCCCTACGAGGACGTTCTCGGGCGATACGTCGCGGTGGACGATCCCGAGCGGCGCCCCCGCCTCGCTCACCGCCTCGTGGGCGGCGTGCAGCCCCCGGAGCGCACCGACCGCCACCGCGATCGCGATCGCCGGGGGCAGGCCGGGCCCTTCGGGGGCTGTCCTCGCGCTCGCGAGGAGCGCGGCGAGCGAAGGTCCCATGACGAGATCCATCACGAGCAGGACCTCTTTGCCTTCGACCACGACGTCGAGGATCGGCACCACGTTCGGGTGATGGATGTTGGCGGCGAGGCGCGCCTCGTCGAGGAATCGCGCCACCAGCTTCCGATCGTCTTGCAGGTGAGGGTGGAGCCGCTTGATCGCGACCGTCCTCCGAAACCCGCCCGCCCCCGCCGCGCGTCCCAGGTAGACGGAGGCCTGCCCCCCGCTGGCGATCCGATCGTGAAGCGCGTAGCGGCCGATGCGCAGGATCAACGCGAGAGCCCCAGCTTCTTCAGGTGGGCGCGGACCTGATGGCGCGCGAGCCCGCACCGCCGCGCGACCTCCGACACGTTCCCCTCCGCGGCCTCGAGCAGCCGCCGGAAGTACGCCTCCTCGAACCGGCGCTTCGCGAGCACGAAGCCGAGCGCGTCGTCCGGCGCGATCTCGCCGACCTCGCCCGCCCCCTCGAGCGGGAGCAGATCCTCCGGCCCCGCGTCCCCCAGCGCCGAGAGCACGCTCGCGACGTTCACGAGCTCGCGAACGTTTCCCGGCCAGTCGTAGCGCGCGAACCGATCGCGGATGTAGCTCGCCACCCGCCCCTCCGTGTCTGGCCTCCCGATGCGCCGGCACGCCTCCGCGACGATCTCGGGGATGTCGTCGACGCGCGACCGGAGAGGCGGCAGCTCGATCCGCACCTGCGCGATCCGGAAGAAGAGATCCTCTCGGAAGGCTTGCGTGTTCATGGCCTTCCGGAGATCGCGCCGCGTCGCCGCCACCACCCTCAGGTCGACGCTCTCGTATTTCGAGCCGCCCACCGGCTTCACCGTGCGCTCCGCGATCGCGCGGAGCAGCTTGGGCTGGAGGTCGTCGGGCAATTCCCCGAGCTCGTCGAGGAACACCGTCCCTCCCCGCGCGCTCCGCAGGGCCCCCTCCGAGCGCGCCACCGCTCCCGTAAAGGCGCCCCGCTCGTGGCCGAAGAGCGTCGACTCCGCGAGCGTCGGCGCGAGGGCGCTGCAGTCGATGACAACGAACGGGCCCGCCGCTCGCGCGCTGTGATCGTGGATCGCCCGCGCCGCCAGCTCCTTGCCGGTGCCGGTCTCCCCGGTCACGAGCACCGAGAGCTCCGTCCGTGCGATCTTCTCGAGCTGCTGATAGAGCCGTCGCATGACCGCCGAGCCCCCGACGAGCGGCCCGAAGGAAGTCGCCTCGTCACGCGGGATGTCCAGCGACTTGCTCTTCGCGGGGGAGAGCTCGAGCCGGGTGTTGCCGAGGCGAAGGGTGCACGCCTCCACGATCGTCGCCTCCGCCACCGCGAGCGGACCGACGAGGGTGCCGTTCGTGCTCTCGAGATCGCGGACGAGCACACCCTTGGGGGTCGCGCGCAGCTCGCAGTGCAAGGCGCTCACGAGCGGATCGTCGATGCAGAGATCGGCGGAGGCGTCCCTCCCGATCGTGATCGGCTCGGCCCCGATCGTCACCGTCGCCCCGGCCGGGGAGACGAGGACGCCCCCCAAGATCATCTCGTGCCGCCTCGCGCGCGGCATCGTCTTCACGATCGCCACCGCCCGAAGGTACCCCCCGCGCCCATCGACATTGCACAAAACCGTCGAGCGACCACGCGCGTAGCCGCCTCCACACAGGAGGTTTCTCGCGATGACCCTTCGTTTGTTGGGGAGCACTTTGTTCGCGGCCATGGTCGCGATGGGCTGTGGTGACGATTCGGCGACCGGCAGCGGCGGCTCGGGTGCGGGCGGCTCTTCCAATGGCGGCTCGTCGAGCGGAGGGTCGGCCGAGGGAGGCGCGGGCGGCGGGGTCGCCTGCGACGTGTGCGCGGACTACGGCGCCGCCGTCCCCACCGTCGCCGGAAACATCGTCGACACCGCGGCCGCGGATCCCCAGTTCGAGGCCGACTTCGCACCTCTCGTGGCCGAAGGACCCGCCGCCGTGCAGGCGTTCAAGGACAGCCTCGCGAGCTTCATCTCCGACGCGTACGGGTGCACGACGGGGGCGTACTCCGGCCCCTCGATGGAGGTCGCGCACGCGGGCCTCGGGATCACGCAGGACGAGTACGACGCCTTCGTCGCCCTGTGCGCGGGCGTGCTCTCCGACGCGGGCGTCCCCGACGATTACATCGGCGCGTGCTTCGCTCCGGGCCTCACCGATCCGGCTCTGGTCGACAGCATCGTGGGGAAGTGAAATGAAGATCTCGCGAGCTTGGCTGCGGGCGGGCGCGGGCGTGGCGGCGGCGGGCGCGCTCTTCGTCGGGGTCGTGGGGTACGCCCACACCCCGGCCGGGCGTTGGATGCTGCGCTACCTGCCCGGGATGCGCTGTCCCATCGGGGCCGATCGCGCCCTCACCGCGGACGAGCGCGCGAGAGCTCGCGAGGATGCCCTCGCGAAATTCAGAGGCGAGAGCGCGGCGAAGGCGAAGCCCGCGGCCGGCTTCGAGCTCGGTAGCACGACCCGCGCGGACGTGGACGCGTGGGCCCACACCGCGGGGGTGAGATGCGAGAGCGGCCGTGTCCGCGCCGTCGAGAAGACCTGCCACGACGTGCCCGCGACCGCGCTCGGCGCCGACGTCGACGCGGACGTGGCCAACTTCGTCTTCGACGGCCGCGATCGCCTCGTCTCCATCAACGTCACCCGCAACCGCCTCGACGCCGAGCGCGCCGCGAGCTTCGTCGAGGCTCGCACCGCCACGTTCACCGCCCTCGTCGGCGCCCCGACGAAGCGGAAGGGGACTCCTTCCGCCGCCTATCTCGGCGCCGATCGCCTCCGCCAAGTCTCGTCCGAGTTCGCGTTCAACGATTATCGCGCCGTCGTCACCGCCACCCATTACGGCGGTGGCCGCGTCGTCGTGCGCGAGCAGTTCCAGCTCATGTGACCCAATCGCAATCGGTCAGGTCCGAGGAGGACATCCAGGCGGCGGGCGGGAATCGAGGCGTCGACTGACCAGTCGCTCGGTGGCGGGTCGAACGTGTGCTCCTTCACGCGGGCGACGAGGCAATCGCTGGTCGCCGCGTGAACGGTCGCAGCGAGCTCGACTTGGCCTCTCCCCTCCGCGCGCGACCGGGTCAAGGTGCTGTGCACAAACTAGTACTGCCGGCCGGAAGTCCGCTTCCGGATCCGGCAGTACCCAGGAACACAGAAGCCGGGTCGGAGTTGACAGTTCGCTTCCCCGCGGTAGAACACCACACGTTGCTCTTTGCTACGTGGCCATCTCGCGGCCCGTAACTGCTCACGAGCACGATTCTACCAAGCGGCTCTGCGCGCCTTCCGGCGAGCAGTCGAGGAGGTTTGCGTGAAGCTCGACCGGGTCTCCGCGGTTGTCGGGTTTGGATTGGTCTCGGTGTCGCTGGCCGCCTGCATCGGCGGTCCGGAGGGGGTTCAGGGCTCCAGTGCGACTGCGGACGCCTCGTTCGAAGGCACGATCTATACAATCGTGCTCGAGAACGAAGACGCGGCGGTGTTGGAGGACATGCCCTATCTGCGGCAGATGGCCGACCGCTATGCGCGCGCCGATGCATACTATTCGGATCACCACCCGAGCCTGCCGAACTACCTGTTGCTGCTCTCCGGGAGCGATCAGGACGTCTCTGACGACGGCGGCCCGGACCGGCACCAGTTCGACGCCGACAACCTCGCGGCCCAGCTCGACGAAGCGAGCGTCCCTTGGCGCGCCTACATGGAAGACATGGGCGAGCCGTGCCGGATGGAGGACGCGGGCGAGTACGCGGTCCGGCACGATCCATTCGTCTACTTCACGTCCGTCACCGCCGACCGCTCATACTGCCGGGAGCACGTCGTCGACTTGGACTCCAATTTTCGAGAGGACTTGAGGTCCAACGCATATCGGTATGTATGGATTACGCCGAACACGTGCAATGACATGCACGACTGCTCGGCCAAGACCGCTGATGATTGGCTCTCTCGCATCATCCCGGAGATCATGAACAGTGAGGGCTACAAGGCGGGAGGAGCCATCTTCGTACTCTGGGACGAGGGGGGGCCGGACGCGAGCTATGTGTTCGGCGGAAAGCAGAACATCCCCGCCGTCGTGATCTCCGAGGAGCTGGATTCTCCCGGGTACGTCTCGAACATCCTCTACGACCATCCCTCCTATCTCGCCACGATCGAGGACGCGTTCGGTATGCCGCGGCTCGAGACGACGCGCTCCGCGACGCCAATGGCCGATTTCTTCGACGCATCGAGGCAGAGCCCGCCCCCGCTCGAGCAGTGAGGGCCGGCCCAGCGGCGGCGGCTCGCGCTCAGCGAGAAGCGGCGATCGGGACGCCGAGGGCCCCTGCCGCGATCGTCCACGAGACGTCGCTGAGGCGCGGGGCCAGGTCGCTCTCGTGGCTCGCGAGCAGGACGCTGTTGCCTGCGCTCCGTCGCGCTTCGAGGAGCCGCTCGAGCTCGTGGAGCCCCTCCGCGTCCAGTCCGTTCGTGGGCTCATCGAGCAAGAGCACGAGCGGATCGCCCACGAGCGCGGAGGCGATCGCGACCCGACGCCGCTGCCCGAGGCTCAACGTCGAGAGCCGCTCCCCGAGCAGCGCCGGCACTCCGAGCGGGGGCGCGTCGTCGCCGGATCGCTTCAAGGCCGCCATCAACGCGAGCAGCTCCGCGACGCTCAGGTGATCGGGCAGCTCTCCGGCGTCGGGGGCATATCCGATGGCGCCTCCCGCCCGCACCTCACCCTCGTCGGGCTCGAGCACCCCGGCGACCACCTTGAGCAGCGTCGATTTCCCGGAGCCGTTCTCTCCTCGGAGCCAGCCAATCGTGCCGCGCGGGAGCACGAGCGACGCATCGAGGAGGACCTCCCGCCCGCCGAAGCGCTTCCTCACGTCTGTCACGACGAGGGCCATCGGGGAGGGCGCGCCGCCCCTGGTCGACCGCGACGAAGGCTCTCGGAGCTTGCCGATGAGGACGATCACCAGGCCAGCCGCCCCGAGCGCCGCCACCGCGAGCTCACCGAGGGCCGACGCGAGCAGCGCCCCCGCGACCGCCACCGCCAACATGACGAGCACGGTGCGACCGCCGCGATCCCGCGCCGGTCCGCGCCCCCTTCGCACGCGGACATCGACCTCGATGACGGCCGCTCCGAGGAGCGCGGCCAGCGCCGGAGCGGTGAGCACGAGGCGGAGCGAGACCGGGACGATCCAACGAGCCACCGCGACCCCGGCGAGGCAGGCGAAGGTGATGAGCCCACCGGCGGCCAGCACGCGCGCACCGGATTGGACTGAGCCGGTCGTGCCCGTCGACCGCAGCAGCGTCGCGAGCGAAGCGTCCGCGGCGCGAACAGGAGCCGCGATCGCGCCCGCCACGCCGACCGAGACGGCCGCGAACGCGGCGAGGAACACGCATGACGCCTCCCGCGACCCTTCTTCGTGACCACCATTGCGAACGGCGAGGGCGGCGACGACGCCGGCCCCGACCGCGACCGCGACGGCCCGCCCCGCCGCCACCCGCTCCGAGCGCGCGAGCCGCAAGGCGTGGGCAATGGCAATGGCGACGAGGGCGGGCCCCCGGTCGGCGGCACCCGAAATGGTGGGCCGCTCGGGGGCGTGGAGCCACGCCTCGCGCGCCGCCGCGATCGAGAGAGGCGCGAGCGCGAGCATTGCCAGCGGTGAAGCGTCGACCACGACCGCGAGGGACGCGCTCGCGATCGTGAGCGTGGTCACGACGGACCGCCGAGCCGACGAGACGCGGCGCAGAGCCCAGCCCCGAGCGACAGCCAGGCGACGCCCGCGACCGGGCCGTCGGCGGCTGCCCAAAGCAGCGCGAAGGGCGCTTGGGCGACGAGCATCCAGAGCCCCGCCACGGCGAACGACGACGTCCGCCCTGCCGCCACCGCCCGCAGGAAGTCGGCGCGGCGGTCGCGCAGGATCTCGGCGGAGAGCGGGGCGGCGAGGAGGATCCAACCTCCGAAGAGGCCCGCGCGCAGCCACCTCGATGCGTGGGCCGCCCGCGCGATGTCCGTCGGGTGTATCGCGGTCGGGCCGAAGAGGATCGCGGCGGCGAGGGCGATCCACGTGGGGAGCGCGCGCTCGACGAAGCGCGCCCCCGCCGTCCTGCTCACCACGGACAAGGCGCCTCCGAGTCGCTGCGATTGGGTCGTCATCGGATCCGCCCGCATCATGCGCGAAGCGCCGACCGCCCGCCACGGAGCAGCGGGGATCGCCACATGTAGCGCCCGGCGCAACGGGTCTTGGGAGATCCGGGGCCGCGGACGCGCCCGCGGGACGTCGTTCGCACCCGAAGCTCGATTGGCTCATTGTCTGCACTGGGCCGAGCCATGCCCCAACTCAGCCCGAATCTCTTCTGTTCAATCGCTTTCGTCGCCTCGCTTGCTGCGTGCAACGGGTCGAGCGCCTCGAGCGCTTCCAGCGCGTCAGGGAGCGCCGCCTCTCGAGCCGACGGCCCCGGCGCCGCGCCGGCCGGTTGCCCAGAGGGAGCATTTCAAGACGCGAAGGCCGGATTTTGCGTCGTGCTCCCGAAGGGCTTCGCAAAGGACAAACAGGAGGAGACCGGCTCGGGGACGAGGTACGACTTCAAAGGCCCCGACTATGGCTTCTTCTCTGTCCTCGTCCACAAGGACCCGAGCAAGCTCCAATCCGAGAAGGAGCTGCTCGACAATGCCAAGAAGAATCCTTCGGACCCGAAGGACGTCGTGAGCGACACCCAGACCCCTCCTCAAGGCGACGGTGGCTACCGGACAATCAACTTCCGCGGCGGCGCCACCTCGCAGCTCGACTACATCGTGTTGAACGGGGGCCGGCTCCTGAAGTGCTACTCGAATACCTCCAAGGAGAAGATCGACTCCATGATCGAGACCTGCAAGACGCTCCGCGGGCTCTCCGGCTGAGCGCAGGCGTCCTCGTTCGGCTCGTCAATCGCTCTTCTTCAATCGCCTCACCTTCGAGCCGCGCTCGCCGCGCATCAGCTCGCCGAGCGCCTCGATATCCTGTGCGTACCACTCGGTGTAGCCGCACTCGGCGCACACGTAGGCCACGAATCGGCCGACCGTCTTCCGCTGTGTCGGCCGGCTCAGCAGCCCGGGGTTGGGGTTGTCGACCATGCGACACGCGACGGGGAGCGTGTGGATCGTCTCCGAGTATTCGGCGTCGAAGAACGAGACGGGGTCGATCTTCCAAATCGTCTCGTGCCCGCACTTCAGACACTCGATTGAATCCTTCATCATCCAAGCATAATCCGGCCCGGCCTGCGGTGGCGGGGCATCACGGTTGAGCGCCGCACCGGCAAGGGCGACGATGCGCTCATGATCGTAGGCGCCCACGCCATCATCTACAGCACGGACGCGGACAAAGATCGGGCGTTCCTAAAGGACGTCCTCGGCCTCCCCCACGTCGACGCCGGACACGGTTGGCTCATCTTCGGATTGCCGCCCGCGGAGGTGGCTGTTCACCCGGGCCGCAACAACGACGTCCAGGAGCTCTACCTCATGGTCGAAGACGTCGCCGCGTTCGTCCGCGAAATGAAGAAGCGCCGTGTCGAATGCTTCCCCGTCGTCAAACAGAGCTGGGGCCTCCTCACCGGAATGACGTTGCCCGGGGGGAGCAAGGTTGGCGTCTATCAACCTCTCCACGACCGTCCGAGCTCGATGGTGCCGGCGGCGAAGGCCAAGGGGAGCCCGAAGAAGACGGTGAAGGCGAGCCCGAAGAAGGCCGCGCCGAAGAAGAAGAGCGTTGCCGCCCCCGCCGCCGCGCGGCGGAAGCGGACGTGACCGTCGGTCGGCGGGCGTCCCCTTCCGCCCGAGCTCCTTCGCCAGCCCTCTGAGCACCGAGAGCAACCGCGCTCGCGGCGGGACGAGGTGCCCGAGCTGCTGCCAGAGCTATCGTCGAGCGGCCGGCTTGACCGCCTCGATGGTGGCGGAGGCGACGTACCGCTCGACGCCGGAGCCGGGCAGCCAGTCTTTGATGAACTCGTGGCTCGCCTCGTTGATCGTGATGCGGATGTTCTCGAAGCCGGCCACGCGCAAGAGGGCAGTGAGCGTCTCTACGCTGGCGGCGCCGGAGACGCAGCCGGTGAGGGCGGCGACGTCGTCCTCGAGGTGCGCGGGGAGGGGCTGCGTCTTCACGACATCCGAGATGGCCAAGCGACCGCCGGCCTTCAGCACGCGAAAGGCGTCGTGGAATACCGCGCCCTTGTCGGGGCTCAAGTTGATGACGCAATTGGACATGATCACGTCGACGATGCCGTCCGGCACGGGGAGGTGCTCGATCTCTCCTAGGCGGAAATCGACATTCTTCGCCTCGAGGTGGGCGGCGTTGGCGCGCGCCTTCGCCACCATATCGGGGGTCATGTCCACGCCGATCACGCGGCCGCTGGGGCCGACCCGCTTGGCGGCGAGGAAGCAATCGAATCCACCCCCGGCGCCGAGGTCGAGGACGGTCTCTCCCGCCTTCAGCGCGGCGATCGCCTGGGGATTTCCGCAGCCGAGGCCCATGTTGGCGCCATCGGGAGCGGCGGCGAGATCTTCGGCGGTGTAGCCGAGGGCGAGGCTGGCGTCAGGGCCGGGGGCGCAGCAGCTCGGGCCCTTGCCGCGGGCGATGCTGCCGTATTGCTCGCGCACGGCGGCTCGAACTTGGTCCTTGGTCTAGGTTCTCCAGCATGCCTCGAATGGTGTCCCGGGCGCTCCGGAACCGCGTGAGCATCTCTTCTCGCGGGATTGTCGGGTCCTTGCTCGCGGGATCGGGGACCGGAAAGTGGAGCCGGCGCGCGTCGCCGAGGAACGCGGGGCACACCTCCTCCGCGCACAGGGTGATCACGGTGCCGACGGTCGCCGGGTCGATCGTCTGCACCGACTTCGACCGGTGGGTGGTGAGGTCGACGCCGAGCTCGCGCATGACCTCGATCGCGTACGGGTTCACCTCGGAGGGCTCGCTGCCGGCGCTCATCACCGGGACGCGGTCCTCGAAGATCATGCGCGCGAGGCCCTCGGCCATCTGGCTGCGCGCCGAGTTCGCGACGCACAGAAAGAGGATGCTCGGGGTGGGGTTCGTCATGGGGTCCCGGAAGGAGCGAGCGGTGGATCGGAGAAGAACCTTCGCCGTGCCCAGAGGGCGACGTTCACGAGGCCGATGAGGACGGGCACCTCGACGAGGGGTCCGATGACGGCGGCGAAGGCGGCGCCGCTGTGGATGCCGAAGCTCGCGATCGCGACGGCGATGGCGAGCTCGAAGTTGTTGGACGCGGCCGTGAAGGAGAGCGTCGCCGACTGCGCGTAGTCGGCGCCGACGCGCTTGCTCATGAAGAAAGAGACCGCGAACATCACGACGAAATAGATGAGGAGGGGGAGGGCGATGCGGAGGACGTCGAAGGGCAGCTGCACGATCGCTTCACCCTTCAGAGAGAACATGACGACGATGGTGAAGAGCAGCGAGACGAGGGTGATGGGGCCGACGCGCGGCACGAACGCCCGCTCGTACCAGTCGCGGCCCTTCGCCTTTACGAGGACGCGCCGGGTCAGGAAGCCAGCCGCGAACGGGACGCCGAGGTAGATGGCGACGCTCTTGGCGATCTCGCCGATGGTGATGTCCACGACCGCGCCCTGCAGCCCGAGCCACGTCGGAAGGACGGTGGCGAAGAAGTAGGCATAGACGGAGAAGAACAGCACCTGGAAGATCGAATTGAACGCGACGAGCCCGGCGCAATATTCGGTGTCGCCTTTGGCGAGATCGTTCCAGACGATGACCATCGCGATGCAGCGGGCGAGCCCGATGAGGATCAGGCCGAGCATGTACTCCGGCTGATTGCGCAAGAAGACGATCGAGAGCGCGAACATCAGGAGCGGCCCGACGACCCAGTTCTGCACGAGCGAGAGCGCGAGCACGCGCTTGTTCCGGAAGACCTTACCGAGCTCCTCGTATCGAACCTTCGCGAGCGGCGGGTACATCATCAGGACGAGGCCGACCGCGATCGGGATCGAGGTCGTGCCGACGCTCATCCGGTCGAGGGCGGCGGTGAAGCCGGGCGCGACGAAGCCGAGCGCGATGCCGAGCGCCATCGCCGCGAAGATCCAAACCGTCAGATAGCGGTCGAGGAACGAGAGCCGGCGGAGCAGCCCGGTCTTTTCGGAGGTCATGAGCGAGATCCCGACGACGACGTCCACGGGACCACTGCGACCCGCGCGGCGAGGGCGTGGACCTCAGCGTGGAAGCGCCGCTCGTTTGCGCGCCTCTCCACCAGCACCGGGTCGGTCACGCGGAGGGGGAGGAGGCTCTGGTTGATGACCCAGGCGAACGGGTGGATCTCGGCGCGCGCGAGATCGCGCTGGAGGGCGGCCGCCTCGTGGACGGGCGTCGCCTCGGCGAGGGTCACGAGGAGGATCCTCGTGAACGCGGGATCTCGAAGGCGAGGGAGCAACCGACGCACCTCCTCGGGGGCCGAGCCGGCCGTGCGCAGCACCTCGCGGTGATACGACTCGGCGGCGTCGAGGAGCAGCAAGGTGTGTCCTGTCGGCGCGGTGTCGATCACCACGAAGCCCTGCTCGCCTTCGTCGACGATCCGCGCGAAGGCCCTGAAGACCGCGATCTCCTCGGTGCAAGGGCTCCGCAGATCCTCCTCGAGCAGGGCGCGGCCGGCCGCGACGCGGCTCGCTCCCGCCGTTCGCATCACCTCGTCGGAGTAGGCCCGCGTCTCATGCGCGGGATCGATCCTGCTGACGCGGACGCCCTCGACCGCGCCGCCGAGCGCCTCCGCGACGTGGGCGGCCGGGTCGGTCGTCGTCAGGTGGACGTGGTGGCCGCGCCGCGCGAGCTCGACGGCGACGCTGACCGCCACCGACGTCTTCCCGACGCCGCCCTTGCCCATCGTCATGATGACGCCGCGGCCGCCCGCCTCGAGCGCGCCCGCGAGATCGCCGAGGGTGGACGCGCCCGCTTCGAAGGCGACGGGAGGCGCCGCCGTGTCGAGGCCGACGCGGGCGGCGGGCGAGAACAGCGCGCGGAGCGCCGCCACACCGACCATGCCGAACGGCAGGAGTGAGAGCTCGGTGCGGCGGAGCTTTCGAAGCCCTGCCGGCATCGCCTCGAGCGCCTCCGCGCCTCGTCGCTCCATCGCGCGCGCGGTCGGGTCGGCTCCATCGGAGGCGCGGAAGACGCCATTGATGACCAGCTCCTGGCCTTGTACGCCGAGCTCGGCGAGCTCATGACGGGTCCGCTCTGCCTCGCGCAGCGAAGGGTCGTCGGCGCGGGCGACGAGCACGAGGATCGTCTTCTCCGCGTCGACGAGGGCCTTCCGGGACGCGTCGTAGAGGGCCTGCTGCGCCTTCAATCCCGCGAGCGGCCCGAGGCACGACGTGCCGCCGACGTTCGTCTCCAGGAAGCCGGTCCACGCGGCGGGGAGCTCGAGGAGCCGCAGGGTGTGACCGGTCGGCGCGGTGTCGAAGACGACGTGGTCGAAGGCCTCCGTCGCGCGCTCGTCCCCGAGCAGCTTCGAGAACTCGTCGAAGGCGGCGATCTCCACCGTGCACGCGCCCGAGAGCTGCTCCTCGATGCTGCGGACGGCGGCTTCCGGAAGGACCCCGCGGTAGGGACCGACGATCCGCTCGCGGTAGGCGCGGGCGGCGGCTTCGGGATCGATGTTGAGCGCGGACAGGCGATCGGCGCCCGCGATGGGGCGAGGCTCGCTGCCGAGCGGAGTCTCGAGCACCTCATCCAGATTGGAGGCGGGATCGGTGCTGACGAGCAAGACGCGTCGCCCCCTTCCTGCGAGCGCGAGCGCGGTCGCGCAGGCGACGCTCGTCTTGCCCACGCCGCCCTTGCCCGTGAAGAACAGGTTCCGCGGTGCCCGCTCGAGGAAATCCACACCGGCCTCCTCAGCAGCAGCTGGTCTTCGACTTGGCTCCGCCGCCGCAGCACCCGGTCGACGAGGCGGGGGCCGACTCCGCCTTCTTCACCACCACGCCGGCCAAGGCGGCCAAAGTCTCGCGGGAGGGATAAGAGCCCTCGACCGCGATGCGGTCTCCCACGAGCACGAGGGGGAGCACCTCCACGCCGCGCGCGAGGGCCTCTTTCACGGCCGGAGTCTCGGCGAAGGCGGCCGGCTGCTGGGACAGATTGAAGCGCTCGACGGCGATGCCCTGCTTCTCCAGCCAATCGATGTCGGCGGCGAAGCGCGCGAGGTCGGGATCGACGCTGGGCCCGCACACCCCGGTCGAGCAGCACATTGCAGGGTCGAAGACGCGGATGGTGACGGACATGACGGCTCCTTTTTGATAATCGGCTATTTACGATAGCACGGCGCCGCGAAGCGAGCCACTAGAGGCCCCCGACGAGCGCGCGCAAACGCCGCAGCCCACGAGGCTCGACGCAGTAGCAAACGCGGGGTCCATCGACGTCCCCGCGGATGAGGCCAGCGTCCTTGAGCACCTTGAGGTGTTGAGAGACCGTCGACTGGGCCAGCGGCAATTCATCGACGATGTCCCCGCATATGCAGGTGTTCTTTCGCAACAGGATGCGAAGAATCTTCACGCGCGCGGGATGAGCGAGCGCCTTCGCAAGCGAGGCCAGCTCCTCGTCGGCCTCGTCCCCTTCGACGGGACGCAGGTCCGCCTGCTCGTTCGCGGGCGGGCAGCAGGGCTCGCTGGCTCGGGAGGCGGGGCTCATCGTTTTATGACGATAGACGCCGCCTCCACCTCGGTCAAGCGCGCTTCTCGCTCGCGTCGAGCCTCGCCAATCAGTCCTCCGGGAACTGACTCTCTTCGCAGGTCGGGCAAATGCCGTGGGTGAGGTCGCGCTTGGATTGATGGGTGACGTACCGCTCGAGAGGGACCCAAGCGTCGTCCATTCGGATCTTCTTGCACCAGGCGCAGATGGATAGGACGTCGCGGACGTGCTGGAGCTCGGACGCCATCTCGTGGACGCTGAGCTCGTAAAGCACCACGAGCCCGAACGCGCTCGCGAGGAACAATAGATAGTTCGTCACGACGAGCCACGGAGGGTCGGGGACATAGGGCTGATCGAAGGTGAGCCCGAAGTGCTTCGCGGCCACGACCAGCGCCCCTGCGGTGGCCGCCAATCCAGCCGCGACCAACGTGACGCCGATCGAGGATCGTGCCTGCCGCTCGTCCGCCCGCGGCGCGTTCAGGACACGCGCGGCGAGGGGAATGAGGATCAGCCAAGGCAGCTGAGCTGGATCGAGCTCGCGCGAGACGAGGCAGGCGCCGACGATGAAGAGGCAGACCGAGCCGAGCAATGTCCAAGTGAGGGCGCGGGTGGACGCCCCGAGCCACATCGCGCCGAGCTGGACGAGCAAGGCTCCGATGAAGCAGGCGAGCATCAGGACGCTGATGGCCCGGTTGGAGTGGGCCTCGAGCGCGAGGCTCGGCACCGCGACGAGGATCCCAAGCATCGAAGAGCCGACCAGGAAGCGGGCCTGGAAGGCTTCGTGCCCGGAGCGGGCGCTTCGCCGGACGAACCCGCGCAGCGTGCGACGGAAGACGCCACCGTGCCGAGTCCCTCCACCGCCCATGTTGGCTTCGAGCCTATCACCGGGCTGACCCCCGAGCGCACGCAGACGGTGGATGCGCGCTCGAGGCCGCAGTGCGGAAACGAGAGGAGTCGTGGTAGATCGCGTTCAGCGAAACGTCGCACTTCGGCGTCGTCGCAGCCCGACCATTGCAATGCCGAGCGCGAGGGCGGCTCCTTTGCCGAAATCGTCTCGGCTGGAGCCGGCCGTCTTGCAGCTGCACGAGTCGCCGCCGTCTTCTTCGGCGCCGACGCCGGTGGCCCCGCCCGAGCCGGCGTCGCCGCCTCCCGCGCTGATCGAGCCTCCTCCTTGGGAAGAGCCTCCGCCCTCCGCGGAGCCTCCGCCGGCGGAGCCTCCGCCCTCACCGCCGCCTACGCAGTCGCCGATCGTGTCGTCGGTGGACGTGCACGTCTGACCGGTGGGGCAGCCGTTTCCGCCCTCGCCGCGACAGCCGGGCTGGCAATAGCCTCCGACGTCGAGGTTGCAGATCATCCCGCTCGTCGCGCTGCCGCAGTCCGGGTCCTCACTGCAGGCCTGGGGGTAATCGTCGGCGTCCACGATGGCGGGTACGCCGTCGTCGTCGTAGTCGCCGGTGCCCTCGACCTCGTCGTAGAAGTTGTCGTTGTCGGAGTCGTGGTCGTTCCAGGTCGGGATCGTGTCGCCGTCGACATCCGGATACGCCTGCTCGACCTGCACCTCGAACGAGGTGTCGATGCCATCGTTGTCGTCGTCGGTGTCGAGGGGCGGGATGATGCCGTCCTCGTCCCAGTCGTCGGCGGGGTGCTCGCCCGAAATGCAGACGCCCTCGACGGTGGCGTAGCCGTCGCAGAGCCCGTCGTTGTCGCTGTCCGGATCATCCGGGTCCGTTCCCCAGAAGTCCTCGGCCTCGTCGGAGAGGCCGTCGTGATCGGAGTCGGCGCACGTGCTCAAGAACTGCTCGATGTTCTCGACATAGCTGGAGAGGTTCTGCTCGGGGGCGACCTCGGGCTGCCAGAACGTGAGATCCATCGCGATGAAGAGGCAGCCGCCGCCGTGCTGGAAATCCTCGGGAGGGTAGAGGGCGGCCCCGACCTTGTTGGCGGCGTTCTCGAAGACGGCCCGGCTCGGGTCGACGCCCGCAGGGATCACGCCGGCCGCCTGGGTCTTCCACTCCGTGATGACGTTGGGGGTGGTCGTGATGCCGAATGGATCGGCGGCGGTCGGGGTGAACAGGTCGCCGCCCTCGATGACAGCGCTGCCGATGGTGGGGAACGGGGAACGCAGGACGTTCGACGTGATGTTCTGGACGCTGGCGTTCAGGGCGGCGCAGCACGAGCGCTCGCCGGTGAGGTAGAGCCCACCCCCGGCGTTCGCATAGTCGATGAGCTTGGCCTGATCGGTGTCGGCGATGGGGGGCACCTGGATGATCCACACCGAATCGAACACCGACAGGTCGGCGGGGAGGGTCGGGGAGAAGTCGGCGACGAGGGTGACGTCGTGCCCCAGCCCCTGAAAGACGGCCTCCGCCTCCGGCCCGGCTTGATCGCCGCCTTGCGGATCGTTGTTCTTCGTCTGGAAGACGAGGACCTTGTCGGCCCGAGCTTCCCCCGCGAGCCCGAGCAGGGTCAGGAGGGCGATGCCTCCACCCGCGAGGCACCTCGCAACCGACCGAGAACAAGCTGAGCGAAGGAACCGCATCCGCGAATGCTAGGCGTCTACGACTCCGACGTACACTTTGTGTAGTTTAGGCCTCAGGTCGTTCGGGGAGCCCGCGCGGCGCTGATCGCTCGTGAAGTGAAATCGATCGAGCGCGAGATCGAAAGCTCGGAGCGGGCTGCGTCATCTCGCCTCGGGGCCGCCCCGAGGAGGCCAGCGTGTTCGAACGCGCCGGCTTCGCCGCGACCGTGATAGATTTTGAGGAAGCGCTCGACACCCGTGGAGCACGCCCTCGGAAGTGCAGGGCAGAGGATGGCCAACCAGGCACCCGAGAAACTCAGCCCGGTCAAGCAAGCTGCCCGACGCGTCGGAAGCGATCTCAACGAAAAGTGGAGGATCGACCGCGTTCTCGGGGTGGGCGGGATGGGTGCGGTCTTCGCTGCGACCCACAAGAACAACGGCACGCGCGCGGCCATCAAGGTGCTGCACGTCGAGTACGCCGGGGCTCAGGACGTCAAGGAGCGCTTCCTCCGCGAAGGTCGGATCGCGAACCGCGTCGACCACCCCGCCCGCGTCCCTGTCATCGACGACGGGATGAGCAGCATCGGCGAGCCGTTCCTCGTGATGGAGCTGCTCGAAGGCATGACGCTCGCCGAGCTCTTCAAGCGAGGCGGCGGCCGCATGCCACTCGAGAAGCTGCTCGGCATCTTCGACACAGTGCTCGATCTTCTCTCGCGCTGTCACGAGCACGACATCATCCACCGCGACATCAAGCCCGCGAACATCTTCCTTACGAAGCAGGGCGGGGTGAAGGTCCTCGACTTCGGGGTGGCGCGCATGCGCGAGCCGGAGGCAGGGGTGGAGATGACGCGCCAGGGGATCGCCCTCGGCACCGCGTCGTTCATCGCCCCCGAGCAGGCGCTCGGGATGGAGAAGATCGACGGCCGCGCGGATCTCTTCAGCGTGGGGGCGTGCCTCTACACCGGCATCACCGGGGAGCGGCTGCACGCCGCGAAGTCGGAGGCGGAGGAGTTCGTGCTGGCGGCGACGCAGTCGGCTCCCTCCGTCGCGCGCAAGGCGAAGGAGCTCCCCCCCGAGGTGGCGGCGTTCATCGATCGAGCGCTCTCTTTCGATCGCGCCCAGCGCCATCAATCCGCGCGCGAGATGCGGGCCGATCTGCTCAAGCTCGTCGCGGGCCTACGATCCGGGCAGGTCAAGCAAGCCCGCAAGGGCGCGACCGGCGTCGTCGTCCGGAGCAACGACGCGGTGGAGGAGGGGCCGGAGCTCTCCGAGATCGAGCACCGCGAGCAGCGCGATCGTCTGGCGGCGGTGTTCCGCGGTCTCTCGGTGGCGATGGCGAGCGTGCGGCAATACGGTCTCTCGCATCCCCAGACCATCCGCGCCCTCGCCCAGTCGTTCTCGGAGATCGTCGCGGCGTTGAACGCCAGCGCCTACTCGGTGCGATTCGACGTCCAGAGCGACGGCTTCACCTTCGAAGGGGAACCGGTGTGGACGCCCGATCGGGTCCCGTTCGATCGGATCCCGCACCAGCTCTTCGCGGACGGCATCCGGAAGATCCAGCTCAAGCCCGGCCTCACCGAGGAGGAGCTCCGAGATTTCATCGCCATTCTTCTCCGCGACGTCTCGTCGATGTTCGGGAGCGAGGACGACTCCGTCACCGCCCTCTGGGATCGGCGCTTCGAGCACGTGGCCTATCTCGCCGTCGACTCGTTCGCGGAGGGGGACAACCTCGAGCCGGATCGCGTCGCGGATTGGAACGACATCGCGGAGCTGACGCTGCAACAGGCGCGGATCGACAAGGACTTCGACGAGGCGGATCTGGAAGAGCAAGCGCTCGAGATCAACCTCCTCGGGAGGTTGGAGGAGGCCGGTCAGGCGGCGGCCGCGCTCGCCCTCGATCCGGTGACGGCGGCCACGCTCGGGGCCCAACTCGCCGCGCCCCAGGAGCGCTTCCTGGAGAGCTACCTCGACTCGTTCGTCCTCGCGTACATGGACGCGCGCGCCCGCTCCGACGTCGATCTGATCCACAAGGCGATGCGGGATTGGACCCACGATCAGATGGCCCTCAACGCCGTCGACAAGGTGTTCGAGCTTCACGAGCACATGACGCGGGCGTTCCACACCCACCTCGGAAAGAAGGAGGGAAGCGTCGCCGAGCTCGAGACGGCGCGCGTGCTGTTCCCGCTCGAGGTCTTGCGCACCCTGATGTCCGACATCGCGATGGAGCGGCGAGGGGCTTGGGGCGGCGCCGGGCACGAGTCCTCCGCTGCCCCGCCGCGCGAGCTGGTGGCCGCGCTCGGCCGGGCCCTCGATCTGCTCGCCAGCGACAGCGTCTTCGCCCTCGCGTGCGAGTGCCTCGACTCGGCGAGGTCCGACACCTTGCGTGAGGTGCTCGTGCCGTACATCCGGCGATGGGCAGGCGGCCAAGAGGGCATGCTGACGACGATGCTCCAGCGCGCCGGTCCCTCCCTCGGCACCTTCATCATCGAGCTCCTCCTCGAGATGAAGACCCCAGCCGCGGTCGGCGGGTTGGACATGGCGCTCGCGAACCCGAACCTCGAGGTGAAGCTCGCGGCCCTCGCCGCCATGGGCGAGGCCGCCTCCGATCGCGCGCGTGAAGAGATCACGGGCCTCTTGGAGTCGCTCGACGGGTCGGTCCGCGTGAAGACGCTCGATCTCGTGGCGAGCCTCAACGTGGTCGCGGCCGGCCCTACGCTGGTGCGGAAGGTCCAGTCCGATGCGTTCCACGAGCTGCCCGCGGACGAGCGGCGGAGGTGGCTCTCGACCGTCATCGCCATGAAGGCTTCGCGCGGCGAGGCCCTCGCCGTCGAGGTCTTGTCGAAGCGTCGCCTCCTCGGCAACGACGCGATCGAGCAGTCGCGCGCGATCGCGGCCGAGCTCCTCGCTGCCTTCGATTCCCCAGACACGATCGAGGCGCTGCAGGCGGCGGCGAAGCAGCGCTGGGGCACGTCCGCGCTCGTGCGGGAAGCGGCGACCAAGGCGATCGCGTCCATCGAGGCGCGCGCGGCCAAGCGGTCGGCGGGCGGTCCCGTGTCGACCGCGGAGGGTAAGGCTTGATGGAGCGCTCGGATCCTTCGCAGGGTTTGGGCTTGGCCGACGAGGACGCTCGCCAGCTCGCGAGCAAGCTCGTCAACGCGCTGTACCGCCTCGTGAAGGCCTGTCAGCTGCACGCCGAGAGCAACCAGGCGGTGGTCCAGGTCGTCGAGTACGTCGCCGCGACGCTCTCCGCATTCGAGTCGAAGGCGGGGGTGACGTCGACTTCGATCCTCTTCTCGCCCCACGCCGTGTTCGTGAACCGGCAGATGCTGAAAGCTTCGCGCGAGACGTACCAGCTCGCCCTCGAGCTCGGTTCGATGCTGGCGAGCTGCGACGTCACCGAGATCACGCTCCTCTCCCCGCCGAGCGCGCAGGACGTCATGGACTTCGGTCGGGCGGTGGCCGACGCGGGGAACGGGAAGAAGTCGCCGCGGTTCGCGGAGGGCGGATGGCAGACGGTCAAGCTCCGCAAGGTCGTCGGCCTGGGCGCGAGCGAGGACATGTCGCCGCCGGTCCGCGCGGCGCGGACGTACGCCGCGGCGTTGATGATCGTGCGGTCCTTCTACGCCGATCTGAAGCGGGGCAAATACGAGCTGCGGCAGGGGATCAAGCGCGTCGCGCAGAAGCTCGTCTCTCAGTTCGACGGCGCGAAATCGAGCGGGGGCGGTCGCCTGCTGCTCTCGATCGCGGCCGCCCCGACGACGGACGCCGATCGCTCCAGCATCCTCCTCTCGACGTCGATCGTGGCCCTCGCGATGGCGAACCAGCTCACGAACGATCGCGCGCTGCTGAGCGCCCTCGCGAGCGCGGCGCTCCTGTACGACTCGGGCCGGCAGCGGCTCGTCGGCTATCCCCGAGAAGAGGACGGCCCCCGTCCGGTCCGCAGCCTCAACGCAGACGAGGAGACGCTCGTCCCGGTGAGCGCGGTGGTCGCGCTCACCGC
Source organism: Polyangiaceae bacterium (assembly GCA_044225865.1). GTDB lineage: Bacteria > Myxococcota_A > Polyangia > Polyangiales > Polyangiaceae > Xiheicaenibacterium. The sequence goes on along the minus strand of JBGAID010000004.1, from coordinate 34,685 downwards.
CCTCGGCAAGCTCCATCCCCCCAACGTCGTGCGCACCGTGATCGCCCACGAGGCGCTCGCCCTTCGGGACGGCGGCCAGGTCTATCAGGGGCGGCGCTCGCCGCTCCTCTTGTCGCGCATCCTCTATTTCGCCCGCGCCTTCACCGAGCTTCGAGTCCCGCGGTCGGGCGCGACCCCGCTCGGCATCGACGAAGCGCTTCAGATGTTGGAGGGCCAAGCGGGCGACAACGTGGGCCGGGCCCTCGTGAAGCTCCTCACCGGCGCGCTCGGCATTTTCCCCGCCGGGACGATGGTCGAGCTCTCGACGGGAGAGATGGGGGTCGTCCTCGCGACGCCGGCGCTGCCGGTGGACTTCGCGCGCCCGCCCGTGCGCATCCTCTACGACGGCAACGCGCAGCTCCTCGCGGAGCCGGTCGACGTCGATCTCGCGGTGCAGGCGGGGCCCGGTCAGAGGCGCCACATTCGCAAGGCGATCGACGCGACCGACCAGCAGATGAAGCAGATGCGGGCGTACGTGATGCAACTCGCCACGCGCCGCGCGAAGAAGAGGACGCTCGAGAGGATGCGGGCGGTAAAAGACCCGCACCAGCCGTCCAACACGGGCCCGAGCTCCGCGCTCTCATCGAGCTTCAGCTCGGGCTCGGCGGGCTCGGCGCAGTCCGGGCATTCGGCCTCGAGCGGGGAAGGGTCGAGGTCGTCGGCTTCTCCCCACTCGCCCGGGATGCCTCTCTCTCAGCCAGGCTCGAGGGGCTCGTCCTCGAGCGCGGGCGGCTTCGCGAGCTCGGGCGGGACGCCGTCGTCGCCCGCCAGCGCGTCGGTCGCGCCCGCTTCCTCGGGCGGACCCCAAACCGGCGGCGCGCAGAGCGCGTCCGACGATTCGAAGCGGGCCCCCGCTCGCCCGCTCACGCGGCGATGGGACCCGCGAAGCGAAGACGGTCCCGCTCCGCGCGTCCTCGATCGCGGCCCCGGCATCGTCGCGCCGGCACCGGCGCCCATCCAAGCGCCGCCGCCCACGAGCTCGAAGTCGTCCGTCGAGACCCGGAGCGTGAACTGGCACGAGTACGGTCGCGAGCTCGCGGTCGCGGTCGCCGCCGCCGCCGAGACGCCCGAAGCGAGTCCCTCGGCCGCGCCCCCATCGTCGGGTCGAAACGCGCCCCCCGCCCCGGAGCCGTCGATGCGGCCGGCCGTCACTCCTCCCGCATCGGCGGCGCTCAACGAGACGGACGCGATCCTGGCCGCGTACTTGGCCGAGGGTGAGGGTGGGAGCATCCCCCCGGACGACGGAGGCGCCGCGGCGCGGAGCTTCGGCTTGCGGTGGACGGGAACGGGCCGCCATCAAGTGGCGGAGGTCCCTTCGAGCGGCGGCGCTTCCGCCCGACCGAGCTCCCACGGGAGCGCCCAAGGCGTCGAGCGGGACTCGACCGCGGGGGCGTCGAACGCAGGCCTTCGATGGGCGGGATCGAGGACGCCGGTCTCGGAGAACCGCGACAGCTACGCGGCCGCGCCGTCGAAGCGCGACCCTCACGCGGCGCCTCCAGCGCCCTCCTCGGGATCGGGCGCGCCGCGCGCGCCCCGAGCGGAGGGGCCTTCGTCGATCCCCGCGTCCGCCGCGCCTCGCTCCAATCCCGTCGCGTCGAGCCCGATCGCTCCTTCGGTCGCGCCCAGCGTTCCGCTCTCCGTGGAGCCCGGCGCCTACTCGACGCCGAAGCCGGGCCGCACCGCGAACGCGTCTGCGTGGGCATCGGGGCGAAGCACGACGGGGACGAGCAAGCCCGCCGGAACGGAAGCTCCCGACGCCGCCGGCGACGATTCATCGGGAGGGCCGCCCACGGAGGGCCCGCTCTCGAAGCGCAAGGCCGGGAGCAACGCATGGGGAGCGCCTCGACGCGACAAGCGGTGAGAGCCGGTCGCGCTGCGCTCGTCGCGGCGGGCACGCTCTCATGTCAGCCCGAGCTCCCCGACGAGCCCTTCCTCTGCCAGGCGAACGGCGCGTGTCCGAGCGGCTTCTCCTGCGAGGCGACCCTCTGCGTTCGGGACGAGGTCGACCGCGTAGCAGCGGCTCGGCCGATGAGGACCACGTGGATCAACTCGGCGGAGATGTACTTCTTCGAATCGAAGCGCGGCGGCGCCGATCTCGTCGTCAACGACGGCTTCACGGCCGGCGAGCGCGCGCTCTACGAGATCCACGTCGACCCCGACGGGACGGTCGCCGAGCCCAAGCTGTTGCTCGATCTCGCGGAGGACTTCCCGACGTCGACCGCCGTCGTCGCGCTCGACGATTCCGACTACGCCGTCGTGTCGCTGCGCTTTCCTTCCCTCTCGGAGGACAGCCAGACGCTCACGATCCATCGCATCGAGAGAGACAGCGAGCCCGGCGTGGAGCCGCGAGTGTCCGAGCTCTTCACGCGCGAGCTCGCCTACCTCGGGGGCACCGAGCCCGCGTATATCGGCGCGGTCGTCACGAGCCGCGGGGTCGAGACCTGCTTCGTCGATCCCGCGGGCGGAGGTACCTTCCATGTCGTCGCCGTCGCGGATGGAGAGGTCGCGCGCGATCTCGAAGGCCCCCTCCCGGACACGATTCTGCCGCTCTCGGGCGACTGTCTGCTGTGGGCACGAGGCGACGATCTCACCCTGCGCCTGGGCCTGGAGGCCCCGACCCTCTTTCGCATCCCCGCCAACGCCGAGGCGTTCACCGATCTCATCGCCGTCACGGGCGTGAGCGGTCTCGCGATGTACCCGTTCGCGGGCGCGGTCGCGTCGCTCGTGCTCACGCCGCGCGGCGACGGGTACAACGACGCTTCCCTCGCGGTGGTCGGCGACGACGGCGTGGTCCGATCGACGATGGACGTCGGCCGCTTCCCCATCGAGCTCGAGCCCCACACCGCGTGGCGCTCCCATGACGGTGTGCTGTTCGCGCCGGGCTCCTCCTCGGACGCGTTCACGGATCTGCGGATCTTCAAGGTCGACGAGGAGGGGGTCTCCCCGTTCGCGACCCTCGGGCGCACCGGGACGGACCCGATCTACTCATCGCGCGCCTTCACGCGGGACGGGGTGATCTATCTCGCGTGGACGGCGCTGCACGGCGATCTCATGGACCTCTGGGTCGCGACCGCGGAGGGACCATGAGGCTCTGCGGGGTCGTCGCCGCCCTCGCCTTCGCGGGGAGCGTCGCGTGCGGCGTCGACTACGGCGCGCTGCCCGCGACCTGCGCCGAGACGGGCGAGTGTCCGGAGGGATACGCGTGCATCCAAGCCGTCTGCGCGAAGGAAGGCACGGCCGTCCCCATTCGGGTTGCCGAGATCGGAAACCTGCGCGGCGGGGATCTGCGCATCGTCGCGGAGCGCGACTCGGCCCTCGTCGTGTGGCAGTCGTATCCGTACAACGAGCCGCTCGGAGAGGCGATCCTCGCCCGGCGCGTCCACCGCGACGGCGGCGCCAGCGAGACCTACGTCCTCGTCGACGCCGCTCAGTTCGCGGCCGATCCGGGCGCGGTCGAGCCCTACTACGATCTCCTGCTGACGGAGGACGGCCACGCCCTCGTCGCCCTCAGCGCGAGCCCTCTCTCCGACGACGATCCCCGGCCGCGGCTGCGCGTCTTCTCCGTGGCGCTCCCCGACGTCGACGGCACCGGCGTGGTGTCGAGCGCGGCCGCGTGGGACGCGGAGGTGCGAATGAGCACGATCGGATACGGGAACGTGTCTCAGCCGCGGTTCGCGCGCACGTCCGCGGACGCCTCCGTGCTGCTCGGCTACTTCGAAGGCGTCGTCAGCGATGACGCGACCTTCGGCCGCCTCGAGGTCTTCGAGATGGATGGGGCCGGCGCGCTGCTCGCCGAGCCCGCGCCGTGCCCGCCCGGAGATGCAGCGTGCTGCGCCGCGGCCGTCTGCATCGAGAGCACCCGCGACGAAGCGATCGCGGTGCCGGTCGCGTCCGCCCTCGCGAGCGCGGACGCGGTGGCTTGGACGATCGACGACGCGCGTCCGTCGTGCATCGTGACCACCTCCCCGGTCGAGCCCGCGCGGGAGGTCGCCCTCGAGACGCTGGCGGTGCCCCTCGGGGCGGACGCGGGCGAGATCGTCTACCTGGTCCCTTCCGCTCGCGCCGGCGACGAGCTGCCGGAGTCGCCGGTGGACGGGAGCGCTTCGCTGATGAGGCGCGCCGTGGACGAGCCTTCGTCGTCGCTCGTCGCGCGGCTGCCCGTGGTCCGAGACACGCCCCGGCCGGCGTGGGTCCCGCGGGGGGCGGGGCGAGGGCTCCTCGTGACGCCGGGGGCCGATATCGACAGCCCCGATCTGCACGTCTACGACGTCGATCTCGCGAGCGGCAGCGCGACCGAGGTCGCGACCATCGAGCGGCTGTCGTCGCTGGAGCTGGGCGGCGTGCAAGCCGCCGTCGCCTCGGACCGCCTCTACGTCGCGTGGCTCGACGTGGGCGATGAAGGGGCGGTCATCCGCGCCCTCGTGCTCGACGCGCCTCCCTGAGGTTCGCGCGCGAATCGTTGGAGCTCCAATGGTTCAGGGCGGGCGACTGTTTCGCTCGTTGAGCCCGATCGCGTCGAGGAGCTCGAGGAGCTTCTTGGCGAGATCGCCCACCACGAACGGCTTCACCACCGCGGAGACCCCGAGCGTCCTGAGCTTCACTGCGAGGTCCGGATCGGCGGTGCTGCCGGACATGAAGACGGTGCGAGCGGCGAGCTCTCGGTGGCGCTTCACCAGCTCGTCGTGCAGGCCGAAGCCGTCGAGGTTCGGCATGCGCAGGTCGGTGAGGACGAGATCGAACTCCGGATCGCTCGCCACGACGGCGAGCGCCTCGACGCCGTCGTTCGCCAGCTTCACATCGAAGTGCTTGGAGAGCCCGCGCTCCAGCACCCGCTGCAAAGGCGCTTCGTCTTCTACGACGAGAAGACGGGGGCGGCGCTCGGAGGCCATCGCGGCGAACAAATCATGGCGGCGCGGATGAGGAAAGCGGGAAGAGCGCGCGGATCTTCAAACTTCGCTTTCAAAAACTTCCAGACGCTCCGCCGCATCGTACGCGCGGGGGAAGCCCACCTTCGTGTCATTTTGACGGTATTGCCGTCGCCCTCCCATCTCCCTCCCCATCTCGTCCACACGCCCTCCACAGGAAGCGACACTGCCGAGAGTGGGGTTTGACCGGCGAATTGACCCATCTTCGACGGGGAGCGCCAGGGCGGGTAAGATGACCGGCCCTCGAATTCCCGGGGCCTGCGCCTGATGCCGTCCCACGCCTCCGAACCGCTGTTCGCCGGGAAGTTCCGGCTCGTGAAGAGGCTCGGCCGCGGAGCGATGGGGGAGGTGTGGCTGGCCGACGAGGTCGGTCCCCGCAACTTCAGTCGTCAGGTCGCGGTGAAGCGCCTCCTCGCCACCGAGGGAATCAGCGACTACGCCCGCGAGTCGTTTCTCGCGGAGGCGCAGGTCATCGCCCGCCTCGACCACCCCAACATCGTCCACCTCATCGAGCTCGGCGAGACGGACGACCGCGGCCTGTACCTCGTCCTCGACTACATCGACGGGGCCGCCCTGGACCGGGTCATACGCAAAGGCGGCGCGCTCTCGGCGGGGGCGGTGGCCCTCATCGGCCGAGAGGTCGCGAAGGCGCTCGACGCGGTCCACTCGATGGTCGACGCGCACGGCCACAACCTCGGCGTCGTGCACCGAGACGTCAGCCCCGCGAACATCCTCATCGGCAGGGACGGCCGCATTCGTTTGAGTGATTTCGGGGTCGCGCGCATCCATGGGCTCGGAGGCGAGAAGACGGAGACCGGGGTCTTCAAAGGAAAGCTCCCTTACATGCCGCCCGAGCAAGCGTTGGGAGAGCCGTTCGACGGGCGCGCGGATCTGTTCTCGTTGGGGGTCACCCTCCACGAAGCGCTCTACGGCGGACGGCTGCGCAAAGCGGAGACGCAGGGGCAGCTGATCACGATGATCGCGACAGAGCGCGTCGTGTTGGTTCGCAGCACCGTCCCCGACGCGATGCCGGAGATCGCCGCTGCGATCGACGCGGCGACGGAGTTCCGCGCGACCCAGCGCACCCCCACCGCCGGGCACCTCGCGGCCCAGTTCCACGCCGTGCTCCACGCGCTCGGCCCTCGCGCCGAGGAGCAGGCGATCGCGGAGATCTGCGAGCGCGTCGCGATCGCGGCCGGCGCCCCGGCGGGCGCTTCGCGGCAGCCGTGGAGCATGGCCCTCTCGAGTGAGAGCCCCGCGTACGGGAGCGGTCCGCGCTCCATCTCGAGCTCGTCGCGGCCGGGGTCGTCTCCGTCTCCCGCTGCCTCGGCCCCCCGCACCGGAGGGAGCGTCCCGCCCGAAGCGGCGCATCAGGCGAGCGTGACACGGGTCGCGAGCATCTCCGACGCGTCCGCGCGCACCGCGGGCGGCGCCTCGTCGAAGACTTGGTTCTTCGCGATGCTGTCCGCGGTGCTGTTGGGGTGCGGCTTCGGCGCGCTGTACGTCTTTTTGTCTCCGCCGAAGCGCAAACCTCCGGTCGTGGATGCTCGCGAGGCGACGTCGATCGAAGCCGCCCTCTCGACCTCCGCGATCGCCGCGTCCACCGGCGCCCCTCGTCCCTCCGGCGAGATCGCGGCTTCGTCGAGCGGACAGGATGCGAGCGCGAGCGGCGCCCCTTCGACCTCGGTCGCGGTCGCGGGCTCATCGTCGACGCGAGCTCGGCCGGGGCTGCCGCGCCCGTCGGCGGCGGTGGTCTCCGGCGCGGAGGAGACGGGCAACGGGACCCTCACCGTCACCGTGAACCCTTGGGGAAACGTGAGCGTGGACGGGCGGCCGTACGGCATGACCCCGATCGGATCCATCTCGTTGCCGGCGGGCCCCCACACCGTCGTCGTCGTGAACCCCGATCTCCAGGCGTCGCGGAGCCAGATCGTAAAGGTGATCGCGAACAAGAACGTCGGCGTCCGCTTCGATCTGAAGAAGAATACGAACTGATGTTGCGCGCGCGATGGAGGGCAGTGGTCGGGGGAGCGGCGAGCCTCGCCGTCCTCGCGGCTGCCCCCCTTGCGCGTGCGCAGGACGCGGCCGCGATCGTGGCCAGGGCGCGCGATCAGATCGACAACGGCAGCTACGCAGAGGGCTTGCGCACCCTCGCCGCGCTGAGAGGTCAGAAGCCGCCGCCGCAGCTGGTGGTGGAGGCGGCGCTCCTCGAGACGACGGCGCTCCTCGTCACCCAGCAGGGCAACGAGTCGGCGGCGGTGAACGCGTGCAGCCGGGCCGTCGTCGCGGCCGGCTTCGATCCCGACGTGGCGCGGGAGCTCTCCCCGAAGGTCCGCGACGCTTGCCGGGCCGCGGCCAAGAAGGTCCGGGGCGAGCGCCTCGGGAACGAGAAGGTGAAGGTCGGCAAGCTCGAGATCGTCGAGCCAGAGGTGGCGTATCAGCCGGTTCGCCTCGCCGCGACCGTATCGAACCGCCCGCAGTGGCTCCGCATGGTCGCGCGCGTCGAGAGCAGCGGGCTCGGCGGAACCTTCGATTTGCCCCTCATCCCCTCCGACGAGGGCCCGCTCCTCGGCACCTTGGACGCTTCGTGGATCCGGCCCGGGGCTGGTCTCTCGGTGAAGCTCGTGGCTCAGGATCGGTTCGGGGATCTCGGCGATCCGATCGAGGCGCGCACCGTCGTGGTGCCCACCGCGGAGGCGGCGGTCGCGCTGGGGGAGATCCCCGCGGGAGCCAGGGTGACGGTCGACGACAAGCCGGTCGCCCCGGACGCGAAGGGGCGCGTCGCGGTGAGCGGTGGAAGACACGAGGTGGCGCTGCGCCTTCCGACGGGCGCGGAGGCCCACGCCGAGATCGAAGCGGCGCGGGGCGCCGTGACGCGGGTCGCGCTGGCGCCCCAACAGCCAGGGCCCTCCCGGGTCGGGGCGTGGATCGCGACCGGCACATCCGTCGCGCTCGGGGTCGCGGGCGGAGTCCTCCTCGTCAACTCGGAGCTCAGGCGGAGCGAGCTCGAGGACGCGGCGGCGGAGCGAGAGCCGGGCACCGACCTCCCCCTCAACGACTACTCGACCCTGGAGGGCATCGACCAGGAGCGAAAGACGTTCCAGTACGTCGGGATCGGCCTCCTCGCGGGAGCGGGCGCGGTCGCCGTCACCGCGACGGTGCTGTGGCTGGTCCCGGGCGCGCGGCGCACGGCCGCCCGCGTGTACCCCATCGTCACCCCTGCATTCTTCGGATTGGGCGCTACATTCTTCTGACTTCCTTCGCGGCGCGCGACGCATGATCAAGCTCAAGCCAGGGACGCTCTTCGCAGGCCGTTACGAGGCGGTGCGTCTCCTCTCGGCGGGCGGGATGGGCGCCGTCTACGAGGTGATCCACCGCGAGACGAAGCGGCACCGCGCCCTCAAGGTCATGCTCCCCCACGTCCTCGAAGACGACGACATGCGGTCGCGCTTCGCGTTGGAGGCAGTCGTCACCGCCGAGATCGAGAGCGAGGCGCTCGTCGAGATCTTCGATGCCGGGATCGACACCGAGACGGACAGCCCGTTCATCGTGATGGAGCTCTTGCGCGGGGAGGACGTCGCCGCTCGCCTCTCGAGGGGGCAGAGGTACACGCCCGCCGAGGTGCGGCTGGTGGTCGAGCAAATCGCGCGCGCCCTCGAGAAGACCCACGCGCGCGGCATCGTCCACCGCGATCTGAAGCCGGAGAACCTGTTCCTATCACCACGCGACGACGGCTCCGTGCGGGTGAAGGTGCTCGACTTCGGGATCGCCAAGCTCATCAAGACGACGACGTCGGGCGCGCCCAAGACGACGCGCAGCTTCGGGACGCCGTACTACGTTCCCGCCGAGCAGCTGACGGGCGATGCGCGGCTCATCGGGCCGAGCTCGGACCTCTACTCGCTCGCTCACATCGTGTTCACGATGCTCGTCGGGGTGCCCTACTTCGCGGACGAGGCCCAAGACGGGGGGAACGTCTTGGCCTTGCTGCTTGCGGTCGGCAAGGGCGTTCAAGAGCCCCCGTGCGCTCGAGCGAAGCGCCGCGGGCTCGAGCTGCCGCCGGCGTTCGACGGGTGGTTCATGCGCGCCACCGCGCTCGATCCGAAGCTTCGCTTCGGCGACGCGACAGCGCTCGTGCGCGGCTTGGCCGAGGTGTTTCCGGGCGTCGATGCGGCCTCCACGATCGCGCTCGGATCACCGCGCGACTCGGTCGGCGAGGCGCCTCCGGTCGAAGGACCCTCGCCCGTGAGCCTCTCGGCGCGCCAACGAGCGCTCGAAACGAGGGTAGAGGCCGACACGCCGGCGTCGTCGGCGCAGACCCCGTCGGGCCGTGACGGGCCCACGCGAGAGGTCCTCGTCCCCCCGAGCGGTGGTGCTCGATCAGAGGCAGGCTCTTCTCAAGGCTTCGCCACGTTCGTGACGGAGCCCGACCCGCGAAGAAAGTCGCGGAAGCTGATGGCGGGCGCGGGCGCGCTCCTCGTGCTCGGGGTCGTAGGAGTCGCGGCGCGCGCGCTCCTCACGGCTCCGGCCGAGCCTGCGCCGGCGAGCGCCGCCGAGGCTCGGATTGCCGCGTCCTCGACCTCGACGGCGACGGCCACCACCAGCGACACGCCGCACATTTCGTTCGTGCCGCCGCCGGGTGAAGGGGCGAGCCCCTCGTCCGCGAAGGGCAGCGCGGAAGGCTCGGCCTCCCTCTTCGCCTCGTCGCCGGCGAACAACTCGACGCGCCCCTCGGGGTCGGATGGGGCGGCGCATCGGGTGATCAAGCCCACCCCAAGGGTGACGGGCGCGGCCTCCGCGCCCTCCCCGCCGCCGTCTTCGGCGCCGCCGGCCTCTTCGAGCGCTCCGTATCGAATACGAATCTGAAGCCGCCTCAGTCGACGGAGAGGACGGTCCCCGCCCCGACGCGCACACGGTGACCCCGCCATGCGATGTGGCGCTTGAACGGGGTCGCCACCCAGACCGCGAGCGCGAGCAGGTCGCGCATGCCGCCGAGCAGCAGCGGCGCGGCGAGGCCGCGCCTCCCGCGGAGCAGCATCCACCCCCCCACGTCGCGCAGGATCCACGTCGCGGCGAGCCAGAGGAGCGCCCACGATCCGAAGAGCGCGATCGCGGCCGGCAGGACGAAGAGCGGCACCGTGAGCGGCTCGAGGACGAACGCGAGCGGCCGAAGGCGCGCCCGCATCATCGACCAGCGCAGGTGCCGCTGGAACACCGCCCACGTGTCGATGGGACCGACTACGTTCGAGAGCACCGTCGGCGCGACGACGACGCGGCGATGGGCCCGCTCGAACAGCTTGCCGATCACGTAGTCCTCCGCGAGGACGTCGGCGACCCGCTCGAAGCCGCCCAGCTCTTCGAGCTCCGAGCGCGACATGAGCATGGACTTCCCGATGACGGCCGCGTCGCCGACGGTGGTGGGGAGGGCCGCTCCTGCCGCGATGAACCCGGTGAGCTGGACGCTCTCGAGATCCGATCCGAGGCTGCCCGCGCCGATGCCGGCGAAGAGGTTCGTGACGAGGCCGATCGAAGGGTCGCTCGCCTTGATCGAGGCGAGCTCGCGGAGATAGCCGCCGGGCGCGCGCACGTTGGAGTCGCTGACGAGGATCAGATCGTGCGAAGCGTTCCCGATCATGCCGCGGAGGTTGCGGACCTTCGGGTTGAGGCCGGGCAGACCGGAGTGGACGACGATCTTGGCGCGGACGAGCGGATAGCGGGCCATCAGATCGCGCACGACGGCGAGGGCGGGATCGTCCGCGCGCTCGGCCCCGAACACGAGCTCGAAGCTCGGGTGATCCTGCTCGAAGAAGGTCGCGAGGTTCTCGGCGAGGCTCGGGTCCGCGCCGGCGAGCGGCTTGAGCACGCTGATCGCGGGGAGCTCGAGCGCCGACGCGGAGGCGGCGGTCGCGCGGGTGGCGCGGGCGACGGCGAGCGTGCCGGAGATGGTCCAGGCGGTGCTGACGGCGACGGCGAGCGCGGCGAGCGCGGTCACGACACCACCTCCCGAGCGCCCCGCTCGAACACGCGCGACCAGAGCGGCAAGCTCAGCCCGAAGTAGACGGTCGACTGGGTGAGGATGCGGACGAGCAGATAGGGGAGGGGGACCACCCGAACCGCGACGTCGAAGAGGGCGAGGTTCGCCATGAAGGCGATCGCCTCCACCATCGCGAACTGGAGGGCCTGCTTTCCCCAGCGCGCCCGCTTGTCGTCGAACGCGAAGAGCTTGTTGCCGACGAACTGGCAGGAGAGACCCGCGCCGAGGGCGATCGGGCTCGCGACCCGCGCCGAGAACGCGAAGCCGGAGACGAGCACGGCCATGACGGCCAGGTCGACGAACGAGGAGAGGGCGCCGACGCCGGCGCTCTTCACGATGGTGCGAAGGGAGAGTCTCTTGTGAAGCGACATGGTCTCGCGAGGAGCACCGGTGCGACCGGTGTGCCCCGGGAGGCGTTGAGCCTTCGACGCTCGAGTCCCCCCGGCACCGCGCGGGAAAGGCCTTCGACCGAAGCGGTTCGAGGGTCCGCTCCGGATCTTCCCTCCGTTCGTCACGAGCTCGAAGCGCGCCCGTCACCGGTGCGCGAACGGAGGGACGCAGCCTCTCGTTCGCACCGGCGGACGGTGCGCACCGCGGTCAGCGCTTCAGCCCGTCCAGCACTTCGAGGGCGAGCTCGTACTTGCCGAGAGGGGGCATGAGGTAGGCGCCCTGCACGCGATTTTGAACCGAGAAGAGCATCTCGCGGGCGATCGCGAGCCCCTCTTTGCGAGCGTCCGCCCCCGGCGTGGCCTTCCGCATCCGCTCGCGGATGGGCTCTGGGATCTGCATGCCGGGCACCTCGTTGTGGAGGAACTCCGCGTTCTTGTACGAGACGAGGGGGAGCACCCCGACCATCACCGGCACCTTCAGGTGAGCGATGCGCGCGAGGACCTCGTCGAGGAGGGCCTGCTGGAAGACGGGCTGGGTCATCACGATGTCGGCGCCCGCCGCGACCTTCGCCTCGAGCCGCGCGATCTCCTTGTCCAGATCCTGGGCGCCGGGCTCGAAGCCGGTGGCGCAGTAGAACGAAGTCTTGCCGCCGCGGAGGGGCTTGCCCGCCGGATCGAGGCCCCTGTTCATCCGGCTCGCCATATGGAGCAGGCCGACGGAGTCGAGATCGTAGACCGCGGTCGCCTCGGGGTAATCGCCGACCTTGGGCGGATCCCCCGTGATGACCACGAGGTTGCGGATGCCGAGCGCGTGGGCCCCGAGGAAGTGGGCCATCTGCCCGAGCATGTTCCGGTCGCGGCCGCAGACGTGGAGGATGGGCTGGATGCCGTGCCGCTCGAGCAGGAGCGCGCAGAACGCGAGGTTCGACATGCGCGCGGTCGCGCGCGGGCCGTCCGCCACGTTCACGATGTCCACGCCGCCGTCGATGAGCATCTTGGCAGCAGCGAGCGCGTTCTCGCAGGACGTGCCCGGGTCTGGATTCACCTCGACGCTGACCACGAACTTGCCGGCCGCCACCTTGGCCGCGAGCTCGCTTCGGGCGGCGACCGGTGTGGGCTCCTGCGCGTGCGGATGATCGGCCTTGAGCTCGTACGCGCGCGCGGCTGGCTCGGGCTCGGCCAGCTGACGGCCCAGCATCTTCGCGGAGCGCGCCATCCACCGGATGTGCTCTGGGGTGGTGCCGCAACATCCGCCCACGATGCGCGCGCCCGCCTGGATCATCCTGCGCGCGAACACATCGAAATACTCGGGCGTGGCCATGTAGAGGAGCCGTCCGTCGACGGTGCGAGGCAGGCCCGCGTTCGGCTGGACGTAGAGGGGGAGCTTCACCCCTCGCATCCGCTCCGCCATCGAGAGGGAGAGCTGCGGGCCGTCGCCGCAGTTCACCCCGATCACGTCCGCCCCGAAGTCGCGGAGCCTCGTCGCGACCTCCTCTGGAGGAGAGCCGTCGGCGACCGTGCCCTCGCTGTCGAAGGTCACGGTGGCCACGATCGTCTTCTTGGGCGCGGCCTCTCGCGCCGCCTGCACCGCGACCTCGATCTCGTCGAGGTGACGGAACGTCTCGAGGACCAGCAGATCGCATCCGCCTTCGACGAGGGCGGCCGCCTGCTCCGCGAAGGTCGCGCGCGCGTGGTGGAGCTCGCCGGCGCGGTCCGGACCCGGCACGAGGCCGGTGGGGCCGATGGAGCCCGCGACGTAGGCGCGTCCCTGCGCGACCTCGTGAGCGATCTTCGCCCCCTCGATGTTGAAGCGGCGCACCTCACCGACGAGCCCGTGCCGCTCGAGGCGGAAGCTGTTCGCGCCGAAGGTGTTCGTCTGGAGGATCTGCGCGCCCGCGTCGAGGTAGTCGGCGTGAATCTTCTTCACCACGTCGGGGCGCGTGACGTTGAGCTGCTCGAAATTTTGGGTGACGAAGATGCCCCGCTCGTAGAGCAAAGACCCCATCGCCCCGTCCGAGACGAGCACGCTCTTCGCGAGCGCCTCTTCGAAGGGGGCGAGCGTGTTCGATCCCGAATCCGAAGCAGCCATCTTCGCGGGACCATACCCCGGCCCGGACCTCGCTGCCACGCGGGCGATCAACGCAGCTGCGCGCGCTGGGTCTTGGCCGCTTCGAGGCGTCGCGCGTCCTGCTGAGAGAGCGGGAGCGCCTCCCAGCCTCGAACGACGTCGTCGAGGACGACCTTGGCCTCCGCGCTTCGGTCGGTCCGCTCGAGCGCGTCCGCGAGGCGCGCGAGGTAGACGAGCCGGGGCGCGCCGTAGGCGAGATCGGAGGCGCGCCGGAGGATCGCCGCGGCGAGGCTCACGCGGCCGAGATCGAGGAGGGTCGTGCCGAGGCGCCCCCACACCTCGTATCGGTCGGGCAGCTCCTTCGTCCGTCGGGCCAGGAGATCGAGGGCCTCCTCTTTGCGATCGAGGATGATGAGGGCCGACGCGCGCGCGTGATCGAGGGCCTGCGCTTCGCTGGGCGTGCGCGCTTCGCGAGCGGCCGCCTCGAGGACGGCGAGACGGGCCTCCTGGCTCTTGCTCGAGCCGGTCGGGTCGTCGTCCAGAGATTGGATACGGCTGCGAATCGCGAGCAGCTCCGCGCGATCGGCGGCGGAGGCCCCCGGGGGCGGCGCGCTCGCGAGGGCGGCCACGCTCGTGCGCACCCAGCCCAGCGCCTCCTCGCGGGACGTGCTCGGCGGCACCATCTCCGCGCAGCGAAGGGCGAGACCAAGCAGCATCACGGGCGCGGATCCCTCGAGCTTCGCGTCGACGCCTTCGCGCGCGACCTCGCCGCACGCGCGGTGATCCCCGAGGTCGGCGAAGAGCTCGGTGGCGGCGAGCCACGCCTCCGTTCGGGCGTCGACCGGCCCGGTCCGCGCCGCGCGCCGGTACGCCTCGGCGGCGAGGCGCTCGTCTCCTCCTGCGCGCGCCGCGAGCGCGCTCGCGAGGAGGTTGCCCTCACCGGGGCGCTCCTCCGTGACGCGCGTGAGCATGGCGGAGAGCTCACCGGCCGTGATCGATCCCCCGCGCATCGCCCGGATCGCGCCCGTCACCGGCTCGAGGACGAGGATCGTCGGCAGGGTGTGGGCGCCGTACCGCGCGAGGATCGGCGCGGCTTCGGGGCGATCGACGTCGACGGAAGCGAACACGAAGCGCGCCTCGTGGAGGGCGAGCTCCGGGTGGCGCTCGATCTCTGCGCGCAGCACCGCGCACGGCTCACACCATCGCGCGGAGAGGTCGAGCACGAGGAGCTTGTTCGCGGTCCGCGCCTGCTCCCTCGCCCCTTCGATATCCCCCTCGATGAACCGGACGGGCCCGGGGCGGGCGGCCACGACCGGCGCGCTCGAGAGCCCCGTGCTCACCGACGCCGTCGGCGCGGGCCCGGCGCCTTCGCCGCCGCACCCTGTCGCGAGCGAGATCGCCGCGACCACCCACCGCGCGAGCGCGTTCACTCCACGCGCTCACTCTACGCGCTTGAGCAAGACGAGCACCGCCGGCAGAACGACGAGGCTCAGGGCGAGGGTCGAGCTCATCCCGATCGTCATGATGAGGCCGAGCCCGAACATGGCCCGGTATTGGGCGAGCATCAGGACGGAGAACCCGAAGATCGTCGTGAGCACGGCCACGAACACGGCCGAGCCGGTGCTGCCCAGGATATCGGCGAGCTTCGCCTTGCCCTGATGCTGCTCCATGCTCTGTCGATAGCTCGACATGATGTGGGCGCTCGCCTCCACCCCGAGGCCGAGCAAGAGCGGAAGCACGACCATGTTCGCGTGGTTGAACTGCATGTCGAGGAGCGGCATCGCCCCGATCATCCAGACGCTGGAGAGCACCAACGGCAGGGCGGCCGCGAAGACGTCGCCGGCGCGGCGGAAGCTGATCGTGAGGATGGCGAGCACGAGGATCGCCGCCAGCACCGTCGCCTTCTCGAAGCCGCGGATGATGAGCTTGGGGTGCTCGCCCAGCGTCGTCGCGATGCCGGAGACCTCGGGGCTGACGCTCGCGACGTCGCGCGTGAAGGCCTCCGCGATCGGGACCTCCCAGACGTCACCCTTGGGGTGGATGAAGATGGCGAGCTCCGTCTTGTCCCGCGACACGAACCGGTGCTGGAACACCGCCGGCAGATCCTCCACCGAGTACGAGCCGCGCTCCACCACCCCCCGCGCGACCCGCTGCGCGCGCTCGAGCATGCCGAGCGTCGTCTGCTGGATCGCGGTGAGCTTGGCCGGGTCGGTCGCTTCGATTCGCTTCTTCAGCGCGACGAGCTGGGCCTTCGCGTCACCGACGGAGGCGAGGGCGCGGCCCTTGTCGAGCTTGTCCGCCTTGGTCTTCTCGTCGTCCCCAGCGGCGGGAGCCGCATCCCAGCCGTTCGAGCGCATCGTGAAGGCCACGTCCTCGAACGTGGTCACCAGCTTGTCGACCGCCTTGATGACGGCGGCCTTGTCGGCCGGCTTCTCCTTCGCCTTCGCGAAGTCGGCGGGGGCCCCGTCGTGCTCGAGCGACTTGACGATCTTCTTGAGAGCGACGAGCCGGGCCTCGTCGAGCTCGGGGAAGAAGTCGGAGGCGGTCTCCACGGAAGCGACGGTGTCGAGCTTGCGGAGCTTCGCCGTGAGCTCGCGCGCTTCGTCGATGCTCTTGGCGCGGAGGTTCGCGACGAACGGGCTCGCCACCGCGTCGCCCTCGAGGGCCTTCAGGCCCCGCGCGCTCTCCGTCTCCTTCGGCAAGAACTCGAAGTAGCGACCGTTGAAGCGGACCTTGGTGAGGCCCACCCCGAAGAAGATGCTGATGCCGGCAGCGACGAGGCAGATCGCCTTCGGCCACGTCCGCACGAACGTCGCGAGCCGGCGGAACCCCGGCAGCTCCGGGCTCGGCCGGGGCTTCTTCCCGAGCAGCAACAAGACCGCGGCCGGCACGAGCAGGTACGTGCCCGCGAGCATCACGAACATGCCGAGGCTCACGATGAAGCCGAGCTCCGCGAAGGCGGTGAACTCGGTGACGAGGGTCGTGAGGAACGCGACGCACACGCTGAGGGTGCCGATCAGGAGGCCGGGGCCGGCGTGCAGCATCGACTCTTGCATCGCCTCCTTCGGGCTGTGGCCCTTCTTCAAGAGATCGGAGAAGCCGCGCTGGATGTGGACGCCGAAGTCACCGAGGCCGAGCAGGACGGAGGTGAAGCTCGCGGTGATGAGGTTCAGCTTCCCGAGCACGAGCCTCACGATCCCGAACGTGACCAGGGTGCCGAAGCCGAGCGGCAGGAAGCTCACCATCGCCTGGCGGAACGACCGCATCCCCCAATACAGGGTGAGGACCATCGTCACGGTGGCGGCGATGCTCGTGACCGCGAGGTCGCGCTCGATCATGGCGAGCTCGTCGGAGACGAGCGCGGGCAGCCCCGTCACGTCCGCGCGCACCCCGGAGGTCCCCGACTTGGCGATCGCGCGATCACGCGCCTCGCGGATGTCGTGGACGATCGGGCGGACCTGATAACCCTCGTCGCCGTCGAGCTCCGGGAACAGGCCGACGATGTTGTGCTTGCCGTCCCCCTCGAGATAGCCGAGCTCGTCGATGCCCTTGCCGAGCTCGCCCCGGTCCTTCAAGTCCGCGAGCCGCACGAGCCCGTTCTCTCCTGCCAGCTCGTCGTCGAGGGCATGAAACAGGGAGCCGAGCTGGACGAAGCCCTGCCGCGTCTGATCGAGCGACACCGTGGCTGGATCCGCGTCCAGGCCCTTCTGGAGCTGCCCGTCCAAGAGCTCGAACCAGCCTGAGAGGCCCTGCTCGATCTTCTTCGCGCCCTCGCCGCCGTCGTCGCCCGGGATCGCCTTGGCGATCGGCTCGGGGTTCGCGACGAGGAGCACCTCCGCCACGTCTTCGGGCCGAATTCGCCCGAGCACGCGCCCGTCCATGTCCGGCAGCGATCGCAGCTCCTCGGAGAGGGCGTCCACGACCTTTCGCCGCTCCTCCTTCGAGCCTCCCGTCACGATGATCGCGGGCGCGTTGGAGTACCCGAACTTGTCGTCGAACTCGAGGGTGCGCCGCTGCGATGGATGGTCCTTGGAGACGAGATCGCGCCTCGAGGTCGAGATCTTCAATCCGGGGACGAGGGCGGCCGAGATCGCCGTCAGCAGCGCGCCGATCGCGAGCGCGACGAAGGGCCTCCTCGCGCCGACCAGGACGATCGACTTGAGCAGCGCAAGCAGCCCGCGCGTCGAGCCGCTCTTTTCCGGACCAGGAGATGCCATGAAGGGGAGATCTGCTGTGACGTGCCTTCCGAGGAGGCCCCCCTCGACCTCACCGGCCTAAGGATTGGGAGCGGGAGCAGGAGCGGGAGCCTCGGACGGCGCCGTGGGCGCAGCTTCGCCGAGGACCGCCTTGCAGTCGAGCCCAGGCATCTCTTTCGTCAGCTTGGCCACAAGTGCCCCATCGTCGCGACGTAACGTTTCGCGCTTGCTGATCGCGATACACAGCGGTTTCTTCGCCGAATCTTTGTCGGAGAGGGCGATGTACCCCTCGGCGAGCCGGAGCTGATTCTCGACGACCTCGGGGTGGGTCGACACGAGGTGCTCGAGGATCTCGATGCCGTCCTCCGAGTTGCCGCCCTGGAGCAAGTTCGCGGGAGCCATCACGTAGAGCGTCCCGAGCATCCGCTCCGCGGCCCCGTGTCGGAACTCCGGATCGAGCTTTCGGCTGAGCCGCGCGTACTGCTCGGCTTCCCCGACGAGGGAGGTCGGGCTCGTATCGTCGGCGAGGATCGACATCGGGCCCTTCTTCTCGGCGAGGCGCCCCGCGATCGCGGCCCGCCCGAAGGCGTCGCCCGCCGTCTCCGCGGGGAGCTTCTTGACCGCCTCGTAGGCGGCCTCCCGATCCTCCTCCGTGTCCTTGCCCTCCGCGACGAGCTTCTCGAGCGCGTCGCTCAGGGCGAGGGCGCTCGTCGCGGCGGAGGCGAGCTCGGGCCGGAGCTTGGCGGGTGGGCATCCTGCGCTGGCGAGCGCGAGGGCGGCCCCTACGAGGAGGCGCCCCAACAGGAGGCGCGGGCGGAGAGAAGAGCGAGGCCTTTCCAGAGTGCGCGCAGCGTTACTTATCCTTCTTGTAGGCGGCAAGGATCTGGGAATACGCATCGTCGGAGGCGGCCTTCAAAGACTGGATGCCGATCTCCGAACAGACCGCCTTGCCGTCCCCGTCACAAATCCCCGAAAGGCTGTTCTTGAAGCCTTCTTTCGTGGCTTTGTCGGCAGAAGGAAGTGCGACCACCGGCATCGGCGGGAGCTTCGAGCTCTTCCATACGCTCTTCAGCTCCTTCCCTCCTTCGACGGAACCCAGCTCCGCGAACTGGGCGTCGTCGACGAGGGCACACTTGGCCTCGTCCCGGACGACCTTTTGGATGCCCTGGAGGGGGCGCTTGGTGGCCTCGAGCTTGAAGTCGGAGAGCTTCCACGCCCCGCCCGAGACGACCTTGTCCAAGAACTTCGGGTCATCCCCGTGATCGGTCGCGAGCTTCTCGTTCTTGCAGTCGGCCAGGCTCTTCGCCGTCTTGCTGATGATTTGGTACTCCTGGCCCCCCGCCCTCGACACCGTCACCTGCCCGATGGTCTCCATCTTTCGCGCGTCCTTCAGGGCGAGGTACGCGGGGATGGACAGGATCATGAACTGAGGCTTCTCGCTGTCCATCGCCGCTTCCGCCGCCTTGCGGTCGGTGAAGTACGTGCCCTTGGCGCTCGACCAGCCGTTCTTCTTCTGGGCGATGCCCACGAACTTGTCGATGAACGGCTGCGCCTGGGTGGCGCCCCCGACCCCATGCTCCTTGAGGACGAAGATTTTGACGTCCCCCCCGGCTGCGCTGACGGATGCGATGGAGACCAGACCGAGGCTGGCCAGGGCGATCGGGATCAAGCGACGACGCATGCGTAGGACCTCCGTGGCCCCGTTGGACGGGGGCGCGGGCCGGATGCTGCAACAGGTCCGACGATTTTGGGACTGAACAGATCTACGGCCCGGAAAATCCCCACCCCTGATGCCCACCCCCCTCCTCGCTTCGCTCGTCGGCCCCTCCCCGGCTCCTCGCTCCGCTCGTCGCGGGAGGGGTCCCCGGGCGCTATGAAAAAGATAGTGGGCGGGTCCGTCGCGGGCTACTGCCCCCCGACGAGGCTCAGGAGGTAGAACCGCCGCGGATCGTCCGGGAACGCCCGCGCGAACTTTTCGGCGTGGGACTTTGCCTCGGCGGTCGCGCCCGCCTGGAGGGTGAGGATGGTCAGGTTGTAGCGAGCGTCGGCCTGCTGCGGGTCGAGCTTCAGGGCCTTGAAATACCCCTCCCGCGCTGCGTTGTAGTCCCTGAGCCGGTCGGCCACGAGGGCCGCGTCGTAGACCGCGACCGGATCGTCCGGGTAGCGCCCGAGGTACTGTTTGAGCGCCGCCTTCGCGTCCTCGAGCGAGCCGGCCTCGATGAGCAGCATCGCGACGAGGAGGTCTGCCCCGGGACCGGCGGAGGCCTTCGACGCGGCCTGGGCGGCCTCGAGCGCTCCCGGGTCCTTCTTCTGTTGGAGGACGAGGGCCCGGGCGTAGAGGACGCGCGGGTCTCGAGGGGTCTTCTCGAAGTCCGGCCCCACGAGGGCCTCTGCCTCTTCGGTCTGCCCGAGCATCCCGAGCGCGACGGCGCGGACCGCCCTCGCCCGAGGCTCCATGGGGTGCCCGTCGCAGCGCGCGTGCTCGACGAGGCCGAGCGCTTCACGCGCGCTGGCGGTGCGAGCGGACTGCCGGCCGGTCGTGAACAAGACGCGCCGCTCGGCGCGCAGGGTGGAGCAGATGCACGCGTCGGGCTTGCGCCGCAGGCACGCGTCGATTGCCTCTTCGTCCTCGCCCCGAGCGAGGCGCTCGGTGCGGGCGGTCAGGGCCCGCTCGTTGGCCGGGTCTCGCGCGAGCACCTCGCGCCACTGGAGGTCCTTCGAAGCGACCAGCTCGTGGGCGTCGCGGAAGAGGAAGATGCCCGCCGCCATCACCACGAGGAACGCGCCCGTCCTCTTGTTCTTGAACGAGACCCCGAGGTACTGCCCCGCGAGCGTCGCCGCGATCGCCCCGAGGCCCGACCAGACGAACGGCGCCGCGACGTAGTAGTTGGAGAGCAGCGGCGTCCGCGCGCTCATCGAGTGCTGCGCGCCGTAGATGAGCGCTGCGTCCGCGAGCACCCACAGGGCGATGGCCGCCTTCGCCTCGAGGACCTCGAAGCGACGCCACAGCACGACCGCGATCGCGAGGGGCGCGATGAGCAAGAGCAGGCCCGCGATCGCTTGAGCGGCGCCGAGGCCGGTCGGATCCGGCGACGGCACCCGGGGAGCGATGACGAGAGCGAACAGGTGAGCGATGCGACCGAGGAGCTCGATGCCGCCTTGCTAGCACGCGAGCGCGACAGCGAGTAGCGGTCGCGGGGCCGGTGCTATTGAAAACGTAGCGACCCCGCCCGGGGGGCGCGGCGCGCCCCGCGGGGGCGGGGTGGGCTCGCGGAGCGAGCCCGGGGTGGGCAGAGCGCCGGCCAAGCCGGCAGAGAGGATCGGGTGAGGAAGGAAGTGATGACCCAACCAAGTCCTGACCTGGCGGACTCCACCTGCCAGGAAAGCTACCCCTTGCGCTACGGCGGGCGACCGTCGATGCGAAGCGTGGGGGGCAGTGAGCCGGCCCGGGGATTCAGCCCCCGAACCAACGCAATGAGGAGGCCGACGCTGTTGCCCTATGCGGAAGGCTTCACCGAGGGAGCCATGGGAGTGGAGTGGGCTCTCGAGGGCTCCTCCGGGGTTGAAAAGCTCGGCACGCTCTACAAGGACTCTCTGCACGGAAGCCGGGAGAGTCTCCGACAGCCTCGCTTCGGCAACGAAGACGGCAGGCGCGGGAAGGTCAACGTAATCCGCGCTGCAACGGTCTCGAGAAGTCGGACGCTGACGTAGTACCAGAAGTCGGCGAACTCGCGGGTAACGCCCGAGGAGTCGATGGGAGGAAAGGAACGCGACCAAGGAGAACGCTGCTGCGCGAAACACGCCGGACTCAGGGCCGGGTAAGCGTGCCGACGTACCTGCAGCTCGGGAGAACGAGCGAGCAAAGACAAGGGGTGTTGATTTACGAATCTCTTCTGTCACCTCAAGGTGCCCCTTCTCGGCGACGAAAGAAAGCGTACGCGCGTCTCCAAAGACGGCTCCCGAGGCGGACCTGGTCGACTGGAAGTCCTACGGCGAAAAGCTCGAGGACACCTGCGCGACCTGCAGGATCGTCTACACCGGAACGCGTATCACCCGCCTCCGGTTCGCCGCGTGGTGAGGATCCCCGGATGGACGTGAGCGTCCGCTGGGGATCCCAACGATCGAGGACAAGGTCGTGCAACAAGCAGTGCGCATGCTCTTTGAGCCGATCTACGAGAAGCAGTTCCTGGGCTTTTCGCAATGGCTTTCGACCAGGGCGGTCGACGCACGACGCGCTCGACGCGCTTGCGGTGGCGATCACGAAGGAGAGAACGAACTGGATCCCGGATGCGGACATCGCGGACTTTTTCGGCACCATTCATCATGAGCGGCTGAAGAAGATCCTGGAGGAACGCATTGGGGATCGACGCTTGCGGCTCATCATGAGATGGCTGAACGCAGGCGTCTGGGAGGATGGACGTGTGGAAGCGACGGAAGAAGGAACCCCCGCAGGGAGGCGTGATCAGTCCGCTCCTCCGAACGTGTTCCTCCATCACGTGCTCGATCAGTGGGCTCACGCGTGGCGAAGGCGCAGAGGCGAAGAGACGAGTGTATATCGTCCGCTACGCCGATGACTTCGTGGTGGGCTTCCAGAACGGGAGCGACGCCAGGATCTTCAGGGCACAGTTGAAGGCGCCTCGAGGAATACGGCCTCGCCCTCCACGACGAGAAGACTCGGCTCATTCGCTTCGGCAGATTTGCGAGACCCGCTGGGAACGAGAAGGCGCAGAAGGCGACCTTCGACTTTCTCGGCTTCACGCACATCGGCGCAAAGGAAGAGACGGGTCCTTCCATCTCCTGAGACACGTCGAAGAAGAAGCGCACGGCGAAGTACGCGATGCTCCGCGAGGAGCCGCGCACGACGCCACGCGCCGGTCAAAGAGACGCATCGATGGTTCAACAGCGTGCTCCGCGGGCACTACAACTATTACGGTGTACTGGGGAACGAACGTTGAGACGTTGCTTCCGACATCAGGTCCGAGCGGCCTGGTATCGGCAGCCCTCGCGCCGGAGCCAGCGAGGCCGAAAGACCGTCGTGCAGTGGAAGCGCTTCGAGCAACGCTACGAGTTGCTTCGACCTGAGATCGTGCATCCGTGGCCTGAGCAACGCTTCGCTCTCCCGCTGATCCAGGAGCCTGCCCGGTGCGGGAAATCCGCTCGCGGGATCTGTCCGGGGGCGGCCCGAAAGGGCCGTCCCTACCGGGACCCGTCTTCGGGGAATGCCAGTCGGCGGGGAGGCAGCAGAACGTCGTCGGACCCGTCTCGGTCACGGAGCCGGAGGGGACGCCGCCGCCGCTGACGGGACGGCTCCCGCCCGTCGGGGGCATGGAGACGGTGAAGCTCCGGCCGGAGACGCGCGGATTGCGGTGAGGTCGACGCAGCCGCCGCTCTGGAGGACGGGGTTGGTGGAGAGGGCGCTGTTGCAGGTGGCGCCCGCGTCGCTGTAGAGGGTGACCGCGAGCTTGCACACGCCCCCGCTCGCGGGGCCGCAGGTGCACTCGGAGCAGCCGCGCGAGTCGTCGAAGTCGTCGAAGCCTTGGGTCGGGAGGCTGAAGGCTCCGGCGGGGCACGTTCTGATCGCCGGGCTTGCCGATGCAGACACGCGGCTCGTAGGGGTGGAAGGGCGCGGCGCGCAGCTCTGGGGCGCGTCGCAGCCTTGGAGGGGGATCGCCTTGCAGACCTTGATCGCCTCCGTCCACGTCGGGTCTCCGCCGGAGGGCATCCCCGCCGTTCGGGGTCGGATCGCACGTGCCGCCGCTGACGCTCGCGGCTTGGACCTTCACCGACATGTTGCAGTTGAGCCCTGGGCACGCGCCGCCGCCGGGGGCCGCGTCGAGCGACGAGCACGTGCCGTCCCACGCCGCGGGGACGGTGAGCGTCGTTTGGTTGGTCGCGGCGCCGTTCGCGCACGGGACGTCGCGCGTGTAGAGGCCTTGGATCCCGGCCTTGTTGGGATCGAAATCGTTGGCGAGGGTGCACGTCTGCCCGACTGGATCTTGGCAGTCGCACGCGGTGCAGGCGGCGCTCGTGTTGATGAGCCCGGAGTGACCGGTGTAGACGACGAGCTCGGTGCCGGGCGGGCAGCTCGGATCGGGAGGTAAGCCGCGCCGCGCCGCGGCGGCGTATCCGTAGGTGCCCCAACCGACCGGGATCGCGTCCGCGCACTCGAGGTCGGCGTTGCAGTCGGGATCGGCGCAGTCGGCGAGGCCGTCGTTGTCCTCGTCGCCGGCGGTGAAGCAGTCCTCGACAGGAGGGCTCCCGCCTTCGCCGCCCATTCCTCCCGTCGACGGGACGCCGCCCGAACCGCCCGTCGGCTGGCCGCCTTCGTGGTGGCCGGCCGCGCCTCCAGCCCCCGCGCCGCCCGAGGGCTCGGGCTCGTCGAAGGTGTAGTCGGGAAAGAGACAGGCGCTCGAAGCCAAAGAAAGAAGGAGCAAAACCCGAGGCGCGCTACGCGATCGCCGACTCCGATTCGAGCCGCAGCCGTTCACGGTCCGTCGACGCGCAGAAGCCATCGTTCGCGATGGTACTTTACTGCCACTCGAACTGCACACTGGACCACGAAAGCCCGGAGCCGACCACGACGAGGGCGGCGATGTCCCCGCTCCGGAAGCGGTCCCACTGCTGCGACATCACCGCGGGGGCCCCGGCGGCGGCCTGGTTTCCGAAGTCGACGATGTTGAAGAGGTGGCGATCTTCGGGGACCTCGCAGCGGCGCACGACCGACTCGAGCATCGTGAGGTTCGCCTGGTGACCCACGTAATAGAGCCGGTCGTTGCGCTCGCCGACGCGGCCTTGGATCTCCTTGAGGAGCTCCGTCATCCGCTTGATCGCGAACTTCTGCACCGAAGAGCCGTTCTGAAAGAAGTGGCCGAACTTCGGGATAACGACGTCGTAGGCGCCGCTCGGCGCGCCCCCGAAGGTCGTGAAGGTCGCTTGGATCTTGGCCGGGTGCTTCGTCGAGACGACGGCGGCCGCGCACGCGTCCCCGAAGAGGATCGCGGAGGAGCGGTCGGAGTAGTCGGTCACGCGGGTGGTGACCTCGGGGACGACGCAGAGGGCGTAGTCGGGGACGGCCTCGCCCATCGCCTTGAGGACGTGGATCTGCGCTCCGAAGGTGGAGCACGCGCTCGCGCTGTCGAAGCACGGGACCTCGATCCCGATCGCGCGGGCGATCGCCGATGACTCCTGCGGGGATGCAGTCGTCGGGGGAGCTGTCGCCCGCGACGACCATCCCGATGTCGCTCGGCTTGATGCCGGCGCGCTCGATCCGCGAGGCGGCGCGCTTGCCCATCTCCGCGTTCGTGTAGAGGCGCGCCTCTTGTCCCGCGCGGAGGTCCTTGTTCTTGGTCGCGCGGATGTAGTCGAGGGGCAGGACGGTCCGGCGGTTCTTGATCCCGACGCGCGACACGATCCATTCGTCGTTCGTGCCGATGTCGAGCGACTCGAGGAACGCGTTGTCGATCACGTTCTCCGGGTGGAAGTGGCCGAGGCCGTGCAGGTAGAGCATCGAGGCGGTTGGTTACTACGAACCAGGTCGAGCGCCGAAGAGGATCAGAACGAAGCCCCTTTGACGCGCCACGTCGTTCGGATGAAGCTCCGACCGATCGCATGGCCAAGCTGGTCCTCGACGGCGTCGTGCGGCAGTACCCAGGGGCGGAGCAGGCGGCCCTCGCCGGCGTCGACATCACCGTCGAGTCGGGTGAGGTCCTCGTCCTCGTCGGGCCGTCGGGGTGCGGGAAGTCGACCGCGCTGCGGATCATCGCCGGGCTCGACGATCCCGATCGCGGGCGCGTCACCCTCGACGGTCGCGATCTCTCGCGCGTGCCTCCGCAGGACCGCGACGTCGCGATGGTGTTCCAGGGCCCTCTACCCGCACATGACCGTGCTCGAGAACCTCACCTTCCCGCTCCGGATGCGCGGCGTGGCCAAGGCCGAGCAGCGGAAGAAGGCAGAGGAGGCGGCCGAGCGGCTCGGGATCGGGAAGCTCCTCGGGCGCCGGCCCGACGAGCTCTCGGGCGGCGAGCGACAGCGCGTGGCGATGGGTCGAGCGCTCGTCCGGTCGCCGAAGATCTTCCTCTTCGACGAGCCCCTCTCGAACCTCGACGCCGCCCTGCGCGCGACCTTGCGGGTGGAGATCGCCAAGCTCCTCCGATCGATCGCGGCCACCGCGATCTACGTCACCCACGACCAGGTCGAGGCGATGACGGTCGGCGATCGGATCGCGGTGATGCGCCGTGGAAAGATCGAGCAGGCGGGCCCGGCGCGCGAGGTCTACGAGCACCCGAAGAGCGCCTTCGTGGGGGGCTTCCTCGGCTCGCCCGCGATCAACCTCGTCCCCGCCCGAAGCGAGGGCGACGTGGCGATGGTCCTCGGCCAGATCGTGAAGCCTCCGCGCGGGGTCCGCGTCCGCGGCGATCTGATCCTCGGCATCCGTCCGGAGCACTTCGAGGTGCGCGCCGCGGACGATGAGGATCGGGCCTCCGCGCTCTCGTTCGTGGCGAGGGTCGCCGCGACGGAGCCGCTGGGCTCCGAGACGGTCCTCCACTGCGAGATCGACGACCACCCGCGGGAGCCCATCTCCCTCCGCGCGAAGGTCGCAGGCTTCTTCGATCCGAGCCTGAGCGAGATGGTGCGCCTCGTCGTCGATCCTTCACGCCTCCACTTCTTCGATCGCGGGACGGAACGACGCCTTGGCGACGAGGCCTCCGCGTGATGAACCGTTCCCGCGCCGGAGCGCGAAGCGCAGAGGCGCCTGGGAGGGGTCGGCGAGCGCGAAGCGCGCCGGGGGTGCTGATCAGGCGGCGGGCGCTGCTCGGGGCGGCCGCGGGCGCGACCGCGGGCCTGCTCGGCGGCTGCGGTGAGCGCGCCAACAAAGTCCCGTTCTGGTTCGCCTACGGCGGCAAGAACCGAGAGGCCCTCCTCGCCCTCGTGAGTCGGTTCAACACCGAGCAGCCCCAGCACGCGCTCTCGCCGGTGTTCCAGGGCGATTACTTTGAGCTGCTCGCGAAGCTCCGCACCGCGATCCACGCCGAGCGCGCCCCCGCCCTGACCCACGTCGTCGGCGAGGTGCCGCCTACCGTGGAGCGCGTGCCGAGCGCTGACGCGCTCCCCGGCCTCGATCGCGACTTCGGGCTCCAGCCCGCCCTCACCCAGGCGGGGGCTTTCGAAGGGGGTGACACGCGGCCTCTGGATGCCATTCACTCGCAGCACGCCCATCGCGTACATCAATGGCAGCGTCCTCGACGAGCTCGGCCTCGCGCCCCCGACCACGTGGGACGAGCTCGAGACGTTCGCGCGCGCGGCGACGCGCGGCTCCGGGGCCGACCGCCGCTATGGCTTCTCGTGCCCGATCGACTGGTGGTTCTGGGTCGCGATGGTCGCGCAGGCGGGCGGTGATCTCGTCGGCCCCGACGGCCGCTTCACCCTCGGCGGCTCCGCCGGCGTCGAAGCGGTGAGGTTCATGCAGCGGCTCGTCTACGAGCTCGAGGTCATGCGCGCCCCCGCCGGTCGCGACTACAGCGCGGGGATCTGCAGAAGGCGGCCCTGCAGCCGCGTGGCCAGATTCAATCCCGGACCGCCTGGTCCTGTGCCTGGAAGAGAACGCCCTGTTCGTCGTGCGCCCGGCTCCCGAAGAAGGTCCGCTCCGGAGTGCCGACGGGCGGGACGCTGTTCGTCGTCCCGAAGGCGGCTCCGCCGGCGTGGAGAGGAAGTGCGGCGGCCTCTCGCGTGTTCATGGCCCGGCCCGACACGTCCAACGAGTTCGCGACCAAGACCGGCTACATCCCGGTCACCCGCGCCGGCGCGGAGACCCTCGCGACGAGCGGCTACTACGAGACGCACGCCAACGATCGGGTCGCCCTCGATCGAAGCTCGCGGACGTGCGCCCGTGGCCTGGAGCAAGGCGCGCGCTCTTCCGGGTGCAGCGCGAGGTGGTGCAAGATTGCCTCGAGGCGTGCGTCCTCTCGCGCACCGACGCGGAGAAGTCCCTCGCCGAAGCGCTCGTCGCGATCGAGGAGGGCTCGTGAAGCCGCGGCACCCCCTCCACCCGTACCTCATGGTCGGGCCGACGCTCCTCGTGCTCGGCCTCTTCTTCGTCTATCCGCTCCTCGTCGCCCTCAAAGACAGCTTCTACCGCTGGGATCTCCTCACCGAGCCGGAGTACGTGGGGGCCGCCAACTACGCGCGCCTCCATCGATCGGGCGAGCACTGGGCCGTCCTCGGTCGCACCCTCGGCTTCGGATCGATCGTCGTCGTCGCGAGCACCGCCCTCGGGCTCGGCCTCGCGATCGCGCTCAACCGCCCCGGCCGCCTCTACGCCTTCGTGCGCGGCGCCGTCTTCAGCGCCTACGTCGTCTCGTGGGTCGCGGTCGCTCTCCTCTGGATGCTGCTCCTCGACGGCAAGGCCGGGCCCCTCGCCCGCGTCGCGAGCGCGCTCGGCGTCCCCCCCATCAACCTGCTCGGCGATCCGCGCTTCGCCCTCTACGCCATCGCCGGCGTCACGGTCTGGAAGATCACCGGCTACGCAATGGTCGTCTACCTCGCGGGCCTCCAGGCCGTCCCCCGATCGCTCTTCGAAGCGGCCGCCCTCGACGGCGCCGGACCGCTCGCCCGCTTCGCCCACATCACGTGGCCCTCGCTGCGACCGACCACCGCGTTCGTCGCCTCGACCGGCCTCATCATGAGCTTCCAGGCCTTCGACGTCGTCCGGGTCATGACCCAAGGTGGCCCCGTCAAATCGACCACCCTCTTCGTCTACGCCATCTACGAAGAGGTCTTCATCAACCTGCGCGTCGGTCGCGCGAGCGCGCTCGTCGTCGTCTTCTTCTTCGTGCTCCTCGCCCTCACCGCCCTCAACCTGTGGGCCTTCCGCGCCTCCGCGTCGCGCTCCAAGAAGGAGCCCGCGACGTGAGCCGCGCCGCCTCCGTCGATCTCGATCGCGTCTCCCCCGCCGGCCGCGCCATCCGCGGCTCGCTCCTCCTCCTCGTCGCCCTCGTGTGGCTCGGCCCTTACGTGTGGATGACCCTCACGTCGTTCCGATCCCTCAAAGAGATCGTGGCCGCCCCCGCCGTGCCGCTCCCCTCGAGCCCGTCCCTCGACGCCTACCGCGAGGTCATGACGGCCGTCCCCGTCGGCCGCTACCTCGCCAACACCCTCGTGATGGCGCTCTCGATCGCCGCCCTCCAGATCCTCCTCGCCCTGCCCGCCGGCTACGCCCTCGCCAAGCTCCGGTTCGCGGGCAAGCGCGCCGCGTTCTTCTGGGTCGTCTCCTGCCTCCTCATCCCCGCGCAGGTCACCTTCGTCCCCGTCTTCACGATGCTCGGTCCTGTCGGCCTCGTGAACACGATGACCTCGCTCGTCGTTCCCTTCGCGGTGAGCGCCTTCGGGACGTTCCTCGTCCGGCAGGCCCTCCTCTCCGTCCCCGACGAGATCATCGAAGCGGCCCGCCTCGACGGCGCGAGCGAGCTGCGGATCATCTACAGATCCTCGCGCCGCTCCTCCGCCCGACCCTGGCCGCGATGTTCCTCGTCAGCTTCGTCTACCACTACTCGGACTACTTCTGGCCGCTCGTGATGACGACGGACGACGAGAACCGCACGTTGCCGATCGCGATCGCGCTCCTCCGCGAGCAGGACACCGGCTCGCGCTGGCACATCATCATGGCCGGCAACGTCGTCTTGAGCGCGCCTGTCCTCGCCGTCTTCGCCCTCGCCCAGCGCCACATCCTCCGCGCCGTCGGCTCGCGCTCCGGGGCTTGAGCGCTCAGCCCTCGCGCCTCGGCGCTTCCGCGTCGTCCCTCTCGAGCTCGAGCTCGGCCTGCTCGGCGTCGGCGTCGAGCTCGGCCGCGCGCGCGTCCGCTTTCGCCTCGGCGACCCGCACACGGCTCGAGGACTCGGCGGCGGCGCGCGCGCGTGCGCTCCGCGTCTCCTTCGCTCGGCGGCTTCGATCTCGTCGACCGTCGCCACCCGGTAGCGCGAGCGGCCGAGGACATCCCGACCGATCGAGTACGCCACCCACGCTCCGAGCAGCAACGAGAGGACGGGCCAGCCGATCGCCACGTCGAGGAACGGCGTGACCATGAAGCCCAGCGCGAAGGCCAAGAACCACCCGCCTCGATGCCGGCGCGCGACCCGTCCACAGCGGGTGCAGGTCCCGATCAGGGAGAAGTCCCCCTGGCGCACGCGCATCGACGCGGCGTTGCACGAAGGACAGAAGAGTCGGAACCCGGGCACGTCCCGGTTGAACGCCGAGCCCGAGCGCAGCGCGTGCTTGCGCTCCTCCTCCGCCCAGCCCACGCGGCACCGGGGGCAGAGCAGCTCGGTCTCGACCGTCATGAACAGCTCGTCGGCCGCGACGGCGCTCTGGCAGCGCGAGCAGCGCGATTGCGAGTCGGAGCGGTAGCCGCGCAAGTCCCCAAGCCTACGCCTTCGTCGAAGCAACCGACGTCCTATCGCTCGCGCCGCGGTGGCTCGTGACGTTCGATTGCCCCGCCACCTCGTGCTCTCATGTCCGCCGTGCCGGAGCCGCCGCCCCCCGAGATTCAAGACGCGCCGAAGCCGAAGCGCTCCCTCTTCGCGGGGCCCTACGCGCCGGTCGTGTGGCTGCTCGTAGGCGCGGCCGTGACCCTCGGCGTCGTCCTCGCGATCCGCCTCACCCAATCGGAGCCCCGCCGCTCCGATCCATCCTCCCGGGCCGCGACCGGCGAAGAGGCCCCGCGCTCCACCGCCCGGGTGCGCGGCGAAGAGGCCCCCGAGACAGAGGCCGAGCTCGACGACGCCGGCCGCCGCTTCGCCGGCCTCTACCTCACGTACCTGATGAAGAGCTACTACACCGACGCGCGCGGCTTCTGCGACAAGCTCCTCGTCGCCCTCTGCAAGGCCCTCGTCAGCACCGATCTCATCGAGAACGAAGAGCGCTGCCGAGGCCTCCCCAACAGCGCGCTCGTCCTCGCCATCGGACGCTATCAACACCACGTCGGCCTGCCCGTCGACGGCAAAGCCGGCCCCGAGACGGTCCGCGCCATCCTCGGCGGTGAGTTCGGGAGCCGCCGCGAAATGGCGAGCACCTACTGCCCTGGCTCGTCCCTCCTCACGCCGACCCCGTCCGCCTCCGCCACCCCGAGCGCGTCTACCTCCGCGAAGCGCTGAGATCGTCGCTATTAAAAAGATAGCGATGCCCACCCCCTCGTCGCTCCGCTCCTCGTCCCCTCCCAAGCGTCACGCTCCGCGTGCCGCGGGAGGGGTGGCCGTCAGCGCCGCCCGATCATGCTCCACCGATGGCTCGTAGCCGGCGCTCCAAGAGCAGCTTCTCCGGCCTCGTCGGGGCCGCCGCGAGGGCTCGCCGCGTGTGCTCGAGCGCGCGCTCGCGGTGGCCGCAGCGGCGGTGCAGCTCCCCGAGCGCGGCGTCCCAAAGGTAGTAGTCGAGCAGCCAGCTCGGCGCCTCGAACCCCTCGAGCGCGTCCAGGCCCGCCTTGGGGCCCTTCCACTCCGCGAGCGCGATCGCGCGGTTCAACACGTTGAGCGGCGAGGGGGCGACGCGCTCGAGCACCTCGTAGAGCCGGACGATCTCGTCCCAGCTCGTCTCCGCGTAGGAAGGCGCGAGGCAGTGCTCCGCCGCGATGCCGGCCTCGGCGTGAAAGCGAGACACCGACGCCCCTCGGGCCGAACGCGCCAGGTGATCGAGCCCTCGCTCGATGAGCGCGCCGTTCCATTGGGAGCGATCCTGCTCTTCGAGGAGCAGGAGCCCGCCCCACCCATCGACGCGCGCGTCGAACCGCGCCGCGTGAAAGCACATGAGCGCGAGGAGCGCGTCCGTCTCGGGGAGGGCCCCCGCCGCGTCCTCTCGAAGCATGAGGGCCAATCGGAGCGCTTCGTCGCACAGCTCGCGCCGGATCACCCGGTCGGGCTGAGCAGAGCAGTAGCCCTCGTTGAAGAGGAGATACAGCATGTGGAGAACGCCGGGCACCCGCTCCGGGTCGATGCTCTGCATCTCCGCGTGCTCGCGCAGCCGCGCCCGCGCGCGCTGGAGTCGCTTGTGCACGCCTTCTTCGCTCTGGAAGAGCCGGAGCGCGATCTCCCCGGTGCTGAAGCCACACAGCGTCTTGAGGGCGAGCACGAGCTGCGACTCCGGCGGGATCGCCGGGTCGGCGCAGACGAACAGCAGCCGGAGCACGTCGTCCTGCACCTCGTGCTGGGCGTACTCGGCGTCGAGCTCGGCGAGGTAGCGCTGGTCCCGCTTCTCCCGACGGAGCTCGTCGAGCACGTAGTTGTGGGCGACGCGGTAGAGCCACGCCTCCGGTTTGTCCGGGAGCTTGGAAGCCCATGACTGCGTGGCCTGGAGGAGCGCCGTCTGCGCGGCGTCTTCGCAGAGCTCGATGCGATGGGCGCCGAATCGGCGCGAGAGGATGGACGTCAGCCGCCCGAGCTCCCGGCGGAACCAATGCTCGGGGAGCTCGGGCATCGTCATCTCAGAACGATTGGATCTCGATGATCTCGACGCTGGAGAACATCGGGACCTCCTTCGCGATCTCGAAGGCGCGCGCGGACGATTCGGCTTCGATGAAAGACCAGCCGCCGACGACCTCCTTGCCCTCGACGTACGGACCGTCGGTGATCGCGCCGGCCCGACACACCGCCACCGCCCCGCCCGGCTTCGGCCCCGAGCGCGCCGGGGGCTGCTCGAGGATCTCGTTCGCGTACTTGGCCATCCAGTCCTTCCACTTCGCGTACCCGGCTTGCATGTCTGCGGCCGAGGGTTGGTCTCGCGGATCCGTCGACTTTCGATAGAGAAACACGAACTTCATGGTGACCTCCGAACGACCTGCTCCATCGCAGGCTCGCGGGGATGACGCTGAGCTTCCGGGGAATGGACATCGTCCGAGAAATTTTTTTTTCGATGAGGCGGACCTCGCCGATCGCGCCAGCGGAAGGGGCCGCGCCCGACGGACGAAGAGGAGCGGACGTCCTACTTGATCTGCACGTTCACGGTGAACGGCGATCCGTCGCGCGACGCCGCGATCTCGAGCTTCCCGGCGCGCCGCAGCTTCGCGTAGGCGTCGACCGCCTTGTCCGGATCGCTCATGTCGAAGCCGTTGATCGACTGGAGCATGTCGCCGTTCTTCAGGCCGAGCTGCCCGAGGGGAGACCCTTCCCGGATCCCGTTCACGCGCATGCCCTCTTTGGTCGCCTTGCCGCGCACGGAGCCAGCGAGCTTCGCGTAGTTCGAGATGATGAGCTCGACCCCGCTCTTGTCGACCTCGTACTGGTTCTCGGCGATCTTCTTGATCTTGGAGTTGAGCTTCGCCTCGAGCTCGGCCCGCTTGTTCTGGGTCGGGCTCTTCGGTCGTGTCATCGCAGGGTCGGCGGGCTTCTTCACCTCACCGGCTTCCGGCTCGCCCATCTCGACGATGCAGCGGCTCCCGCCCTCCATCAGCCATACGCGCGGCGCGAACTCCCATTGATCGTGGGTGTCGTAGTAGCCGATGTGCTCGACCGTGAACTGGCCGAGCTTGTCCCCGATGCGCCGCAGCTTGTCCTCGCTGTTGAGGGACAAGGACGCGAACGACCAAGCTCGATCTTCCGTCGCGGTGACGAGGCGCGCGCGCACCCCCGAGCAGGGCGGGTCTTGATAGGGGTCACCGCCCGGCTTCTTCACCGGCGGGGCCGCGCTCGACGATGACGCGGGACCGGCCGCGCTGCCGTCGAGCGGCCCGGTCACGGAGTCGAACGCGTTGCGCGCGAGGATCTCCTTGCCGCTCTTGGACGCGTGGGTCGCTCCCTGCGTCGAGACCTTGCTCGCCGCGCGCGGGGACGACTCCGGCACGAGGTGTCCTCCGACGAGGTTGGCGATGCCGCTCGCCTGGAAGAAGGCTGCGAGCGCGACCAAGCCTCCGAAGAGGAGCACCTGATATTGCCTCGTGAACGACTCGAGTCCCATCGACCGCTCGGATAACCGAACCACACAACCCCGAGCGCCGCCACTTCCTTCCGACTGACAAAGTGGCAATCAATTCGCAGGGCCGTGATCCCCACCGAGCGTCAGCTGCTGCAGCGCCAGCGTCTCCGTCACGAGCCTCACCCGCTCCACCACGCTCGTCGTCTCGAGGACCTTCTGCCTGTCGCGCGCGTCGATCAGGAGCTGCTGCGCGCAGTGGTCTGCCAGCGTCCCCGCGTCGGAGAGCTTCGGCATGCGGAAGTCGAACGACTTCTCGCGTGTGCGAACGAGGGCTGAGAAGGCGGATGCCGCCGAGATCAACCCGGCCGTCAGGGTCGACGAGACCTCGACCTCCGTCTCCGCGAGCACCCGCGCCCGCGCCCGCCGGTAAGGCGACACGAACGGCAGCTCCTCCAGCGAGACCCGCGCGCGGCCCCGAACCAGGATGTTGAAGCGCCCGCTCGCCAGCTCCGAGCAATCCACGATCGTCCCGAGGCCCGCCACGCGCGCGATCTCGGGCATCCCCTGCCCATCCAGCTTCGCCGGATCGGGGATGCAGACGATCCCCAGCGCCCGCGGCCGATCCCCCCCCCGCGTCCAACAAATCCCGAATGAGCTTCCGATACCGCGGCTCGAAGATGTGCAGCGGGAGCAGCGCCCCCGGCAGCAGCACGAGCTCCGGCAAGGGAAACAGCGGAAGGTTCTCGAGGGCCTCCCCGAGGTCGGCGCTCGAAGAGCGGGAGCTGTCCATGCGAGCCCAGTTTAATCCGCTCGGCGCTCGGCCCAAGAGGAAGATGCTCGCTCGCCTATGAGGCTCGCTGCGCAGGGCTCTGTTATCCGCTCGGCGCTCGGCCCAAGAGGAAGATGCTCGCTCGCCTATAAGGCTCGCTGCGCCGGTCTCTGTTATCCGCTCGGCGCTCGGCCCAAGAGTTCCAGATGCTCGCTCGCCTATAAGGCTCGCTGCGCCGGTCGTCGACGGAGGAACCGTCGCCGACCGAGGTTGTGGCGGGGGCGAGCTTGGAGGTTGTGGCGAGGTGGGGCGGGGGCGAGCTTGGAGGTTGTGGCGAGGTTGGGCGGGGGGGAGCTTGGAGGTCTCTGTTATCCGCT
>JBGAID010000136.1:0-22346 GCA_044225865.1 Polyangiaceae bacterium | reverse complement strand
CCAGAAGGCTCCGAGGCCGCCGGCGCCGGGAAAGCCCCAATTCATGAGCAGCGCCATGTATTCGACGCCGAGTGTATCGAGGGCGTGATAAAGCCAGCGCGCGCGGCCCACACGTCGCACCAATTCCTTCCGCCGATGATCTTCGGCGGCCTCATTGAAGCCGTCGCGATCTGGACGTTGCAGAGCAGGTCGAGCTCGCCGCCTTCCGCCGATGATCTTCGGCGGCCTCATTGAAGCCCGGACGAGCGCGGACACTTCCGTGCCCGCAACTGCGTCCTTCCGCCGATGATCTTCGGCGGCCTCATTGAAGCTTGACCACGACCGAGCGCACGCCGATGTCGTCGAGCTGCCTTCCGCCGATGATCTTCGGCGGCCTCATTGAAGCACGGCAGAGAATTCGTTCGAGGCGTCGTATCCCGACACCTTCCGCCGATGATCTTCGGCGGCCTCATTGAAGCCCCTTGAGGACCATCATTCCGAGCAGCGAAGCGCTCAACCTTCCGCCGATGATCTTCGGCGGCCTCATTGAAGCATTGAAGCGTTCTGACGTCCGCGACTGCGGGCGAATGGCCTTCCGCCGATGATCTTCGGCGGCCTCATTGAAGCCGATCTCGGTCGTCGACTCGCTGCACGGCGCTCGAGGCCTTCCGCCGATGATCTTCGGCGGCCTCATTGAAGCCCGGTGCTCCACAGCGTGGGCGATCCCCACTCGCCCGCGCCTTCCGCCGATGATCTTCGGCGGCCTCATTGAAGCATAACGACCTTGCCGCCATCCACCCATCGCTTGACGACCTTCCGCCGATGATCTTCGGCGGCCTCATTGAAGCGACGAAGCGGACATGGCCCCGACCACCCGATGATTCGCGCCCTTCCGCCGATGATCTTCGGCGGCCTCATTGAAGCTCGGCGTCACTCATTGGCCATCCCTCACGTTGTGTTGTCAACCTTCCGCCGATGATCTTCGGCGGCCTCATTGAAGCAATGGGAATGACCTTCTCGGATCCCTCTTTGGCCTTCACCTTCCGCCGATGATCTTCGGCGGCCTCATTGAAGCGCCCAACTACCAGGATGGAAGCGTCGCTACCTTCAAGCTCCCTTCCGCCGATGATCTTCGGCGGCCTCATTGAAGCTTCCCCGCGTCGTCTGCGTCAGTCGCGACTCGCACCGCCTTCCGCCGATGATCTTCGGCGGCCTCATTGAAGCCCAATGCATCGCGCCCTGCCGAGCGGTGGTTCCTCGCCCTTCCGCCGATGATCTTCGGCGGCCTCATTGAAGCGAGAACTCGGCGGCGATGTTGGCGGGGATGGCCGCGACCTTCCGCCGATGATCTTCGGCGGCCTCATTGAAGCGTTCTGACCGTCTGCGTGCTGGCGACGTATCGAGCCCCTTCCGCCGATGATCTTCGGCGGCCTCATTGAAGCTCCTTTTGAGCCGCCATCCCTCCCGCAAAGAGCACCCGCCTTCCGCCGATGATCTTCGGCGGCCTCATTGAAGCGGCTCCTCGGCGGGCAACTTGAGCTTCGCGTTGTGCTCCCTTCCGCCGATGATCTTCGGCGGCCTCATTGAAGCCCGAGATCCGTCATCGATCGGATCGCGTTGTTGAAGCTCCTTCCGCCGATGATCTTCGGCGGCCTCATTGAAGCCTTCGGGTGATCAACGTCCCACCCACGACCGGCAACCTTCCGCCGATGATCTTCGGCGGCCTCATTGAAGCTGGCGGGTGGCCTGCCCCAAATGCAAAAGGAAGACGTGCCTTCCGCCGATGATCTTCGGCGGCCTCATTGAAGCCACATCTCCGTCATCGCCGATGTAGTGTGATTCGCATCCCCTTCCGCCGATGATCTTCGGCGGCCTCATTGAAGCCCGTCGCGGTAGTGACCTGCTCGGCCCAAATCTCCGCCTTCCGCCGATGATCTTCGGCGGCCTCATTGAAGCTCCGCCGCCTCGGTGAGCTTGTCCGCTTCAGCTTCATCCTTCCGCCGATGATCTTCGGCGGCCTCATTGAAGCTTGGCGATGGCCTTCGCGAGCTCGGCGATCTGCTTGTCGATCCTTCCGCCGATGATCTTCGGCGGCCTCATTGAAGCACATCCGGCGGTGGTGGAAGTCCAAGCGGTTCCCCATCCCTTCCGCCGATGATCTTCGGCGGCCTCATTGAAGCGGCCGGCTCATGACAGATCGGCCTCGAACCAGATCGTCCTTCCGCCGATGATCTTCGGCGGCCTCATTGAAGCTCGTGCAACGAGCGGACGGCACCGATCCGGGTCGGCGACCTTCCGCCGATGATCTTCGGCGGCCTCATTGAAGCTCGGCGATAGCGTGCTCTTCCCTGGCGACAATGAGGTCCTTCCGCCGATGATCTTCGGCGGCCTCATTGAAGCAGCTACATCGATCCCGACAAGATGGCCGCCAACCTCCTTCCGCCGATGATCTTCGGCGGCCTCATTGAAGCCCTCTGGCCTGTCTCGAGACGAGCTTCTGAAGAGGTACCTTCCGCCGATGATCTTCGGCGGCCTCATTGAAGCTACGTGAAGGGCCCCGCGATGTTGAACATGTACGTGCCTTCCGCCGATGATCTTCGGCGGCCTCATTGAAGCCGCTGCCGATCTCGGGAGCCGCCCTCGTCGCCCTCTTGCCTTCCGCCGATGATCTTCGGCGGCCTCATTGAAGCGTAGGTCTCGCCGGGCATTCAGACCTCGATCCAGGTCACCTTCCGCCGATGATCTTCGGCGGCCTCATTGAAGCCACGACTCCCACCGTGCGTAGTGGTCGACGTTCTCGTCTCCCTTCCGCCGATGATCTTCGGCGGCCTCATTGAAGCCGGAACGCCCTCGAGACCGCCGCGTGCGTCGTGATGCCCTTCCGCCGATGATCTTCGGCGGCCTCATTGAAGCTCCGACCGGAGCGCGAGGATTCGCGCTCGGACGGCCCTTCCGCCGATGATCTTCGGCGGCCTCATTGAAGCTCCTTGTTGATGCGCTTGAAGAGCTTCAAGTCATACTCCCTTCCGCCGATGATCTTCGGCGGCCTCATTGAAGCTTTGGACATCGATCTCCAGCGTGCCGCGCCACTGGTTGCCTTCCGCCGAGGATCTTCGGCGGCCTCATTGAAGCGCCGCGAGCTCCAGGCCATTGCCGTCGAGATCTTCGATCCTTCCGCCGATGATCTTCGGCGGCCTCATTGAGGCGGGTTTGTATCGCTCGATTTCGGCCGCATCATTCAACCTGACCTTCCGCCGATGATCTTCGGCGGCCTCATTGAAGCCGAAGATCGGCCCAAAGGGCGCGACTGCGCTCTTGCAGCCTTCCGCCGATGATCTTCGGCGGCCTCATTGAAGCTCGACCTTGAACGAGACCGTGAGCGCCTTGCTCGGATCCCTTCCGCCGATGATCTTCGGCGGCCTCATTGAAGCGAGCACTTCGCTCTTGAACATATCCGGTCCCTCACGCGCCCTTCCGCCGATGATCTTCGGCGGCCTCATTGAAGCGCCGCGGTGTCGCGCGCGGCCGTCGCCGTGCCGAAGAACCTTCCGCCGATGATCTTCGGCGGCCTCATTGAAGCCTCGTCGTGATTGCCGGGTCGACGGCGACGACGACGCGCCTTCCGCCGATGATCTTCGGCGGCCTCATTGAAGCCGGACCAACACGATGGGCGCCTATGGCGAGGCGCGCTTCCACCTTCCGCCGATGATCTTCGGCGGCCTCATTGAAGCCTTTGCGAGCCGCTCACCGCGTCGATGTCGGTCGGGCCTTCCGCCGATGATCTTCGGCGGCCTCATTGAAGCCTTTCTAGGGACCCTTTTACGGCATGGGCGTCGGCGGCCTTCCGCCGATGATCTTCGGCGGCCCCATTGAAGCCACGCTTGGTGCCTCGAAGATGGACCACGGTTGGCCCTTCCGCCGATGATCTTCGGCGGCCTCATTGAAGCAAAAGCCATCGGCTCAGTCGGCGTCGGTGCCCACTGCCTTCCGCCGATGATCTTCGGCGGCCTCATTGAAGCGGCTCCAGCCGCGACATCACCGGCACCGGAGCCCGGATCTTCCGCCGATGATCTTCGGCGGCCTCATTGAAGCTCATCGACTACCGCGGGCACTCGGACATCCACGGGTTCCTTCCGCCGATGATCTTCGGCGGCCTCATTGAAGCGCCCCCTCGATCGCGTCGCCGAGCGCGGTGAGAATGACCTTCCGCCGATGATCTTCGGCGGCCTCATTGAAGCTCGACGCCGATCCGAAGTACGGCGAAGAGTTCTCGAACCTTCCGCCGATGATCTTCGGCGGCCTCATTGAAGCCGTCGACGGACGAGCACCGCGCCCGCTCCCGACACCGAGACCTTCCGCCGATGATCTTCGGCGGCCTCATTGAAGCCACGATCGGCCATTCGCGATCGTAGTTGAGCGACTCGCCCTTCCGCCGATGATCTTCGGCGGCCTCATTGAAGCAGGCAGACGTCGTACGCGTACCCCGGGCGGATGTACGGCCTTCCGCCGATGATCTTCGGCGGCCTCATTGAAGCTTCGAGACGCTCCCCGAGACGGTGACGCTCTGCCCCCTTCCGCCGATGATCTTCGGCGGCCTCATTGAAGCGGCCGGTTGATGCCCGCGTCGAGCATGCGCTGCGTCGGCCTTCCGCCGATGATCTTCGGCGGCCTCATTGAAGCTCGAGGAACTCCGCGAACGAGGCCTGGCCGAGCTCCTTCCCTTCCGCCGATGATCTTCGGCGGCCTCATTGAAGCCTTGAATGCCTGAGGCAACACGGGAGAGGGAACCACGAACCTTCCGCCGATGATCTTCGGCGGCCTCTGCCTTCCGCCGATGATCTTCGGCGGCCTCATTGAAGCGGCGCGTGCACCTTCGGAGGCGGGCGACGCGCTCGCCTTCCGCCGATGATCTTCGGCGGCCTCATTGAAGCCGAGCACGCCTTTCCCCCGCGGACGGGCGTCGGACGGCCTTCCGCCGATGATCTTCGGCGGCCTCATTGAAGCCGATGCACTCGGCGTGAGCCACGCCCATCTCGAAGGACCCTTCCGCCGATGATCTTCGGCGGCCTCATTGAAGCTGTGCGATGACATACGGCTGGGACTTTGGCGCGGTGTCCTTCCGCCGATGATCTTCGGCGGCCTCATTGAAGCGCTCTCGTCGCCATACCCACCTCACGAACTCGGTCATCCTTCCGCCGATGATCTTCGGCGGCCTCATTGAAGCTACGTGTGAGTGGAGCGATGAGTGGACGACGTGCGACCTTCCGCCGATGATCTTCGGCGGCCTCATTGAAGCCGTCCGCGCATCGGCGGCCCTTTTCAACTCGCACGAGCCCTTCCTCCGATGATCGATCTTCGGCGGCCTCATTGAAGCGGGGTCGTTCCGATCCGGCCGATCGTGGCCTTCATCGCCTTCCGCCCATCATCTTGAGCCAGACGATCGCCGTCGAATTCTTCACCAGGGGACGCGGCGTCGAGGTATCGATCCCCGCCCGAAACCCGAGTGATCGTTCTGTCCAATGCAGCAAAAGACGGAAGCCATAGTCGATCCCTCGCCGACCGATGACGCGGGCGCCCTCCTGGAGCTGGAAGGGTCCGCGCGCGCCGAGGTGGTCCTGCCGGCCGACGCCCATGCGATCGAGACAGAGGTACGGTGAGGTCGAGGCGCCCTCGCGCACCGCGGGTAAAGCTGCCCTCCGAGGTCCCGCTCGACGACGGGGCGCGAACCGGCATTGAGCCGTGGCGCGACGTCGACGGGATCGCCTTCTGTCATTGGGACCGCTGGCTCTTGCGGCTCTCGCTGGAGGAGCCGGAAGGCCTCGTCTCCATCGGTCGGGAGCTGCGTCGGCACGCGCGAGGTCAACGCCGGCAGCGCGACGTGGCCGAAGCCCTGCTCGCGCAGGTCGCCGATCTCGAGTCCCGCCTCACGAGGCTCGGACGCGCGCCCGGCGGAGTGCTCGACGCCGTGGAGCAAGCGAGCACCTGGCTGCGCGAAAAGGCGTTCCGCCGAGTGTGGCACGCGACGTCGATTTGCGAGACGGAAGCGATGGGGCGGACGCCACGCAAGGTGCTCGCGGCTCGCGCCCGTGAGGGAAACTGGGGGGCCTTCTCGGTGTCCCCGCGTCCGTTCTTCGCCCGCCTCGACGCTCTCTATCGGGGCGGATGGTTCGACTACCGCGGCGTCGGGCTCGTGGTGCTGCAGCTGGAGACCGAGGGTGACCGCCTGCTGCTGATGGCGACCTCCGACGACGAGCGCCTCGCCGTGCGCCGAGCCATCCTCGGTGCG
Organism: Polyangiaceae bacterium; assembly: GCA_044225865.1. Lineage (GTDB taxonomy): Bacteria > Myxococcota_A > Polyangia > Polyangiales > Polyangiaceae > Xiheicaenibacterium. The sequence continues at coordinate 16,081 of JBGAID010000136.1, read as the reverse complement.
TGCATCGAGGCGATGGCGCATGTCGACGACTCGGGCTGCGACCTCGGCGATCACTTCCGAGAGCGCGAACAGCAGTACCTCGCCGCCGTAAGCCCCTACGCCGAACACCCTGGCATTCTGCGTGACCTCCTCGAGCTCGCCACATGGGAGGACTACGGCCTGTTCCACCACATTCGCGACTTCCTCGGTCAGCTCTCCGAAGCCGCCGCGGACGTCGCGGTCCGCGAGCTCGCCCGGATCATTGGCGACCTGCGGGAGGCTGGCCTCGACTACCAGCTCGAGAAGGCTAGGGCGCTTCGCGCGCTCGTCCTCCGGGCGGCGGTGGCGGATGACGGGAGCGCTCCCGAGACTCACCAGGCGAAGTGACCGGGTCGGGGACGTGGGGTGCGTGCTGCGCGGTCACCTCTGTCTTGGGCCGCGGCATGTGGAAGGGTCCCTTGCCGGGCCAGACGAAGTGGCGCGCGTAGACCTTCTCGAGGCGGGGCTCGGCGGTCTTGGTGAATCGGAGCTGCGTGCGCGGGCCCTTGCCCCACTTCACGTAGGCCGTCTGCGACCCGACCAGGTTCAGATCGTGGCAGTGGAAGTTGAGGACGCGGAGGATCCGGCTGAGCCGTGAGAGGTTCCCCTGGAGGACGCGCTCGAGGTAAGGCACGCGACCGAAGCGCCAGTCTTCGAGATCCTTCCGCGCGAGGATGTCCATCCGCACGAGCACCTCCACCGTGGTGACGACCTTCTCGGTCGCGAGGATGGAGGCGACGGCGCGCTGGACACGCGGGTACAAGGGATCTCGGCGGAAGTCCGCGACGGTGACACGCCTGCCCATAGCTGGGGTGAGGCTAGCAGGATGGTGACGAGCGGCGCTCCAGCTTCAGCTCCAACGGGCCATTGGGTAGGCGAATCGCCCATCTCTCTGAGGTCACTGGACATCGTAGTGCCGTGTCGTTATCCTCGAGCACTACATGAGCTTCGTGCGCCGTAAGCGGGGGCAGGTGCTGCTGGTCCACAACGAGCGGGCTCCCGGCTCCGGCCGGGTGCTCCAGCGCGAGCTGCATCGCTTCACCTCGCCGGCTGAGCTCGAGCAGGTGCTGGCGCCGGCAGCGTGGAAGACATGGACCCAATCGATCGCCTGGCGAGAGCGGGAGGTCGACTTCGACTGGCCCGCCATTCGCGAGCGGCTGCGGACAGAGCTGGCGGCGTGGGCTTCGGCGCCTGCGGGTGCGACACACCGCCGCAACCAAAAGATCGAGCGGCTCGCGTCGGAGCTGGTCGTCGAGCTCGCTCCGTTGTCGCTGGCGAAGGCCGCCGATGTGGCGCTGGTCGAGCTCGCCCGTCCTTCCTTGCTCGCGCTGCGCGACTCGGTCGCCCGCCTCATCACGCCCAACCGTCCAGCCCAAGTCCCATCCCTCGAGGAGTCCGCCATGTTCCAAACCACATCCGCGTCGTCCAAGGCCGCTGACCAAATCTTCGACGACGGCATGGAGCTCTGGTGGGAGGGTGACCGCCGCGCGGCGCTCACATACTTCCGGCGTGCCATCGAGCTCGACCCGCAGCACGCCGATGCACACAACCATCTCGGCATCGCGAGCCTCGACGCCCGGAAGTTGAAGGATGCCGAGCGGCACTTCCGGGCCGCCGCCGACGGCGGCGAAAAGCGCATCGAGCGTGATGGCTCGCAGGTGCGGTGGGCCATCCTCGAGAACCGGCCCTACCTCCGCGCGCTCGGTAACCTCGCCCGGGCTCTCGGCGCCCAGAACAAGTGGGCCGAGGCGCTCGCTATCCACCAGCGCATGCTCACCCTGAACTCGAACGACAACCAAGGCGTGCGATACCTGGTCGGGGTCGAACACCTGCGAGTCGGCGACGATCGCAGGGCCATCAAGGCGTTCGCGAAGTGTGCGGGAGAGGAGGTCGGCTGCGCGTTCGGCCTCGCGCTCGCGCGGCTGCGCGCGTTCGGCCCCTCCGCTGACGTTGGCGAACCGCTGCTCCTCGGCTTCGCGGCGAACCGATACGTTGCTCCCATGCTGCTCGGCGAGCGATGGGAACGCCTCGATGCCTTTCACGGTACGAGCATGGCCGAGCCTGAGTGGGCCGCCGATGTCATCGGGGCTCAGGCCGATCTGTGGCACGCCGTCCCAAAGGGAGCGGAGGTGCTGCGCTTCTGGTGGACCGCTCCAAGCGTCGCCTCGTGGCGGAAGAGGCTCGACGGGGACATGGTGAAGCTCAAGTCGCTGCCGATCGGCGACGAGCGAAACGTGGTTGTCGCCCAGAGCAATGATCTTCGGTCAGAGACGTTCGTGCGCGAGCTCGTCAAGAAGGTGCGGTCGACGTCGTAGGTGCCGATTGCCCCCCGAGGGACGCTCACGACTTCTTGACAGGCTGGCGCGCTCGAGGCGGGCGGTGGCGGGGGCTGCCATTGCCGAGGACGCGTCGCAGCTTGGCGACGAGCGTCTCGGAGGGGCCGGCTTCGATCGAACGATGACGAATGACCACGTATGGCGAGGGCGACCTACGCGCGCATTCGGCTCCCCCCGCTACACGAACCGAATCCACGCGGTCACGAGCGCTCGCAATGCGTCTCGATTCGCCTGAAACTCGCTCCCGGCGCCGAGCGACACGAGACAACGGTCCTTCGCGAGCCACTTCTCGATGATGCCGGCGGGGTCATCGACGGGGACCCCCGTCTCGGCGGTGGCCTTCTTCTTCACGCCGGTGAAGAGGATGACCTGAACCGTGCTCCGCGCGCGCAGATGTACTGTCGCGAAGAAATCGTTCGCGTTGCGAAAGCTGACGGAGCTCCACTTGACCTCCTCGCGAATCGACGGGCTCACGCCGAGCATCAGCTCGCGGAGCGTGTTGATCTCGGCCTCGAGCGGATGAGCTTTGGCCGCGACAAAAGCAGCGATGTCCGTGCCCGGCCCTCCCCCTGGTCTCGGCCTGGCGGCCGTCGGTGCCTTCTTGCCTGTCTTTGCGCCCATGTCAGCGGCCCCTTTTCGAGACGTTCTCATCGCGTTCGTGGTTGGCGAATGCCAGCGGAAGCCGGCGGTACTTCCCCGGCGACACCGCCAGATGGCGGCGAAATACCACGCTGAAGGCCGTCGGAGACTCATAGCCGACTTGGGCGGCGATTTGCTCCGCCGAGCTCGACGTCGTACGCAGGAGCCTCGCGGCGAGGTTCATACGCCAACGTGTGACGTAGGCGTGGGGCGCTTCGCCGACGAGGCTGGTGAACCTCCTTGCGAACGCTGCGCGAGACATGGCCACCCTCTTCGCGAGCTCGTCGACGGTCCACCGATACGACGGCATCGGGGCGGATCGTGGAAGTCGGCCTCGCGCAAGAGGTCGATGCGGCGCCGTGCGCGCTCGATGCGAGCTCGAATGATCTTCGACGGGGTCCTCCGATCGCGAGCGCTTCACCTTCTGCCGCACGTAGGCGCGCAACGTCTCACGCGCGGCCTCCTCGAGCAGGCCGTTCATGTCGCCGAACTGCCGGTAGATCGCAGGCGCTTGAACGTCGGCCCGCCGCGCTGACGGCGCGGGTGCACACCGCGGACGCGCCCTCCTTTGCGAGCAGGTCCACGGCGCCGCGGTTGACCGGCGCTACGAAATCACCTCGAACAGGGGGACCGCGTCGAAGCCGGTGTCGAAGCTTGCGACGGGTCCGATCAACGAGTCTTTCTGAAGAACGACAAGCAAGCTGTCGTTGAAGCCGATGCGACCGTTGGTTTTGACGACGGTGTCGAGCGCATCTTCGGCGTAGTCCTGCATGTCGAAGTACAGGACCTGCTTGGCGCGATGCCACTGCCGAACGACGGCCATCACGGTCGCGAACTGCACGGAATCGAGCCTTCCCTCCGAAGCCCGGCGAGCGAGAACCGATACAGCTTCGCCCACCAGGAAGTCTAAGAGCAAGAGCTCGTCGCCGTTCTTCCTGAGGCGGTCGACGAGCTCCCGCGCACGCCGGGCGTGGGTGTCGCCCGCGTTGAGATGGGCGACGATTACCGTCGCGTCGAGGACGACCTTAGCCACGGCTGCGGTAGAGCGAACGGAGGTCGGCGACGGCGTCGCCATCGTACGAGACGACACCGCGGCTCGCTGCGAACGTCTCCCAGCTGGCGCCGTGCGCCGACTGTTGCAGCGGCACCCGCCGGGCGCGCCGAAAGAGGCGCTCGACTTGCTCGTTCACGCGCTCGAGCTCGTCGCAGGCCTTGAACACCGCGTCCGTCGCCGGTCCCGAGGGCACACGCGGGTCGTCGACAAGGCGCCGAACGTCTCCGACGAGGCGGGGAAGGACCGCTCGGTAGACGCGCAGATCCGCAAGGCTCGGGTCAGGGCCAAGGCTCCGGCGAATCCCCCGTGCAGCGCCGTTCACGACGTCGGCCAGCGCTCGAAGCGAATTGTCGTCGGGTTGCTCCGTCGCCTCGAGCGCTTCGCGGAGCCGAGCGACCTCGACACCCGCAACACCGACGACCTCCGGTTCCATGACCCGATCGTAGCGTGGGCTGACATTGGGAACCACAACGCGGGGCCGTGGGCGCGGGGGCCGCTCCGCGACTAGCCCGTGGCAGGGAATCTTCAATAGCTGCTACGACTTGGCGAACAACTCGGGAGTAAAGGAAGCGCCCACGACGACGACGACCGAGAGCGTGCCCCCGAGCGCCTCGACGTAGCACGGAGTTGGGCATCCTCGTCGGGCGGCGATGTCGTCGCGTGCGTCGTGACGTTTTCGATTCTTTGGCTTCGCGAGCGCGCGGCGCGAGAGCGCGTTGGCGATCGACTGGCGCATATCGTGGGCAGGGCCCGGCCCCGCCGTGGACATCGTCTCGAGCCAAGTCGTAGAAGCCGGCGCCGAAAGACCTGACATGACGGGATCCACGCGGTCAGTCGTCGGAGGCAGCGAGGCGAGCCAGGAGCTCGTCGAGGAGCAACCGCTCCCCCGGCGAGACGCTTCGGGCCTCGGGGAGCACGGCGCGAAGGGCCACGGCGCGGGGCGCCACGCGCTTGGTCGAGCGCGAAGCCTTCGGCGCAGCTATTCGCGCGAGGAGGCGCCTGGCCGTATCATCCGTTCGGCTCGGGTGAAGAAGTGACCGTTCCTGATTGGAACGAGGACTTCACCGACTTCATCGACGCGCTGATACGAGAGCAGGTCGAGTTCGTCATCGTGGGTGCTCACGCGATGGCTGTCCATGGCGTGCCGCGCTCCTCAGGCGATCTCGACGTCCTGGTGCGACCGGATGCTGCCAACGCCACCCGGCTGATGCGCGCGCTGCTGCGGTTTCGCGCACCCGTGCAAGCTCATGGGATCACCGCTCGGGCTATTTCGCCTCGGCCGTCGCGGCGCGCGCTCTGTGGAGCTCACTGCCCGAGCATCGCCCACAGGTCATAGAGCGCGTGGGTCCACACCGCGGGGGCGAAGCCGCGCGTCGCGTAGATGCCGGTCAATACGATGCCGCACACGGCGCGGTAGGCGAAGACGCGCATCTCGAACGGGTCGGCGCCGGGGCCGAAGTGGTGCCAGGCGGAGAAGGCGACGGCTTCGACGAGGCCCCAGGCGAGCATGAGGCCGATGCCGGTGGGGCCTTTGCCCTCCATCGTCTTGACGATCCAGGCGCCGGCGCCGAAGAGGCCCACGCGGAAGGTGAGCTCCTCGTAGAAGCCGGCGCCGAACGACATGACGACGGAGGAGAAGGTCCCCTCTGTCCAGGCGGGGGCGTCGCCGGGGTCGGTCTCGGCGGAGAGGGGGAGGGCCTCGAGGGCCCACGCGCCGGCGAACCGCATGACGAGCGCGTAGATGACCCCCTCCGCGCCGAGGAGGAGGAAGCGGTGGGGGGCGAAGGCCTTCTTCTTTCCGAACGCGGCGAGGGTGAGGACGAACGCGATCCCGATCGCGGCGGTGAGGGCGGCGTAGGAGAAGAGGCTCTCGTGGGCGAGCGTCTGAAGCTCGCTCGTCACCGGGTCGGCGGCGTTCCGGACGGGGAGGAAGACGACCCCGAGGTGATAGAGCAGGAAGATGGGGAGGGTGAGGGCGAGATCGGTCCAGGCGTCGCTGCGGCTCGCGCTCGAAGACTCCGAACCGTCGAGCTCCGCGTCGTCGCTCATGTCGGTCGCAGCTGGTACACGATGAAGATCACCTCCACCGCGTAGAGGACGAGGTTCATCACGAACGGCACGTCGCGCAGCATCTCCTGCGTGGGCGACTCGGCCTTGGGGCGCGTCGCGACGAGCTGGACGAAGCGGATGACGCCGAAGAGCGGGTGGATGGTGGTGACCCAGAGCCAGCTCGAGTTGAAGAAGGCCTGGGTCGCGTGGTCGAGGGTGTACGCGACGTACGCGGCGATGGTGAGGGCGCCGGTGGCGGCGAGGGCGAAGGTGAGGACGCGCGGCGAGTATTGCTCGAGGGCGGCGCGCTGCTTCGCGGCGTTGGCGCCGCCCATCTCGTGGCGGCGCTTGCCGAAGCCGAGGAAGAGGGCGAGCAGGGCGGTGCACGCGATGAGGTAGAAGGAGGGCGAGACGCGGACGGCGTACGAGCCCGCGAGCACGCGCAGGACGAAGCCGGCGGCGATGCACCCGACGTCGACGTAGGCGATCTTCTTGAGGCGGAACGTGTAGGCGATCTGGAGGACCAGGTAGCCGAGCACGGTGGCCACGAACTTCCACGGGCCGAAGGCGGCGCCGATGAGCGCGCCGGTGAGGAGCGCGAGCGCGAGCACCTTGCCCGCCCAGACGGGGATGCGCCCGGAGGCGAGCGGCCGGTTGCGCTTGCGGGGGTGGATGCGATCGGCCTCGATGTCGACGAGGTCGTTGATCGTGTAGATGCAGCTCGCGAGCAGGCAGAAGACGAAGAACCCGCCGACCGCCGAGAGGATGATCGACTTGTGGGTCATCTGCTTGGAGAAGACCCAGGGCGCGAGCACGAACGTGTTCTTCACCCACTGCTCGGGGCGCATCTGGCGGACCAGGCCGAAGAGCCGCCACACGAGGCTGCCCTCGCGCGGAGCGGGGAAGATGGGCGGAGACGAGTCCGTCCCCACCGCGCCGGGCTGCTCCCCCGGCGTCAGCGACCGGGCCGGCGTGGGCGGCGACGCGGGCTTGTTCGCCGGCGCGGTCGAGCCGTTTGCCTTCGGATCGTCGTCGATCGGGTCCGACGAGGCAGATCCGTTCCTTGGCTCCATCGAGCTGGCCATCACCTGAGCATGCGATCCTTCCGCGCCGAGCAGCAAGGCCCTGGGACCAAACCACGTCCCTAGAAAAGGGGCCAAGAACCCGCGATCCGCGCCGGTTCCGAGGGTATCCCCGACCAACGCCCGGGCTTGGGAGGGCCTTTCCGGGCCTCTCGAACATGCCCTGCCTTGTTTCCGGAAAGGGCGTGCTAGCATGGGTTTCGATGACCTCGGCCCTATCCATGGCCCGAGCACCCTCTCCGATGGTGGAGAAGCTCCGGGCTGCCGTGGAGCATGCCCTCGAAGGGAAGCCGGAAGCCGTCGAGCTCGCGCTCATTACCATGCTCGGGCGCGGCCACCTCCTGATCGAGGACGTGCCCGGCGTCGGCAAGACGACCCTCGCTCGCGCGCTCGCGGGCGCCGTCGGGTGCGAGTGGCGCCGCGTGCAGTTCACGAGCGATCTCCTCCCGAGCGACGTGCTCGGCGTGACCGTCTACGACCAGCGGAGCGGGGAGTTCGTGTTCCGGCAGGGGCCGATCTTCTGCAACGTGCTCCTCGCCGACGAGATCAACCGCGCGAGCCCGCGGACGCAGAGCGCCCTGCTCGAGGCGATGAACGAGGGGCAGATCTCGATCGACGGCGTCACGACGCCGCTGCCCGATCCGTTCTTCGTCGTCGCGACGCAGAACCCGCAAGACTTCGCCGGCACCTATCCGCTGCCGGAGTCTCAGCTCGATCGGTTCATGATGCGGATCAAGATCGGCTACCCGCCTCCCCAGGTGGAGGCGCGCCTCCTGCTCGGCGAGGGCGGCAGCCTCCGCAACGCGCAGCAGGCGATCGATCCCGCGCAGCTCGTCGCCCTCCAGCGCGAGGTGGACCGGGTCGACGTGGACCAGTCGCTGCTGAACTACTGCCAAGCCGTCCTCCAAGCGACGCGCACGTCGCCCGCCCTCTCCCTCGGCGCGTCGCCGCGCGCGGGCATCAACCTCGCGAGGGCGGCTCGGGCCCGCGCCCTGCTCCGCGGTCGCGCCTACTGCATCGCCGACGACATCCACGATCTCGCGGTGCCGGTCTTGGCTCACCGCGTTCGGCTCGCCTCGCATGCCGAGGGCTACATGCCGTCGCGCGAAGAGTCGGAGGCGACGCTGCGCGACCTCGTCGCTCGCGTCCCCGTCCCGCTCTAGAGATTCCGACGCCACCGGCTCACCGCCCTCCCGCGGGAACTCTCGCGGAGGCGTGGGTTCACCACGAAAGGATCAAGAGCTCGCGAAGGGCTCCATTCTCAAGGAGCGCATCGCGCGGAGCGCATCGCGCGGAGCGCATCGCGCGGAGCGCATCCTCGCTCCGACCAAGACGAAAGCCACCAACCTCGCGACGTGATCCGCGCCTTCGCCTCATACAAGCGCCGAGCAGAGTCGCTCCACCACATCGTGGAGCGCAGCAGTTCGACCTAATCGCGATCTTCTCAGACGTGCTCGCCGACGCCGACGACAACTGCGCCCTCAGCGCGTGCCTCAGGAAAAGAAGCAGGAGGAGCACTTCGAGATGAGCGACCACTTCCGCTTTGGTTCCTGGTTGGAACGGTGGGGGTGGATGGAGTTACGGGCTGCTCTAAGCACGACCCGGGATGGGTGTCGCCCGCCGTCCTTGCCTTGACCCAATAGAAGCTCAAGGTCCCCATCGTGGAAGCTCCAGCGCGGAACGAGACGCCCTTCGTCGCACGAGAACCGCACCTACGCTGCCACCGACTTAAACGATCAAGAGGTTGAATAGCCTTCGATCATCACCGGCCAAAGCCTGGTGAAGATCGGCCATTGCCTTCACGAAGTCGCGGCTTTCCTTCGAGCGCTCTTTGCGGAATCTCTCGTCGGCAAACTCGGCCGCAAGCTCTTCCTTAGGATGATCCGTTTCACGAAGGAACCGGGCGTAGGACGCACGCAGCTGAGCGATGGTACTTCGAACACTTTCGTTCCCGCTCGTTGAATCAACAAAGCTGAGCCGCTCCAGCGGGCGACGACGAATCATCTGCCAAGCCGCTTCGCGCGTAATCGTCTTTTCCTGAGCGAAAACGAACAACATCTCTGCGAGTGCGGAGTGACACATGAGGCACCTGCTGAACCGCAGCTTGTAACTCGAGAGCGCCCTAGATCCGCGCCTGTCGTCCTTCTTCTCCTTCTCTGTCACTTTCCATTCGTGGTTCAGCAGCAGGATTCGCCAATAGCGTACGATGTCGTTCACCAGAATCATGGGGATGTACGAATCCTCATGACCGTCCACGTTCTTCCAATACGCGTCGACAATTTCTTCAAGGAGAGTCTGGTAAACGTCTTGGCCGAGCAGCGGCTTGCTCTCCAAAATGAGCAACATCCGCGCCGTGAACGTGTTTTCGAAATCGTCTCGCGGCTGGCCCATCTTCTCGATCAGGCTGCGTGCTTCGTGCATATAAAGGAACTCGCCATCCTTCGATGGTGGCTCAAGCCCTTCAGCTGCGAGCGCACGCGTTACTGCGCTAATCACGACAGCTTCGTCGAGCATCAATCTCTCAGCGCCCACCCGCGCCACAAAGAGATCGACGTCGCTATAAGACGATGCCTCTCCGCGGGCAGACGAGCCTGTGACGTAGATAGTCGTGCTATTTTTCCCGTAAGTATTCCAATCGCCACCCAGCAAATCCTTCGTCCGCTCGCGCAATTTGTCGATGCGCTCGGTGGAGATTCTTTCGCGAGCCCTAAACAAGGTCTCGTCGCTCTCCCCTCCATGTCGCAACGGCCGTTCGGCTTCCGTCATTTCCTGCCCTCCCTCCATTCGAAAACCCGCGCGAAGATTTCCGCCTGAGCTCGCGCGTCGTCCAAAGCATGGTGCGTGTGCCGGCTTTGCGGGCGGAGCTCAATCGGAAGGCTCTCCCGACCCGAAGCCGCGATTGGCTGTCGTGCCTTCACAGCAAAGGCCGTTTTTAGGTCAAAGCACCGAGAGTGATTGAACGGCGAGCCGATGTCAGAGAATTGCACGAAGTACCAGTAGAGCCAGGTCCAGTCGAAGCTCAGTGGATAAGCGACGAGTACGGGCGTCGCTGTTCCGGCACACTCACGCACCCAACGTGCCGCGCGACCCATTGCGACCGTCGGCGCCTCCCCTTCCAAGCTTAGGCGCGAACGATCAAGCCCATTCACACGCAGAGCTTCCGCCTCGTACCGATCCGAGATCGGCTTCAGCTCGACGTACAAGGTTGGAGGGTCGCAGGGCGTCGTGAACCGTTCACCATCGAACGTCCCCGCCACGACCAGCGCGAACGAGAGCATTGAGAATGGGCCCGGGATCGGCCCGTCCGTTTCCACGTCGGCGGAGAAGTAGACGTCGACCGGCTTCGCGCTTTCGACCCGATACGCCACGCTCATACCTAAGCCTCACGCCTACCCCGACCCGCGTCAAATGCCTCTGCGCCCAATCTCCATCGACGTCCACGCTCAACGAGAGGATCGAGGAAAAGGCTGCGCGAGAAGCCTGTCGCAGGTTGCCGGATCGCTTGGCTTCGCTTCGCCAGGCCAACGCTAGTCGCGCACCTTCCGCACGTCTTGATCCAGCATCATCCACTGAGACCGCCCAGCGCCCCGCTCCACGGTGTTCGTGGACGAGGCGTACGACCCTGGCGGGGGCTCCCACCGATGATCTGCGTGGGGCCTGCGTCATGCTCCCACGTGGTCGAGACCACGCCGGAGCCAGCAGCTTCCCCACGGTTTGTTTGCCTGCGATCGCGACGTCAACTGGCTCCACCACAACCCAGCGCCAGGGCAAGGATCCGACGCGGGATGACAGGCAGCCGCTCGCCGCCTGTACCGATCTTGGAGGCTGCGCCTACGTACCCGACCGCGAATGCCGGCAGAACGCCAGCGCGCAACGACCCAAATCGTCCTTCGCGGAGATCACCGCTGCGTGGAAACCTTCTGGAGTCGCTCGTCAGCCAGCCGGACTCTTCGGGGACCTCCGGTCTTTACCCGGGCAGCGCCGCTGCTTGTTTGTGCCTTCAGGAAACGCCAAGAATCCTCCCGATCAAGGAGGGTGTGTCGACTGGCAACGGAAGGCCCAACTCGGCGTTCTCCCTCTTCGCTGCTACGCTTCGAGGTCGGCTTGGGTATTCGATGAGCAAACCCCAGAGCAGCGATCCCGTCGAGCCGGAGGCGGCGGACGAGAAGATCCCGGCGGCGCCGCCGTCGCTGGCGGGGATCTCGCTCTTCGATGAGCCGGTCTCGCTTCGTCCGACGGCGGATCCTCGGTCGCTGAAGCCGAAGGCGAAGGAGCGGGAGCGGGAGCGGGAGCCAGCGCGGGCGCGGGCGAGCGCGCCGCGGGGGGAGGCGGATGGGCTGGATGCGCCGGAGGCGCGGGTGGCGCCGGCGCCGGCTCGGGAGCCTACGCCGGAGCCGCGGCGGGCGATGCGTCGGCTCAAGCTGACGCGCGAGGGCAAGTACTACTTGGGGATCACGCTGGGGGTGGGCTTCGCGGCGATCAACACGGGCAACAACCTGCTCTATCTCCTCTTGGGGATGCTGCTCTCGCTGATCGTGGTGTCGGGGGTGATGAGCGAGCTTTCGTTGCGGAAGCTCTCGGTGACGCGGCGGCTCCCGATGCGCGCGCAGGTGGGCCGGGCGCACCTGGTCGAGATCGAGGTGTTCAACCACAAGAAGAAGGTCCCCTCGTACGCCATCGAGGTGGAGGATCTCCGGGCGGGGCAGCCGGCGGACAAGCGGTGCTTCTTCCTGAAGATCAGCCCGACGTCGGCGCAGGTCGCGGCGTATCGAAGGACGCCGGCGCGGCGCGGGCGCGATCACCACACCGGGTTCCGCATCGCGACGCGGTTCCCGTTCGGTCTGTTCGAGAAGTCGCGCGAGGTGAAGGCGCCCGGGGACCTCATCATCTACCCGGCCGTCGATCCGATCCGGCTCCCGGTCGACGTGGGGACGAAGACGGGGCAGAGCGGTCGCATCGTGGGGCGCGGGGGCGGGGACGACATCTACACCGTCCGGCAGATGCGCGACGGCGACGATCCGCGAGACATCTACTGGCGCAAGAGCGCGGGCATGCAGCAGATGGTGCTTCGCGAGCGGGTGCGCGAGGCGAGGCCGGACGTCGACATCACCCTCGACGTGCTGAAGCCGAAGAACGCCTCGGCGGAGTTCTCGGCGGGGTTCGAGCGGCGCGTGCGCGAGATCGCGTCGCGCGCGGTGGCCCACCTGAAGCGCGGTGACAGCGTGCTCGTGCGGACGACGGCGCAGCAGCGCGCGTCCGCGAACCGGAACACGGGCGCGGATCCGGTGCTCCGGTTCCTGGCCCTCGTCGATCCGGTCGAGGAGGCGGAGCTGTTGCGGATGACGGCCCACGCCGCGAACGTCGCGAAGGGCATGACGAGCGCCGAGAGCGCTGGCGCCGGCGCGACGAACGGAGCCCAGGCCGAAAAGGGCGCGAACGGCGTGAACGGGGCGAACGGCGTGAACGGCCACGCGAAGGCGCAGGCCAGGACATGAGGTTCGGCTTCGTCCACCGGCTGATGACGAACGCGCTCGCCGCGCTGGGGGTGCTCGCGCTCGTCTCGAGCGGGCAGTTCTCCACCGTCGTGAGCATCATCGTCCTCTTGGGGATGGGGCTCGCCCTCGCGGTCCGGGAGTCGTGGCAGCGGCACCGGTACTTCCGCCATGTCGACACGGTGGTCCTGCTCCTCATCGTGGGCATCCAGGTCACGCGCTTCGTCCTCGGGGCGAGCAGCCTGGACGTGATCATCGAGTTCGCGGCCGCGCTCCAGATCGTCCGCCTCGCGACGCGGCGCGGGGCCGCCCACGATCAGCAGGTCATCGTCCTCTCGCTGCTGCACCTCATCGCGGGCACCGTGCTCGGGGGCGGCCTCGGCTACGGCATCTGCTTCGCCCTCGTGCTGATCGTGGCGCCGGCCGCGCTCGTGCTGAGCCACCTGCGGCGCGAGGTGGAGGGCAACTACCGGCAGGGCGCGCGCGACCGGACCGGTCTGCCGGTGGACGTGCCGCGCATCCTGAGGTCGAGGCGGGTGGTGGGGCGGACGTTCCTGATGACGATGTGCATGCTGAGCGTGCCCATCTTCATCTTCACCGCGATCCTCTTCGTGTTCTTCCCGCGGGTCGGGCTCTCGCTGCTCTTGGTCGACAACCAGCGCAGCGATCGCATCATCGGCTTCACCGACAAGGTCGAGCTCGACGGCTTCGGCAAGCTCCGCGACAACCCGACCCCGGTGATGCGGGTGACGCTGGATCCGATGCCGGATCCGCCCCCGGAGCAGATCGCGCTCCACCTCCGCGGATCGTCCCTCGACAAGTACGACGGGCGCGGCTGGTCGCGCACCGACGACGTGCGCCGGCCCGACGGCGGCGGCGAGTCGCTCATCCTCCTCGAGCCCCCGCGGGCGCCCGCCTCGAACGCGCCCACGATGGCGATCGATCTCGAGCCGATCGACCCGCCCGTGCTCTTCCTCCCGCCCGACGCGGTGGCGTTCCGTCTCAACGCGTCCGGCGTCGTCATCAACGCCCAGCCGCCCTCGACGCTGCGCGGCCCCGACGGCGAGTTCCGCTACCACACCGACGAGCGCGGGATTCGGTACACCGTCTATCGGAGCAAGGCCGGCCGCGCGTCGTTCGCCAAGCTCGACGATCGCGATCGGTACCTGCAGCTCCCTTCGAACCTCTCGGCGCGCATCCGCGCCCTCGCCGCGGAGTGGACGACGGAGGCCACCACCGACGAGGAGAAGGCGAAGGCGATCGAGCAGCACCTGCGGGAGGATTTCCTCTACGACCCGGAGTCACCCTCCGGCGGCACGGCGGAGCCGCTCGATCACTTCTTGTTCGAGTCGAAGCGCGGCCACTGCGAGTTCTTCTCGACCGCGATGGCGGTCATGCTCCGCACCGTCGGGGTCCCGACCCGGAACGTGATGGGCTTCGGGGCCGGGACCTTCAACAAGATGGGCGGCTTCTACACGGTTCGCCAAGGCGACGCCCACTCGTGGGTCGAGGCGTACATCGACGGGAAGGGCTGGGTGACCTTCGATCCGACGCCGTCCGTGGGGGCGCTGCCGCAGCCGCGATCGAAGTTCTGGGCGACCATCTACGATTTCTTCGAGGCGACGAGCGAGCGGTGGCGCCGGCACATCGTCAGCTACGACCTCCACCAGCAGTACGATCTGCTCCGGCGCTTCTCCGGCAAGGACAAAGCCGAGGCGGAGCGCAGCGGGCGCAACCGGACCATCTACTGGGTGATCGGGATCGCGGCGGTGGGGGCGGTCGCGATCTACGTGGCGACGAGGCGCGCTCGCCTGCGCGTCGCGCGGCCGGCCTCGGTCGAGCCGCGGAGCCGATCGCTCCTGCGCGCGACGGCGATCTACGAGAGCCTGGAGGCGGCGCTCGGATCGAAGGGCATCCACCGACCGCCCGGCACGCCGCCCCTCCGGCACGCCGAGAATCTTGTTGCCTCCTCCCACCCGCTCGCGCAGGACGTCCTCGATATCACGCAGGTGTATCTCGCGATTCGCTTCGGGAACATGCCGCTCACCGCGGAGACGAGCCAGGACCTGGAGCGGAGGGTGCGCGCGATCCGCCAGCGCGATCTCAAGGCCGAGTCGTGAACCGTCATCGTCTTGTGGCTCTTCTCGGAAGCGTGGCGCTGCTGGGGTGCGGCGCCGACGATGTCGCGTCGGGAGGAGCCGGCGGAGGCGCGGACCTCGGCGGGAGCGCCGGCCAAGGCGGCGGCTCGATCGAGGGCGGCGCGCCGGCCGCCGGCGGGGCCCCTTCGACGGGAGGCGCCGGGGTCGGCGGAAGCGCGACGGAGGGCGGCGGCGGCGCCGGCCTCATGGGCGATCCGTGCGTCGTCGACGGCCGCGAGGGCGTCTGCGTCGACACGAGCGAGTGCACCCTCGACGGGTGGGCCCCCGTCCCCGGCCACTGCCCGGGCGCGGCGAACATCCAGTGCTGCGCTCCGCTGCCGGTGGGCGAGTGCGACCCGAACGCGACGCCGCTGCCCAACGCTGGCATCGAGGAGGCGCCCGGGATCGGCGGGTGTCTTCCGGGGATGATCCGCGTCGCCGACTTCTGCATCGATCGGTACGAGGCCTTCCTCGTGACGTACCCGGACGGCGATCCGGTGAGCCCCTACTTCAACCCGGGCGACGCCGAGATGATGGCGAAGTCGGCGGCGGGCGCGGTGCCGCAGGGCTACATCAACGAGCTGCAAGCGAGCGACGCGTGCGTGAACGCGGGCAAGCGCCTCTGCGAGGACTCGGAGTGGCTGCGCGCGTGCCGCGGCCCCGATCAGCAGACCTACCCGTACGGCGACACGCTCGTCCTCGGCACCTGCAACGACCACCGCGATCAGCACCCCGCCATCGAGTACTTCATGACGACGGACGACTGGATCTGGTCGGAGCTCGACCATCCTTGCCTGAACCAGCTCGAGAGCTCGCTCGCGACGTCGGGCGCCTTCGACGGCTGCGAGACGGACGAGGGCGCCTTCGACATGATGGGCAACCTCCACGAGTGGACGGCGGATCCGGCGGGGACGTTCCGCGGCGGCTTCTACGTCGACACGTCGATCAACGGCCCCGGCTGCCTGTACGCGACGACGGCCCACGACGTCTCGCACTTCGACTACTCGACCGGCTTCCGCTGCTGCGCCGATCCGTGAGCCGCTCGTTCGCGTTCGCGGTGTGTCGGGAGGGATCGGAGGCCCTGCTCAAGGGGGAGCTCGCGCGGGCGCGGCCCGAGCTCAAGCTCGCGTACTCCGCGCCGGGGCTCGTGACGTTCAAGGCCCCCGGCGAGCTCGCCCTCGACTTCGATCTTGGGGCGGTGTTCGCTCGCGACTTCGGGATCTCGATGGGGCCGCTCGCCTCCGAGGAGGCCGCCCTCGATCTCGCGCGCGAG
>JBGAID010000135.1:0-22383 GCA_044225865.1 Polyangiaceae bacterium | reverse complement strand
GAAAACCGGCGCATTCGCGCGATTTCGCGCCCGATCCACACGGCCTCGTCGCTCCGCTCCTCAGATTACGAGGAGTAGTCTTGCGGTGCTCACTCCTCGGGCGCGCGCCTCAGCCGCAAACTCCCCCGACTTCACTCGGCCTTCAAATGAATCGGTGCTCTAGGGGTTCTCAGCGCGGGCGGCAGGCTTCGATCACGGCGTCGACTCCGCGGTCGATCTCTTCGTCGAGCAGATACGGGGCTGGCCCGAGGCGCAAGGACTCGCCGCGCGCGTCGACGTAGACCCCGCGCTCCCGGAGCTCGAGGGCGCGTGCGTGGCCGTCTCGGACGCGCGCCGCCACGAACCCGCCTCGCTCCTCGGGCCGGGCGGGCGACATCACCTCGATGCCCGCCGTCGCGAGGCGGGCGCGGATGCGCTCCGTCTGGGCGAGGTTGATCGCGCGGAGCGTCGGCACGTCGAGCCCGAGCTCGTCGAGCACGTCGAGCACCGCGTCCGCCCGATAGAGGCTCGTTGGGTCGAAGGTGGAGCCGGCGAAGCGAGCGCCTCCCGACCCGTAGGCGACGCGCGCCCCCGCCGCGCCGCGGGGGGCCTCGAGCGACGCGAAGTCCGCGAACCATCCCGTGAAGCGAGGGCGGAGCTCCGTCTCGGCAGGCGCGCGCATGAAGCACACGCCCTCCCCGAGCTGCGCGTACTTGTACCCGCCCGCGACGACGAACGCGCTGGGGGCGAGCGGCACCGGCACCACGTTGAACGCGTGGTACGCGTCCACGAGCATCACCGCGCCGGCGCGCGCGGCGGCGCGCTGCACCTCGGCGAGCTCGGGCAAGACGTAGGCGTCCTCGAAGAACACCGCGCTCACCGCCACGAGATCGGCGCCGTCGCCGATCGCCTCCACGAGCCGCGAGCCGAGGCTCTCGCGCGGCGCGCGCTTCACCCATGTGACGCGGAGGCCATCCTCCTCGAGCCTCGAGAGCTGCCGATGCAGGGAGTGGAACTCCCCCGTCGTGGTGACGACACGCGCATCGCGCGGGAGCGCGCTCATCAGTCGGTAGACGAGCTCGTGCGTGTTGGGCGCGAAGCTGAAGGCGTCTTCGGCGCCGACGCCGAGGCGAGCGCCGATGCGACGCGCGAGGCGCTCGGCGAGCGGGAACACCGCCCGCTCCCATTTGTCGTCGACGAAGCGAGCCGCGTCGTCGAACGCGACCCCGAGGGCGTCGCGCGCGCGGTCCGGCCACGCTTGGTGAGAGTGGCCGGTGAGGAGGATCCTCCCCTCCGCCGCGCCGAGGAAAGCGCGGTAGGCGCTGCGAATGACTTCGGGCGAAGGGAGAGACGGGCTCACTTGCGGGTGAACTTGATCTTCGCCGTCGTCTCGATCGTCATCGACTTGTCGCCGGCGCTGATGCCCGCGACGCTCTGGGTCGTCACGTCGCCGGTGTCCGGGAAGATCTTCGTGAGGTCGGAGCTGGAGCCGCCCTTTCCTCCCGATTGGAAGGTGTCGATGTTGGTCCCCGGCGGCATGCCGGGCCCCGCCATCTTTCCGCTCGCCGCGAGCTGGGTCGAGTCGGCGGCGATCTCCACCCTGGAGCCGTCGCGCTTCTTCAGCGTGTACGTGGTCCATTGGATCGCGTCGGCCGCCCCCGCGACCCGCGTCACCACGACCCACTTCCCGCCCTCTCCGATATCGTCGTCGGGGAGCGGGGCCATGAGCGTCTCGAAGGACTGCTTGAGCTGATCGGCCATCGCCTTCGCCTGCGGCGAAGCCGAGGCGGGCACGGTGATGGCGATGTCACGCGACCAGCCCTTGTCGTTGACGTAGTAGGTGATGCCCAGCCCCTTGAGCGAGCTGAGGGCGTCGCGCATCGCGTCCACGTTGCGCTTCTCCTGCGGGTTCGCGGCCTCGCCCACGCTCACCGCCGCGAGCGAGCCGTTCAGCTTCATGTCGCCGCTCGACTCTTTGGCGCCCGCCGTCTTCATGTCGAGGGTCATCGACATCTGCGGCAGGCTCATCGTCTGGGAGCCCGCGCCGGCCGCGCTCATCTTCATCGTCATGTCGCTCGTCAAGGTGAGCGACTCCTTGTCGTTCGGCTGGAGCTGGTAGCGCAGCTTCGCGCGGGGCTCGCCGCCCGTCTCCAGGATCGAGATGAGGGGCGCGCCGCCGACCTTGATCACCTTGTCCGCTTCGCCCGCCGGCAGCACGCCCTTCTTGGCCTTGGCCATCAAGGCGTCGAGCTTCTCCTTGAGGCCGGTGGCGGCGACGGGAGCCTGCGGCTGCGCGGTGACCGTCTTCGCGGTGGGTGCGGCGCTGGAGACCGCGCTCGCGCTCGGCGAGGCGCTCGCCTCGGCGCCGGGCTCCGAAGCAGCGGCCGTCGACGAGGCCTCCGGGCCGGCCGCGCTCGCTTGCGCGCTCGCGCTGCTCGTCGGGGAGGCGTTGGCGCTCGCGGAGCCGCTCGAGGCGGGCGCGGCGGTGCTCTTCGTCGTGGCCTCCGCGGTGGCGGTGGTGGACGGCGCCGGCGGGTCGGCGTTGCAACCCAACGCCAACACCAACCCCAACGCGAACCGACCTCGTGAATGTCCCATGGGCCGACGTCCTAATGCCGCGGCAGCGAGCGAACAAGCGGATCCACCTCCGCGTGAAGCTGCTTCGAGGACGGGTCGTCAGCTTCGCTTCTGCGGCAGCGGCGTGCGGGACCGCGGAGCCGGCCCCTTGGCGGGGCTCGTCCGCGTTCCGCTGCGGGATGGAGCCTCCACGACCGGACCGGGGTACGGGGTCACGGATCGTCCCGCCCGGAGCAGCCCTTCTTGGCTGACCTCGATCTCCACGCCGAGGCCACGACAGCGCCTCAGCAGCCGGTCGAAGTCGACTCCCGCCGAAACGAGCAGCCCCCCGGGAGGCGAGGGCTCCACGAACAGATCCGAAGTCGTGCGGCGGGTCCGGAGCAGCTCGCGGACATCCGGATCGTCGACCCAGAGAAACGCGGCGCAGCTCACGAGCGACGCCTTTCCGATCACGACGGAGGCTTGGACGAGGAGCTGAGAGAGCGAGTCCGGTAGCGGCGCGACCGCCTCGATCCGATCACGAATCTCGTCCGAGAGGGCGCCGGCGGAGATGGCGCGCGCGATCGTCGCGGGCGAAAGCACGAGATCGATCGCGTCCTCGACGCGCCCCACCTCCGCGAGCACGCTGAGCGACAACACGTTCCCGACGAGAGACGTCGTGCCGACCCGCAGCACGTGGGTGTCGATGAAGTGGCTCCGCTCGAGGGCGCCGCTCGCCGGCTTGCCTTTGCCGCCGAGGAAGGCGCGCCCGCGCGGCGTCAGGCGGACGGTGGTGGAGGCGCCCGCGACCGTGGGCGCGACGGGCTGCCCCGTCTCCGGATCGAGGGTGACGGCGGCGATCGCGACCTCGCTCTCCGAGCCGAGATCGACGACGCCGAGAACGGGGAGCGACTCGAGGACGATCCGGCGGACGATCTCGGGGATGGACAGGGGCTCGCCGACGTTGGTCCGCTCGGCCCAGCGGCGCAGCAGCCGCTCGATGCCGGCGAGACGGGGGTGCTCGACGACGTACTGCTCGAAGGGCGCGTACGGGATCCACCCTTCGACGCCGAGCTCGACGAGGCCCTCGAGGACGACCTCGCGGAGCGGACGGATCGGGCTCGGATCGCGGACGTCGGGCGGGGCGCGAAGCACCTCCGGCTCGGCCCGCGCTTCGTCCCACGCGCCGCCGTTCATCCACGCCGCGAACAGCTGGGCGGAGAGCTCTGCGACGGTGAGGGAGCCGGGCGGCGTGAGAGAGCTCGCCGCGGTGGGCTCCCACAAACCCAGCGCGCGAGAGAGCGACGCGACGAGCGAGACGCCCTGCGCCGACCGCCCGAGGCGCTGGGAGAGTCGAACCACGAGCGAGCGCGGGGTGCCGACGTTCTGCTTGATCTCGCCCTGGAACTCGCGCGCGCAGCCGACGAGGGCGAGGGCGAGCGCGGCCGGGTCCCGAGCGAACTGGGCCCGGCGCGGCATGTGATCCTCGCCGAACACGTCGCGCCGTATCGAAGCGCGGCGCTGCTCCAGCTCACGGTTTCGCTCCGCGCCCACGATCGCGGCGACCTCGGTCGGGACGACGTGGCGGTTCGGGTGCACGGGGATCAGGAGCGCCCGTCGCTCGAGGGCGAACCCCGCCCCGCGTCGGGTGGTGCTCACCCCCTTCGCGCTGCGCAGCCGCATCGGCTCACGCTCGAGGTCGAGCAGCTCCGTCGTCTCGACCTCGCCACCCATGCCCTCGATCGCCTCGAGGAGGCGCTGCTCGAGCAGCGGCAGTCGCTCCACCTCTTCGCGGAGCCGCTGAGCGTCGGTGAGGACCTCCCACGCCGCCTCGAGGGCGAGCGCTATCGGCGGGGTCGCGGGCCGCCCGAGGTAATGGGACGCGATCGCGCTCACCGTCTCGAAGGGGGCTTGCGCGACGAGGGCGCGCAGGCTCCGCGGGTCTTCCGTCGGCCACGAGGGGAGCTGCACGACGTAGGCGAACGGCAAGACGAGCTGAAAGCCCGCGTCCACCCGCCTCGCGAAGACGATGCCCTTCGCCATGAGGACCTCGAAGCCGGGAGGCAGCGACGAGACCTCCAAGAGCCCGTTCGCCTCGGCGACGCGGTGGATCAGCTCCTGGCTGGCGGCGGGGAGCCGGCTCGGCTCCCGCACGTCCGGAGATCCCACGAGGGCCCGCGCGACTTGGCTCGGAACATCGATCCTCTTCTGGGGATCCACGCGGATGCCCAGGCGCTTGATGAGGCTCGCGAGCTCGGACTCCGGCAGCGCGCGGACGATGTTCGTCAACCGCCGGAAGCTGCCTTCGGCGGGCTGCTCCGAGGTCTGGGAGTCGCCGCTTTGATCCGTCATGGTCGACGCGAAGCTTCGAGCATATACGATACGTGCCTCTCTGTCCCGTGCGGTCGACGTGCCATTCCCGCCGCGGGCGCCCTCCCAAACATGATCCTGCGCGACCCCGTCCACGGCCTCGTCGCCTTCGAGAGCGAAGAATCACGGATCGTCGTCGAGCTCCTCGAAGCGCGTGAGGTGCAGCGCCTCCGGAGGATCCGACAGCTCGGCCTCACCTCGTTCGCGTTCCCCGGCGCAGAGCACACGCGCTTCTCGCACGCGATCGGGGCGGCCCACGTGATGCAGCTCCTCGTCGCCCGCCTGCGGCAGATCGATCACGAGCTGCCCTTCTGGCAGCGCATGACCTCCGAGCTCGCGCGGGAGGCGATCGCGGCGGCGATGCTCCACGACCTCGGGCACGGTCCCTTCTCCCACCTGTTCGAGGAGGCGATGCCCGACGCGCCCGCCCACGAGACGTGGACCTCGCGCATCCTCCTCGACCCGACCAGCGACGTGAACCGCATCCTCTCGCGCCATGACGCGGGGCTGCCGCGGCGAGTCTCGGATCTCGTCGAGGGTCGACACGAGGTCGCGTACCTCGCCAGCGCGGTCAGCGGGATCTTCGACGTGGACCGGTGCGACTACCTGCTCCGCGACGCGCGCGCCACGGGCGTGACCTACGGCGACTACGACCTGCCATGGCTGCTCCGGAGCCTGCGCTTCGATCGGCTCGACGGAGGAGCGGGCGACGCGCCCCGCCTCGGCGTCGACGGCCTAAAGGGGGTGACCGCGATCGAGAGCTTCTTGCTCGCCCGCCTCTTCATGTTCCAGCAGGTGTACTTTCACAAGTCGACACGGGCCGCCGAGACGATGATCCATCACATCCTTCGCCGCGCCATCGCCCTCGTCGCGAACGGGGCCCGCCTGCCGAGGCACCTGCCCGCGCTCGATGTCGTCGCGAGCGGAGGGGAGCCCTCCCTCTCCGACTATCTGGAGCTCGACGACCAGTCGCTCCTGGTGGCGATCCACGCGTGGGAGGAAGCGAGAGACCCGGTCCTCGCCGATCTTTCGAAG
Organism: Polyangiaceae bacterium; assembly: GCA_044225865.1. Classification (GTDB taxonomy): domain Bacteria; phylum Myxococcota_A; class Polyangia; order Polyangiales; family Polyangiaceae; genus Xiheicaenibacterium. The sequence continues at coordinate 16,443 of JBGAID010000135.1, read as the reverse complement.
CGGCTCCGGACCCGCACGCTGTTCAAGACGATCGAGCTCGGACACGTCGAGACGAGCGTCTCCGGCGAGCGCGCCCTCGAGATCGCTCGCGAGATCGCCGCGCGGCGCGGGCTCGATCCCGACGCCTACGTCGCCCTCGATCGCGCGACCGACACCCCCTTCCCGAGTCACGCCGCGCTGCGGGTCGTCTTCCCCGACGGCCGCACGCGCGACATCGCCGAGGTCTCGTTTCTGCTCGCTCGACTCAAGGGCGAGGAGCTCGTCCGGTCGCGGCTCGTGTTCGCGCCGGAGCTTCGGGACGAGCTGCGAGGGGCGCTCGTCGCATGAAGGTGCGCGCATCGCTTGCCCTCGCCGTGCTCGGCTTCGGGATGACGGCCGGCTGGTCGTCCTCTGCGCACGCCAAAGATCCTACCGACGGCGCCTACGGTCGCGTCGAGGGGGACCTGCTGTTCGTGGGAGAGCTGGGAGCCGCGCTCGCGAAAGGAGGCCCGGAGCTCGAGACCCACGTCGGGCTGCTCTACCTCTCCACCGCGGGCGGCTACTTCCGCTACGTGGAGGCGTTCGAGAACGAGGACGCGCCCTTCGCCCGCCTCCTCGCCGCCGGCTTCGAGCTCCGCCCTCTGTTCTTGGGGCGCTACGCCCTGGACCTCGAGAAGGGACCTCCCCACCTCGATCTCTTCGCCGATTCGCTCGCCCTCGTCATCGGCGCGACCTGGGAGTCGCGAGGCGGCACCGACTTCGATGCGCTGCCCGGCATCGAGCTCGGCCTCTCCGTCGACGTGCCGTTCCTCCCCACCGCCAGCGGACCGCGCGTCGGGGTCCTCGCCCTCGCGCGCTGGGGTGCCGCCGATCTTACCGGCGAGCGAGATCGGGACTTCTTCGAGCGCGGAGCCTCCGTCGTCTTCACCTTCTCGTGGAACCAAATGATCGACGCGAACCTCGTCGACATCCGCGACCGCTGAGGTCGGATCACCGCATCGCGAAGCTCTGCTGGAAGGCGGGCACGGTGACCGGCCGCCCCCCCGCCACCACGACCCGCTTCGCGGCCGCGACCGCGTCCATCACCTCGACGAGCTCGCCGTAGGGCATGTCGTTCGGCGTGTGGAGCACCGCTCGATCCCGGTCGGAGTCGCTCTCGCTCTGGTGGGTGCCGCGCGCCTTGAACTCGCTCACGATCGTCTCGCGCAGCCCATCCATCGAGCTCGCGCCGGATCGGGGCACCGTCGTCTCGGACTCCACGATCGTGCCGAGGCGCCAGCTGAGCCGGAACGCATCGTCCTCCACCACGACGTGCAGCGTCCGCTCCGGAGGCGGGGGATTCGGTCCAACCTCTCCCGGGAGCTCCGCGTTCGCCGAGAGCTGGCTCGAGTGGCTCCACACCGCCGTGATCAACAAGAACGCCACCGTCACCAGGAGCAGGTCCACGAACGGCACCATGTTGATGTCGCTGTCGACCGCGCGCTTCTTCTTCCCCGTCCCTACGTCCACGCCCGCCATGAGCACCTCCTTCGTCGAAAGAGGGACACCGGCGGCGGGGATCGGTTTCAGCGATGTTCGGTCAGCGCGGTCCGAACGCGGAGGTGACGACCTCGTCTGCGAGCGCGCAGCTCTGCGCTTGGCGGTTCAGCGAGGCTTGGATCTTGGTGTCGGTGATCGGGCCCGTGCCCTTCAGCACCGCCTTCGGCTCTCGGGTGATCCGAAACAGGAGCTTCTGATCGCTCAGGCGGTACAGGGCGACGCGAGAGGGATAGGTCGCGCCCGACGCGAGCTCGATGTCTTCCGGCGTCGGCTTGTCGCTCGCGCCCTCCTCAACCTTGGGCGGGGCGGACGGCGCCGGCCGCTCATCGACGACGACGAGGAAGAAGCGCGCCTTGCCGAGCATGTCGATCGCGAGCGGGAAGTCGATCCGAACCGCGTCGTCGAACGCCATGTCGAGCCCGCGCAGCGTCAGGCTGTTCGTGGTCTCGCGCGCCTCCTTCTCCCACTCCGGGCTCAGCACGTTGAAGGCGCGGTACGCGAGGCGGACGTTGAAGGGCTGCCCCGGCTTCGCGCAGTGGCCGAGCTCGCCGCACATCTCCCCGATCTCGCACTCGCCCGACTCCTTGCACTCCTTGCCCGCGAGCGCCGGCTCGCCTTTCGTGTGGAGGAGGCACGACGTGAACCCGTCGCGCAGAGACCCGAGCGCGCCTTGGCGCAGCGTCGATAACTCACGCGCCTGGTCCTTGCGCAGCCGGAGATAGATGCCCGGCATCTCCCGGAAGTCGAAGCCGGCGAGCTCCGTCTTGTCGACGAAGTCCGGCTCGGGCCGGCCCGCCAGCTCCATCGTCCATTTCTCGATCGCGTCGCGGGTCTCGAACCACTGGCTGCCCCAGTGGGCAGCCGCCTCGCGCTGCTTGCCGAGGAGCTTCTGCCGCGCCGACTCGATCTGGGTGGACTCCCATCGGAAGTACAGGATCAGCGCGACCGCCAGCGTCATGCAGAACCAGATGATGACCTTGACGGGGGGCCGCTTGATGCGGTTCCGCTCGGTCCGAGACGCCTCGACGGCCTGCAGGCCACGCGAGAGGTTCTCCGGCGCTTCGCGACGGATGGGCGGCTTGAAGACCGCCTTCTCTTTGCCGGAATCGTTCGTCGATGCCTCGGACACGGTGGAATCCTCCCCTCACTCAGAGGGCTCCGCAAACAAAGAAGTTTTGTCGACGTCGACAAAAACGCCGAAGACGCCGCGATGGGCTCGCGGCGTCTCCGAAGCTCGGCCGATCTCTTCGACCTTCAGCCGCCTTTGGCGCCCTTCGTGACCATGAAGCTCACGTTGGGATAACCGGCGTAGGCGCACGTCTGAAACACGCTCTTCACGACGACGGCCTTCACGTTCTCGTCGATCTGGAGGATGACGACGCCCGGGAACGGCTTGTTGGGGGAGAGCGTCTTCCAGTTCTCGCGACGGGTCTTCAGCGTCGCGAACAGCTCGTCGATGCGGCCGAGCCGGTCTTCGACCGACTTGGCGTTGGCCGTCAGCTGGCCGTCCACGAACACCTGGCTGCCCTGAAGCGACACGACGGGGGCGTCGATCACCTCTTCCGCGTTCTCCGCGGTCGGGAGCTTGAGCTCCTTCGGTACCGTGACCTGCCCGGACGCGTTGAACGTCGTCAGGAGGAAGATGACCGTCACGAGCAGGAAGTCGATGTACGAAGTCAGGTTGAGGTTCGCGTTCGGGGAGTGCCCACCCGCGCCGATGACCCGCCGCCAGACGAACCGCAGCGGCACCTTGTGCATCAGCTGACGGCCGGGCTTGTGGATGACGTGCGCGTGCGGGTTGTGCTTCTGGTTGTTCGTGAAGCGCTCGGTCATGACTGCACAGCCTCTCTAGCGAATCGAGAACGTCATGTTGAACACGGGCACGTTGCAGGTCCCGCTCGGGTCCTGGCACCCTTCGAACTTCATCGGGCGCTTCGGCTGATAGAGCGCGTCGAGCACCGCGATGATCGTCTTGAAGCTCTCGTTGTCGCGGACGTGGAGGACGGCCTGATCCGGAACGGCGTCGTCGACGTTCTTGTGGCTGCCGTTCGCCTCCCACTCGCTCTGGAACTTCTCGGCGAGCTCGGGGTACTTCGGCGGCTCACCCGCGTTCGAAGGACGGGGGAGCTTCACTTCGGAGGCGACGACCGAGCCCTGCCGCCACACGAGGACGAACTCTTCCTCCTCGACGTGAACGTTCAGGACCTTCTCCGGCGTCTTGGGGGTGATCTCCTTCGTCGGATCCGGCGGGCCGGGGATCTGCGCGTTCGCGTTGATCCGGCTGTTCGTGATCCAGACCGCGGTCACCAGCAAGAAGCCTACGGTCACGAGCAGAAGGTCGATGAACGGGATCATGTTGATGTCCGCGTTCGTGGACCGCTTTCCGTGTTTTCCGCCTTCGCCTACGTCGACGCCACCCATGGGCCACTCCTGCTTGCCGGCGGATGATGCTGCCGGCGGTGCTTCCAGTTCTTTCGGACCATCGCGGGCCGTCCGAGGGACGGACCCGCGCGCTCGACCTCAGGAGCCTTCGACCACGCGAGGGCTCCCGAGTTCCTCACGAGCTCGCGATCACTGCGCAGCGGCGTTGACGTTGACCTTCTGGCGGTTCGCGACGACGAGGTTCAGCACGCGCACCGAGGCCTCGTTGATGTCGTCCTCGAGGTGCTGCGTCTGGCCGTTGAGGAGGGCGTAGCCGATGAGGCCGAACACGGCGACGGCGAGACCGAAGGCGGTGCAGTGCATGGCCTCCGAGATGCCCTTCGCGAGGATGGTCGCCTTCTGGCTCGCCTCGATCGACTTACCGGACACGGAGCCGAAGGACTTGATGAGACCCATGACCGTCCCGAAGAGCGCCGAGAGCATCGCGATGTTGGAGAGCAGCGCGAGGTAGGGCGTGCGGGCGGCGATGCGCGGGATCTCGTGGAGCGCCGCCTCGTCCATCGAAGCCTGGACCTCTTCGTCCGGGCGGTTCACCTTGACGAGGCCGGACTGAACGATGCGGGCGAGAGGCACGTTGGCCGCGGAGCACATCTTCACGGCCTTGGGGATGTCGCCGGCGAGGATGCACTTCTGCATCGTCGCGAGGAAGACATCTTTGTTGATGGAGGCGCTGTAGAGGTAGATGGCGCGCTCGATGATGATGCCGAGGATGAACACCGAGCAGATCGCGATGGGGATCATGCCCCAGCCACCCTCTTTAAAAAACTCCCACATTGTTTCCTCCGCCTGACGTTATTTCGCCGGTGACGTTCTTCGCCGGTCCCTACGTTTCTTGATCGGGCTTACCGGTCTTTCGGCCGGTTGCGGCAACCCTGTTTGCGGCAGCCTGGTTGGCAAGCGCAGTCAGCATGGTTCCGTGAGCCCATCCGCAATTCGATCTGCGAGGTCTTAGCGCCTGCTCTCACGTTGGTTTCGCACGAGCATTTCCGCGAGCCGGCGCACGCTAACTGATGGCTGCGCCGCGGTGCAAGGGCTTCGCAGATGTTTCGATTCGAAAAGCCCGAGTGGATTCGACAGAGGCGTCATCACCGATGTCGCACTGGGTCATCGCCGCGTCCGGATGCGAATCCGGTGCGCCGGTGATCTCGTGGTCGCGGCGACGATCGACGTCGTCGGGCTCTTGATCGAATGTCGCTCTTCGTCCTCCTGTCTCGCTCTCTCGTCGCTGCGTTGCGGCCGCGCTCCAGAGTGACTGCGTCACGCGAGAATCGTTCTCGTTCGGGTGGTTGTTGTCTTCGACGACTCCTCGACGGGAAGCGCCGGGCAAGCCCACGGAGGCGAGCCCACACGGGACCCGGGCGCACACGCGAACGAACGCGAGCGACGGAGGCCGTCGATCACGGCGAGGCCATCCCGTTGAAGAGAAGCTGAAGAGAGCAAAAGTGACGGACTCTGCAAAGCGTCCGAGGCGACGGGGTAAACACGTTTAAGGACAAGCGCCGGGTCGTCGCCCGTCGCGATGCTCACCCGCGCGTGAGGGACGCGCTTGTGCGCTGCTACGCGAAAGCGTCCGCATCTTCGCGACTAGAACCCATCACCGTCAACAAAGATTTGGTTTCGCTAAGCACATCGCGAAGCAGTTCCTATGCCACTCGAAGTTTTCGAGCTGGGCGTCGTGATGCGGAGCGCTCCTGGGTCGCGCGTCGTGAGCCTCGATCCCGCTCGAAGGGCCTGCGTCTCGCCAGCTTGCGCAGACGTTTGCGCCACCGCTATAGTCGCGCTTGGTCGATCTCACCCGTCGTGCGCGCCTCATCCGAAGCCTCACCGAAGCGCTGCAGGCGTCCGACGTAGAAAGGAACTTGGGATGCGTCATCTCGTGATGTTGGCGGCGGAGGGCGGTGGCAAAGGTGGCGCGAACCTTGTCGACGCCATCAAGAACAACCCGACCTTCCTCATCGTCAACCTCTTCGTCTCGGCCGTGGTGGTGACCATCATCGTCGAGCGGGCGGCGTTTCAGATCCGGCGATACAGCGTGAACGCGAAGGAGTTCTTCGGGCAGGTGAAGAAGCTCGTCGTCGCGGGCAACATCGACCGCGCGATCAAGCTCTGCGAAGCCAGCGACTACCCGGTGCTGCAGCTCGTGAAGAGCGGCCTCACCCATGCGAACAAGGGCCCGGACGAGATCGACGCCGCGCTCAGCGAGAAGCTCGCCGAGATCAAGCCTCAGGTCGAGAAGCGCGTCGGGGCGCTGTGGTCGCTCGCCAACATCGCGACCCTCGTCGGCCTCGTGGGGACCGTCTTCGGTCTGATCCGGACGTTCGGCGCGATCGCGGCCGAAGGGCTCGCGCCGTCGGTGAAGCAGCAGATGCTCTCGAACGGTATCGCGGAGGCCATGTACAACACGGCCTTCGGTCTCGTCATCGCCGTCATCTGCATGATCGCGCACGTCATCCTCCACACGCGGTCGAAGGCGATCCAACACGAGCTCGACGCGATCACGGAGCGCGTCTTCAACCTGCTGACGATCAGCACGAAGGGCTCGTACTGAGCTCGGCGGTCCTTCCATGACCCAGGGACGCGCAGACGACGGAGGCGCGGGGCCGCCGGCAGCGGAAGCCGAGCTGAGCCCCGCGCAGCGCTCGAAGATCCGAAGGCTCGCTCAACCCCAAGAGCCCGAACCGGGCGAAGACGGCGGCGAGCTCAACATCATCCCCTACCTCGACATCATCACGAACGTGCTCGTGTTCGTGCTCGCGAGCGTGACCGTCACGTTCCTCACCCAGCTCGACACCACGCCTCCCTCTTCGGGTGGCAAGGGCGTCAAGCAGGCGATGGACCTCGAGGCGCTCAACCTCGCCGTGATCATCACGGACGACGGGGTGTCGTTCAAGACGAGCTTCGGCAACATCGCCCCCGGCTGCGGCGACGAGGGCGGTCAGGTCGGCGTTCGCAAGGGCATCACCGTGCCGAACGTGAGCGGCAACAAGCTCGAGTACGATCTCGCAGGGATCCGGCGTTGCGCGCGCGCCCTGAAGACGGTCGAGGACGGCAAGTTCGCCGACGAGACCCAGGTCGCGGTGACCGCGTCGCGCAACATCGAGTACAAGTATTTGATCCAGGTGCTCGATGCGTTGAGGAGCGACAAGGACGGCGAGCTCTTCCCGGAGTTCGCGCTGGCGGTGGCCAAGTGACCCAGAACGAAAACAGAGGCGCGGATTCGGTTCCGGGCGGGGCCGCTCCCGGCAAGAGCAAGCGGCCGGCGGCGCCGCAGGCGAGCATCGTGCGGTTCAAGGCCGCGCTACGAAAAGCGAAGCGCCGGAACCAGCGCGAGCCCGAGATCGACTTCCTCAACATCACGGCGATGCTCGACCTCATGACGATCATCCTCGTGTTCGTCTTGAAGAGCCTCGCCACCAGCACGACCGCCATCCCGCAGAACGAGGATCTGCAGCTCCCCGTCTCCCTGATGACGAAGGAGCCGGGCGAGGACGGCGTCATCATCCGCATCTCCAAGACCCAGATCACGGTGGGCGAGGACGCCGAGCCGGTCGTCACGTACAACGACATTCACCAGCTCGGTCAGACGGGGCTCGACGCGAAGTACAAGCGGAACGGACCCACCGACCTCTTCATCATGCCGCTCTCGACGATCCTCCAGCGCTATCGCGAGAACGACAAACTGTTCCGCGAGGCGAAGAACAAGGACTCGTCGACCTCGGACGCGATCATCATCGCCGATGAGACGGTGCCCTACCGCCTCCTCTTCGAGGTGCTCTACACCGCCGGGCAGTGCGAGTTCGGCCACTACCACTTGCTGCTGCGAACGGGAGCGAAAGGCTAGCGGCCTCGTCGGTTCCGCAGACGAGACAAAAAGCAAACGGGCCCCTCGGATCGAGGGGCCCGCTGCTTTTGGGATCACTTCTTGTAGATCTGGGCCGCGGCGTAGCCGCTGCCGCTGACGACCTTGAGGCGCACCGTGACCGGCACGCCCATCGGGGCGGGGTTCTTCACGCAGTTGCCGGCGCCGCCGAGCGTCGCCTGGGGGCCGGACATGTTGTCCTGCGCGACGATGGTCGGGGGCGCCATCGGGAGGGGCTGGAAGAGGAACTGGATGTCGAGCTCGGTGACCCCGGGGCCGCCCGCGCCGACGACCGTGTAGCAACGGCCCGGCTCGCCCTGGAGGGTGGTGTCGAGCACCTGCCCCTGGAGGAACTGACCCGCGAAGGGACCGCCCTCGGGGTTCATTCCGCGCGTGTCGTTGAGGGCGGCGGCCGCGATGACGGCGCCGAGGAAGGGAGCCTGAGCCGCCGCGACCGGGGTCGCGACGGTGCCGACGGGGGCGGGCGCCGGCGGGGGCGTTTGGGTGACGGTCGGGTAGACCGGCTCGGGCTCCGGATCTTTGCGGCACCCCGCGGAGAGCAGGCCCACAGCGGCAACGACGGGAAGGACGTTCAACAAGCGCATACGAGCTCCTTCGATGGAAGGCCGAACCGGCACTTCCTTGGTTCCACCCCGGGCTCCGATGTTTGGAGCAGGGCTCCTCAGACCTTTTCTCACTCTCGGCGTCGACCGTCTCGGTCGAGGGAGGGAGAACCCCTCCACGTCGGCTTCCGGCGCCGCACACGACAACGCCAGCGTCTTCTACACGAGTCCGAAGACCATTGCGACCACCCACCTGTTACGAAGAGGGGCCTTCGGTGTCCCCTCCCCGTCGCCGTTGGGCCGGTTCGATACCGAGTCCCCAGCCAGCGCGAGGGCCGGCTCCTGTTGAGACGCTCGGGCGGACCGAGAAAGCTCAGCGCGCCCGCTTGGGGGAGGGCTTCCCGGAAAGTTCGCGCCGACTTGAATGCGCCGCGGGGCGCGCCGTCGATCCCCCGACGTGCGCGAGGCATCGCGAGAGGACCTCGTCGAACATCGCCGCCGTGAGGCGGCCGGTCTGGGTGTTCTGCTGGCTGACGTGGTAGCTCGCGAAGAGCGTCACGCTGCCACCGCCGTGCCGCCACGGGACGGCCGCGCTCGCCCCGTGTGCGAACGGGAGCGCGCTCGCGGGGGCGCCGGACGCGCGTAGCGTCTCCGCGAGGGCGATCGCGCCGAGCGCGAGCACGACCCGAACCCGGGGCAGCAGGGACAGCTCCTCGTGGAAGAAGTGGCGGCATGTCGCGATCTCCTTCGGGGTCGGCTTGTTGCCGGGCGGCACGCATCGGACGGGCATGGTGATGAAGGCCCCGCGGAGCTCGAGGCCGTCGTCGCGACCGACCGACCGCGGAGCGCTCGCGAGCCCGGCGCGGTGGAGGGCGGCGTAGAGGAACTCACCCGATCGGTCCCCGGTGAAGATTCGCCCCGTCCGGTTCGCGCCGTGGGCGCCGGGCGCGAGCCCGACCAGGAGCAGCTCGGCCGCTGGATCGCCGAAGCCGGGCACCGGCCTCGCCCAGTAGGTCTCGTCCGCGTACGCGCGGCGCTTCGCCTTCCCCACCGCGCGGCGATGCTCGGCGAGGCGCGGGCACCTCGCGCAGTCGTCGAGGCGCTCCGCGAACGCGGCCAGGCCCCGGCTCACGCTCACCGGCGCGCGGCGCGCTCCGCCGACTCTTCGGCGACGAGCATGCCTTCGAAGATTCGATCCATCACCGTCTGGAAGCGCGTCTCGTCGAAGCCGGCTCCGCTGCGGAGCCAGTCGACGTGGCGCGCCTCGCTCTTCCCCTTCTTCCCGGGGAAGTGCCCGACGACGTCCAGGTGATCGGCCTTGCCGATCCAAACGATCTCGCCCCAGAGCTGGGAGTAGAGCGGGACGACCCCGTCGTTCTCCGTCTCGGCGGGGAGCTCCCCGAGGAGGGTGCGAACGGCGTCGTCCAGCGCCTTGGTGCGGGCGTGACAGGGGTAGCGCGGATCGTCCTTGCCGGTGATGTTGTAGAGCGCCGTGAAGATCGCCGCGCTCACGACCGCCCACGGGGACGAGATCGAGCCCAAGAGCTGCCGGACGCCGCGAGGAGCGTAGCTCGCGACGGACTGGTAGCGGACGGAGGGGTTGTCGGCGACGGCGGCCTGATAGAGGTCCATCGCCTCCGGGGTGACCTGGAGGATCGAGCCCTGGTCGTCGCGGACGAGGCGGAGGAAGCCGCGCAGGTCGCGGCTGGAGGCGTCGTCGAGGACCTTGATGATCGACTCGGTGGTGCGCTCGATGACGGAGAGCTCGATCGCGCCCGAGAGGCGGCCGAAGGCGGCCATGAGCGCGCTCGCGGCGGCGATGGGAGGAGAGCCCAGCTTGAGCACCGTCACCGTGAGGGCGGAGACGGCGTAGAGCATCGCTTGCCCGCTCTTCGTCGCGAAGAACGCGGCGAGGGGCGTGCCGTAGTGAGGGGTGTTCATCGTCGTGACCGAGCGCAGGCGCGGCAAGAACGCGCGCTCCTTCGACGTGAGACCGGGCAGGTGAACGGTGGGCGAGGCGACGAGGCGGGCGTCGAGCCCGCCCGTGGAGTGACCGAGGATGTGGATGGGGCCGTCGTCGTCGCCGCACGTCTCGTGGATGGTGCGCGCGAGCTTCAGCGCCCGCCGCCGGATGGATGCGGTGGGGTGGACGTCGCAGACCACGACGCGGCAGCTCCGCCCGCGATCCGCGAAGCGCCGCTCGAGGGACCGCGCGACGTGCTCGAAGTAGGCGTAGCTCGCGACCTGCGCGAAGCCGAACATGCCCGGAGACAGATAGAGGTGGGTCGGCATGGATCAGCGATGGGAAGAGATCTCGAGGGCCCGCGCGAAGAGCGGCGCGATCGTCCGGACCGCCCCCGGGCGCGACGCCAGCTTCTGCGAGGCCGGGTGGGAGTCGGTGCCGGAGATCGAAGCGAAGACCCCGCTCTCTTCCAGGCGCGCGAGCGCGTCCGCGGGCAGGACGAGGTGGCTCGCGACGGCGTGGATCTTCGACGCGCCCGCGTGGAGGTATGCCTTGGCGGCTTGGACGAGCGAGCTCCCGGTGCGGATCATGTCGTCGTAGATCACGACCTCGCGGCCGGCGACGTCGGCGTTCACGCCGGAGACGCTGACCTCGCCGCTGCCCTCGTCGCGGCGCTTGTAGACGAACGCCGGATCCACCCCCAGCTGGCGCGCGAGGCTCTCGACCCACTTCGCGCGACCGGCGTCGGTCGCCCCGAGCAGGTAGCTCCTTCCCGCCATCCGCTCGCGGATGATCTCGGTGACGACGGGCGCCCCGTAGAGGTGATGGGTGACGTGATCGTCCCCGAAGTAGAACTCGATCCCGTCCGTGTGGAGGTCGAACAAGAAGACCCGCGTGCCCGCCTCGCAGGTGGGGATGCTCGAGATCAGCCGCGCGCGCGTCTTCGCCGTCACGACCTCTCCCGGGCGAACGGCGCGCTCCATCGTGGCGTAGCCGAAGTAGGGCATCACGATGCTGAGCGAGCGCGCCCCCGCCCTCGAGATGGCGCACCCGAGGTCGTAGAGCTCGAGCCAGTCCAAGTCGGTCGGGGTGCCCCCGAGGAGCACCACGTCCCGCCCCCAGCTGTCCGCGTCCAAGCGGAGGTAGCGCTCGCCATCCGGGAAGGACTTTCGAGCGATGGCGCCGCGCTCGAAGTGCCCCGCCGCGAACAGGGCGGGCTCGAAGTAGGCGTACTGCGAGGTGGTGAAGAGAAGGGGCTCCTTCATGGGGGGACCTCGGCGAGCCGACAACGCTAGTCGAGCACCGGCGCGAGTGCACCAAGTCCGCGCCCGGCCCGCGCCGCTTCCGGTGCTTCGCGGCCGGTTTGGGGTGTAGATTGGCACGGTGACCTCCGAGGCCGAGCCGCCCGTCCGAATCCTGGGTCGGTACGCGATCTGCGGCACGATCGGAGTGGGCGGGATGGCGACGGTCCACGTCGGTCGCCTGCTCGGGCCGGTGGGATTTTCCCGAACCGTCGCGATCAAGCGGATGCACCAGCAGTTCGCGAAGGATCCCGAGTTCGTGACGATGTTCTTGGACGAGGCGCGGATCGCGGCCCGCGTCCAGCACGCGAACGTGGTCTCGACCCTCGACGTCGTCACCGAGGAGGGCGAGCTCTTCCACGTCATGGAGTACGTGGAGGGCGAGCCGCTGTCGAAGATCTTCACCGCCCTCGAGCGAAGCCACTCGCGCCTGCCGTTGCCCGTGCTCGGCTCGATCGTCTCTCAGATGCTGCACGGGCTCCACGCCGTGCACGAGGCGCGGGGTGAGGATGGTCGGCCCCTCGGGCTCATCCATCGCGACGTCTCCCCCGACAACGTCCTCGTCGGCCGAGACGGGAGCGCCCGCGTGCTCGACTTCGGCATCGCGAAGGCGACCGAGCTGGGCCGGCGGACGCAGGCCGGAAAGATCAAGGGCAAGGTCGCGTACATGTCGCCCGAGCACCTGCGAGGGAAAGACCTCGATCGGCGCGCCGATCTCTTCTCCGCAGGGGCCGTGCTCTGGGAGGGGCTCACGGGCGCGCGACTCGTCCCCGGCGCGACCGACATCGAGATGGTCCACAACGCGATCTCGTTCAAGCCGCGGCCCCCGAGCTCCGTCGTGCCGCTCCCGGCCGGGCTCGACGCCCTGGTGATGCGGGCGCTCGCTCTAGATCCGGCGGCGCGCTTCGCGACGGCTCGCGAGATGGCGATCGCGGTCGAGCAGGGCCTCGGCGTCGCGTCGCCCACGATGGTGGGAGAGGTGGTCGAGACGACGATGGGGCGCGAGCTCGCGAAGAAAGCGGCGCTCGTCGACTCTGCCGTGAAGCTCGCCGCCCGCATCGGATCGGATCCTTCGCGCGGTCGCCCCGTGAGCGACCCGGCCGCATCTTCACCGGTGGTGAGCACGCCCCACCCCGCCGGCCCTTTTCAGCCCTCGACGGGGCCATCGCGGGGGGACGCTCCGCCGCCCTCGATCGAGACGTTCTCGCGGCGCGGCACGGAGCTGATCCCGGGGATGCCTCCTCCCGCCAGCGCGCCGACGAGCGAGGGCTTCGCGCGGATCGGATCGAGCGCGACCGAGCTCATGCCGAACCGCCCTCGCGGGAGCGGTCCCCCCTCACTCGAGCTCCCGCCCCTGGACCACCGGCCGCCCGCCTCCTCGCTGCCGACGTTGCTCGACCGGGGCGCCGCGCCGTCGCGGACGATGGCGATGGCGCCGAGCGGGCCCCCTGCCCCATCCCCCGCGCCGCCGGCGCCGCCTCGGATCACCACGCCCTCCGGCGGCTTCTACTTGGTGCACGGCTCACCCCGGGAAGACCCGCCCGCTTCCGGGCGCGGGAGCAGAGACCTCGACGTGGACTTCGGCGCGGCCGCGCGGGCGCAGGCTCGGGAATCGCCCCTCCGAGCGCCGCCGGTCGGGTATGGGCCAGGACCGCGCCCCCCCGCCTTCGGAGGCGCCGGCTTCATCCAGCACGGTGGTCACTCCCCGCCTCCATCGCGCTCCAGCGCCGCGATCCTCGTCCCCGTCGTCCTCGCCCTGGGCGTGCTCGGACTGCTGGCCTTCCTCGTCCTTCGCAGAGGGACCGCGGACGACAAGCTGATGTCCTCGGCAGCGCCCCCGCCGACCCCGGAGGAGGTCGCGGCGTGCGAGACGCTCCGGCGCCACGTCCGCTCCGGCGGCCAGGCCACGGGCATGTCGAGGGCGGGCTGGGCCTTGGAGCTCTGGCTGCGAGCACCCAAGGGCGAGCGCATCGACGCCGCGTCGATCGACGTCGCCGACTTGGTCGGGGTCGCGAAGGGGACGACGGTGGAGGTCGTCTCGCTCAACGCGCCCGGAAAGACAGGGGACGAGGGGACGGTGGTGCGGCTGCGGGGCGAGGGCGCGGAGCGCGCGTTCGATAAAGACTCGATTTCCCGGCTCGTCGCCGCGTCGGATCGCATCTTCGAGAAGACGCGGGCCGAGGCGGGAGGGCTCTACCTCAAGTGCGCCCATCTCCCGTTCCACGACGTCGGGCTGTGGTTCCGCGGGAAGGACTCGAGCACCGCGTCGACAGCGCTGCTGTTCGCCATTGGCCTGTTCGGCGATCCCGACGTGGTGCGGGACGAAGCCCTCGAGACGGCGGACGTCGTGGAGCGCCCCTCGATGTTCGAGCGCATGACCCTCAAGCTGGGACCCGGTGCGGGCAAGCCCCTCGAAGAGGAGCTGACGAAGTACAACGCCACCGTCGACCGGCCCGCGGGAGGCGGCGTTCGGATCACGTTCGCGACGACGAACCTCGGCTCGGCCATCCGTGCGAGCCGCATCGTCGCCGATCACGCCGGGATCGAGCAGCTCTGATCCCCTGCCGCAGCGGAAGCGAATCCGCGAGCGCGAACCAAGAGAATCCGACAGGGCCCGGAGCGGCCAGCGCGGAACAGAGATTCTTATCAAGACACGGCGCGCGCGACCTCGCGCGCGAGGCCGGACTGGGCTGGCTCGTCGAGCGACAGCGAGAGCGGGGTGACGCCGACGAGACCGCGGTCGTACGCGTCGGTGTCGGCCCCTTCCTCTTCGCGGTGGGTGGGCTTGCCGCCCCCGATCCACATGTACTCCTGGCCGCGAGGGTCTCTGCGGAACACGACCTCGCCCTCGTACGTCCGGTGGCCGAGCTTGGTGTCGCGCACCTGCCACGATCGACCGCGAGGGAAGTTGACGTTGAGCAGGACGGGGGCGGGCGCGGTGACCCGCGCGAGGGCGGCGAGCGCGATCCGAGCCCCGAGCTCGGCGGCGGCGGATCGGTCGGCGCCCGCGTCCGCGCTCAAGGCGACGGAGGGGATCCCGCGCAGCGCCGCCTCTCGCGCGGCCGCGACCGTGCCCGAGTAGAAGACGTCCACCCCGAGGTTGAGGCCGTGGTTCAGGCCCGACACGCACAGATCCGGCAGCCTCGGGAGGACGCGCGTCCCGGCGTGGAGGGCGACGTAGACGCAGTCGGCGGGCGTGCCGTCGACGAGGAACACGTTCGGCTCCGTCGATCGCAGACGGAGCACGCGATGGAGCGAGAGCGAGTGGCTCGTCGCGCTCTGGTTGAGCTCGGGGGCGCAGATGACGACGTCGGCGTGGGGAGCGAGGGCGGTCGCGACGGCGCGAATGCCCTCCGCCGCGTAGCCGTCGTCGTTGGAGAGCAGGACGAGCGGTCGCGAGGGGCTCATGCGTCCCCGCTCTTCGCGGAAGCCTCCTGCGACTTCGCCTTGCCCCCTTCGAACAGGCGCTTCGGGAGCGCGGCGACGACGTCCACGACCCCCGAGAACCGCCCGAAGAGGCCCGCTCCTCCCTTCATCTTTGCCATTCCGAGCGCGACGGCGCGGAGCGCGGGGGTGTACGGATACCACCAGAGCTCGCTCTTCGCCTTGTTGCGATCCTCGAGCACCATGCGCGGGCGAATGAAGGCGAAGAGGGCGTGCGGCCCGTTGGTGACGCCGCCGCCCGTCTCCCCCACCCCCGTCCACGGCAGCGACGGGATCGCGGCCGTGAAGCCGTGGTTGTTGATGGTGACGATGCCGGCCTTGAGCCGGCGCGCGAGCACGGAGGCGAGGTCGACGTCCGCGCTCCACAGGCTCGCGGTGAGGCCGAACGAGGTGGCGTTGGCGCGCTCGATCGCCTCGTCGGCGCTCTCGACGACGACGAGGGGCAGGACCGGTCCGAACGTCTCCTCTCGCATCAGGGCGCACGCCTCGTCCTTCACCTCGAGGACGATGGGGGCCACGTCGCCGTCCGCCTCCGGGACCGCGCCGGCGAGGACCTTCGCGCCTGCCTTCACCGCTTCGCCGACGTGGCGGCGAACGATGGCGGCCTGCGCGTCGGTCGTCATCTTGCCGACGTCGCGGCCCGGGTCGAGCGACGAGGCGACGGCGACGATCTCGGCGGAGAGCTTCTCGTAGACGGAGCGCACGACGTAGGCCCGCTCGATGGAGGCGCAGTTCTGTCCGAGGTTGGTGAAGGCGCCCCAGACGAGCCCGCGGGCGGTGCGCTCGATGGGCGCGTCGGCGAGGACGATGGCCGCGTCCTTGCCGCCGAGCTCGAGCGAGCAGTGGACGAGGCGCTCCGCGCAGACGGCCCCGATCTTCTTTCCGGTCGCGACGCTGCCGGTGAAGACGACCGCGTCGACGTCGGCGCGGATCAGCTCCGCGCCCACCTCCGGGCCGCCCTGGAGGAGCACGACGACATCCTCCGGGAGCACGCCGGCGAACAACGACGCGACGAGCTCGCCGGCCCGGCTCGCGTGCTCGCTCGGCTTGAAGACCACCGTGTTGCCGGCGAGGACGGCGGGGATGATCGTGCGGAGCGGGATCGCGACCGGGTAGTTCCAGGGGCTGATGAGGGCGATCACGCCTCGCGGCTCTCGATAGACGATGGCGCGCTTGCCAGGGTAGCTCGTCGGATCGAGGGCGACCTCGTCGGCGGCGACGAGCTCCTCGATGCTCGCCGTCCAGTAGTCGACGAGATCCGCGTTCGGGAGCACCTCCGCGAGCACCCCCTCCTCGAAGGGCTTCTTGCCCTCGGACGCGAGCAGCTCACCGATCTCTTGCGCGCGGGAGAGG
>JBGAID010000003.1:0-193727 GCA_044225865.1 Polyangiaceae bacterium | reverse complement strand
GTCAGGGAGGCCACCCCGTCGATCTCGTATCGGGTGCCGTCGTCGACGAGGCGGAGGATCTCGAGCTCCCCGGCCGAATCCCTCTGGTCTTCAAGCGATTCTACTCGAGCGCCCGCCACGCGGAGCGCACGTCGTCGATGGGCCCCGGCTGGGCGCACGCGTTCGATCAGCGCGTGACCGTCGAGAAGCAGTGCATCTCCCTGCGCGATCAGGAGGGCCGCTTCATCTACTTCGAGAAGGTCCCGGTGGGAGCAGAGACGTTCCACCGGCGCGAGCGCCTCACCCTCCGGCGCGAGGGCGAGCTGGATTTCTCGGTCGTCGATCACAAGACCCACCACGTCGCCCGGTTCCGGCCCCAAGCGGCGGAGGGCGCCTCCGCCATTACCACCATCGAGGACTTCTACGGCAACGCCCTCCGCTTCGAATACGAGGACGGTCGCCTCGCGAGGGTCTTCGACACGGCCGGTCGAATGGTGCGCGTCCTCTTTCGAGGTGGGCTCATCGTTCGCCTCGAGGTGCATGTCTCTGGCTCCGTCGAGCTGTGGACCGACTACGAATACGACGAAGGGGGGAGGCTCGCCGCCGCGGTGGACGCGATGGGCCACGCCAGCGAGTACGAATATGACGGCTACGGGCGCATGGTGGGGACGCTCACCAAGCCGGGGGCCCGCTTTCAATACGCCTACGACGGCGACACCGGGCGCTGCGCCAAGACGTGGGGGCCGAAGGGGCTCTATGCGATCGAGCTCGAGTATGATCTCGCCAATCGCAGGACGACGCTCCTCGGGGAGGAGAGCCGAGTCATCGACTGGGCCGATCTACCTGGCTACGCCGCGCGCGAGTCCCTCCTCGACGGCACCGTGCTGGAGGAGGCGGCCTACGACGCCGACGGCTACCGCATCGCCGTCGTCAATGGCGCCGGAGAAGGGACGAAGCACTGGTACGACGCGCGCGGGATCGAGGTCCGTCGCGTGGACTCCGAGCACCGCGTGACCGCTTGGGAAGCCCAAGGCGACGTCGTGCGCCGGCGAATCGACCCCGATGGCAACGTGACGGAGCTCGTTCACGATGGCAAGAACGCGCTCGTCGGGGTTCGTCACCCGAATGGAAAGCAGCTCTCGTTCGAGTACGACGCGCTCGGCCGAATGGTCAAGGCCAGCGACGAGAAGGGGCCGCTGCGCGTCTACGAATACGACACCGAGCATAACGTGATCGCCGAGACCGACGGGCGAGGCACGCGGACGCGCTATGGCTATGACGGCCTGGGTCGCGCCATCGTCGAGACGGACGCGATTGGACGGACGACCCAGGTCACCCGCGACCGGCTCGGCCGTCCGTTGCACGTGCGCCGTCCGGACGGGACGACGATCCAACGCACCTTCGATGCGAGCGGGCGGGTGCTGCGCGAAGTCGGTCCGACGGGAGGGGTCAGCGAGGCGACCTGGATTGGGTTCGGGAAGATCGGTCGGCTCGTGGAGCCCGACGGGCGATCTTGGCGCTTCGAGTACACGAGCGTCGAGCGAATCGCCAAGATCAAGAACCCCGTCGGGGAGACCTACAGCTTCACCTACGACGAGGCGGGCAACGTCATCGAGACGAAGTCCTTCGACGATCGCGTCATCAAATACCGTCGCGACGCCGCCGGGCGAATCGCGCGGATCGAATACCCCGACGGCACGAGCCGGACATACGGCTACGACAAATCCGGCCGGCTCCTCCGCGACGAGGGCAGCGACGGATCTTCGATCGTCCACAAGCGCGATCGAATGGGACGTGTCTCGGAGTCGCGCTTCGCGTCGCAAGGCCGCTCCCACCTCACGATGTTCGAGCGAGATCCCTTTGGGCAGATCCTCGTAGAGCGGCAGGGCGACCGCGTGCTTCGCTACGGCTACGACCTGGACGGTCGCACCATCGAGCGCGCCCTCTTCGACGGTACGACGACGCGCTACGATTTCGATAGAGAGAGCTTCCTCACCGCGATCGAGCACCTGCCGGGTGGAGGGGGGCCGAACGCGGCGCCGGCGCGGTTCACCTTCGAGCGGGACGCGGTCGCCCGCGAGATCAAGCGCCGAGAGGGGCGCGGCGCGTACAGCGTGTCGCATGCGTTCGACGCCCTCGATCGCATCATCGACCAGCGCGCGGAGGGGCCGGTCGCCGCCGATGGGGTGCCGGACGTGCTCGCGCGGCGCCAATACCAATACGACGGCGGAGGCCGGCTCACCCGGATCGACGACGTCGCGTGGGGGACGACGACCTACCGCTACGACGCGGTCGGGCGCCTGCTGGAGGAGGCCCACGGCGACTGGCGGCGGGTCTTCAACTACGATCCCGCCAGCTCGCTCGTCTCCATCCTCGACCGCCTGAGCAGCCCCCCAGGCGCCCCTCAGCGGTGGAAGCTCCAGGCCGGCAATCGCCTCGTCGAGACGGAGCACCACAAATACACCTTCGACAAGCGGGCGCGGCGCACGTCGAAGCGCGACAAGAAGACGGGCGCGATCACCGACTACGTATGGGACATTCGGGACCAGCTCCGTGAGGTGAAGCTCCCCGACGGGCGTCACGTCCTCATGGAGTACGACGCGTTCGGGCGGCGCGTCAGCAAGGAGATCCGCAAAGCTGGTGAGCGGCCCCGCGTCGTCGAGCTCGTCTGGGACCGCAATCAGATCTGCGCGGACCTCTCCCCCGAGCGCGGGGTTCGGAGCTTCGTCGCCCACCCCAATGGCGGCGCCCCCGTGCTGCAGTCGGAGAAGGGCGAGACGTTCATGGTCGTCACCGATCACATCGGCGCGCCCATGGAGCTCATCGACCCGGCCGGGCGGGTGGCGTGGGCCGGGCAGCACGACGCGTGGGGCCGGGTCATGGCCGAGAAGTGGGACGCGCTCGGGGAGCAAAACCGCGGGTACCGCGTCCGCTCGCCGTTCCGCCTCCTCGGACAGTACGAGGACGAGGAGACGGGCCTGGGCGTCACCCGCTATCGCCATTTCGATCCGGAGGTCGGCCGCTGGCTGACCCCCGATCCGCTCGGCGTGCGCGGCGGCATGAACCTCCACGCGTTCGACGGAGCGCCGACCGTCGAGGTGGATCCGCTCGGTCTCAACACCGGCGGCGGCAACCCGCACAACCACCCGCCCTGGACCAACCCTGACGGCAGCATTCGTTGGCCACCGGATCGCGGCTTCGCGAGCGTCAGCGACAACACGCTCAAGCCCGGACACCAGATCGATCGATATGGCGGCTTCCACAAGGACGGGAAGCACCAGGACAAGGGAACGTTCGTCGCGGACAGCGGGACGCCGTACGAGCACCGCGCCCTCCCGGACGGGTCGGACAAGAAGCCCTACAAAAAATACGAGGTCGTCAAACCCATCGAGGTCAAGAGCGGCCCCGCCGCTCCCTGGTTCGGGCAGCCGGGCGGGGGTACCCAGCACGAGCTACCCGACAGCATCGACAATCTGCTCGCGTCCGGGCACATCAAAGAAGTGCCATGACGCGCCCGATCGCCTTCGACCCGAAGCAAGGGTACCCGGCCGGCCGCAAGTACCAATACGAGTGCCTGCGCTGTGGCGACGTCATCGAGTCGATGCCGACCCACGAAGAAGACTGGCAGTGCAAATGCAAGAACGTGAAGGTCGACCCGGACGCCGGTCGGGTCAGCGTCGAAGACGACTCGAAGCTGCGGATCCTCGAGAAGGACGGGACGTAGGCGTCACGCCAGGGGAAGCTCGCGGTGCGCTCGTACATCGCGCAATGCGACTTGGGGGGGCGCGGCCAGACCTCCCAGATCCGCATAGCGCTTACGGACTGGGATGTCGGGGTCTTTACGGCGCGACGCTAGGAGGCGCGCCCTGCGAAAGGAGGTAGGTCGAGAAGTGACGGTCGGTTCCCGTCGAGTGCGACACGAACCAATCGAGCAAGAAGACTTGGACTCTGAAGAGTAAATAGAGCGGATCGTGGCCGGCGGTGATCTCGTTCTTGAGCTCCACGAAGTAGTCCACGAACTTGCGGTGCTCGCGCTCATGGTCGGCGAGGAAGGGATAGTCGTATGCGCGCATCAACGCCTCTTCCGTTTGGAAGTGCTCCGCCGCATAGTGTCCCAGGTAATCGAGGATCGGGCGGGGGCTCCCCGCCTCCTCCAGTCGGACCTCCTCCGCGAGGGCGTTGAGGTGAGCGAGCAGCTCCTCGTGCTGGTCGTCGACGAGCTTCACCCCCGTCTCGAAGTCGGCCTGCCACGGCAATGAGCGCCCCGCCTCGCCGGTGCCGTAGAATCGACCCGAGGTTCGGTACTCCCGGCACCGCGTCGCGTAAAGCCGGGCTACCGGATCGGAGGGCAGCTCCTCGCAGACTTGCAGGATGAGCGGCTCCGCCCGATCGATGTCGCGAAGATGGTATGCGGCGAGGGCGAGCTCGAGCAGGGGGCGAAGCGAGAGCTTGCGCGCGACGACGTCGGGGGGGTCGGTGTCGAAGAGCTCGTAGACCGATTGGGGCTGGACCTTCCCTTTGACCCGAATCCGGTCGACGAACCGGAGGTGATAGCGCTGGTCGCTGCTCAATCCATAGAGCGTGCTCTCGGAGAGGAGCACCGGCGCTCCGTACTCCTTCGACATCGACTCGAGGCGGGAGGCGAGGTTGACGGAGTCACCCACGGCCGTGACCTGCATCCGGTCGTCGGCGCCGACGACGCCGATGCGCGCGAGGCCTGTGCTCATCCCCGCGCCGAGCGCGAGGGGCGGGCTCCCGGCGGCCACGCGCAGGACGTTCTGGTGCCTGAGCGCGTCGAACATCGCAATGGCGGCTCGAACGGCGTCGTCGGGATAGCCGGGGAACACGATCATGATTGCGTCACCGATGTACTTGTCGATGAAGCCGCTGTGCTTCGTGGCAATCCGAGCCAGGTCCCCGAACAGACCATTGAGGAGGTCGAGCACCCCGCGCGTCGACATGCGCTCCGAGAGGCCGGTGAAGTTGCGGAGGTCGACGAAGGCGGTGGTCACTTTGCGTTCCATGCTGTCGCCGACCTGCAGGGAGGACGGGGAACCGGGACGCAGGATGCGCAGGAGATCCCAGGCGGCCAGGCGACTCGTCAGCCCCTCGAGGTCGGCCAGCCGGCGCTCCGCCTCTCGCCGATGGTGGCGCTCGTTCGAGAGCGTGCGTCGCAGGAGCTCGAGCTCGGTGTTGTCATTCGCGGACGCCCCGACGCCTTCCGACGGGGTCCCGATGGCGAAAGCGGCGGGGACCGAGCTACGCATGACCTCGATGGTGAGAGCGGGCCCCTCCGCCAGAAGTTAACAGACAATGGTCCGAGTGTTCCAAGTAGCGCCGAATCCGCGCCTTGCCGGAATCGACGTCCCCGAGACGGGCATGTAAAAGGGAGGGCCGTGACCACGGCGTCCTCATGGGTGCGCGCGCTCCTGTCATCGGCCCAGGCGTGCGGTCTCGATCCTCTCCGCCTCCTCGAGCGGGTCGGAGTCGACGAGCCGACCGTGGCCGACCGCGACGCTCGCATCCCGACCACGAGCTATCTCCGCCTGTTCGACTTGGCCGCCCGCGAATCGGGCGATCCGTCGTTCGGGGCCCGCGTCGCGCGCGCCATCGACGGGCCGGCGTTCGGCTTGCTCGGGTTCGTGGTGGCGAGCGCTCCGGATCTGCGCGAGGGTCTGGTGCGCTTCGGACGCTACTCGCGATTGCTTTGCGACGAGCTGTCGTTGACGACGGTGGAGCGCGGGACCGAGAGTGTGATCGTGTACGAGATGGAGGAGACGCCCGAGGTCCCGGCGCTGTTCGAGATGGCGATGGTGCACATGGTCTTCACGGCGCGACGCGGGACAAGAGGCGCCTTCACCCCCGTCGCGCTCGAGCTTCGTCACCGTGCCGAGCCGCGCGATCTTCCCGACCTCGTCCGTGCCCCGGTGCGCTTCGAGCAGCCGGCGTACGCGGTCCGATGTGAGAGGTCGAGCCTCTCGCTCCCGCTCCGCGGCTCCAATCCGACTCTTTCATCGATCCTGGAGACGCACGCCGCCCAGGTCCTCGACGCATTGCCGAGCGAGCCCGATCTCGTCGGCCGTATTCGAAGGATCGTGCGGGCCCTCCTCCCGGAGGGGGATCCATCTCTCGAGTCGGTGGCAGAGCAGCTCGGCGTGGGGGCGCGCACGCTCCAGCGTCGACTGCGGGAGGAGGGCCTGACGTTCCGTGCGCTCGTGGACGAGGTTCGTCGTGAGTGCGCGATAGCTCGGCTCGAGCGCGGCGACACGTCCGTCGCGGAGGTCGCGTTCTCGCTCGGGTTCTCCGATCCGAGCGCGTTCACCCACGCGTTTCGGCGCTGGACGGGCCGGGCTCCGCGGCTGTCGCGTTCGCGCAAGTGATTGTCGCGAGAGAGCATGTCCCACTGCGAAGCTCCGCCGTAAGAGGAGCCATGCCGACCCCGACGCTCGCACGCATCGCCCTCGCATCGCTGGTCTCGTTCTCATTGGTCGCCTGCTCCGAGGACGACGGCGCGTCGGGTGCAGCGGGCCCAGGGTCGGGGGGCGGCGGGGAAGGGGGGCAGGTCACGCTCGGCGGTGCCGGTCCGCAAGGCGGAGGGGCGGTCGGAGGTGCTCCCGAGGGAGGCGCGAACACCGGGGGCAGCGGTGGCGCTCCCGATCCCGTGGAGCTTCAAGACACCTATTCGCTCGACGCGCAGTTCCCGGAGGGCGGCGCCTACGACCCGGAGAGCGGAACGTTCTATTTCGGCAGCCTCGGCGACGGCTCGGTGCACGCATTGGACGCGACGAGCGCGCTCGAGCAAGTGGTCTTCACCGAGACCGCACCAGGGACATGGTGGACGCTGGGGATGGATGTCGACGTCGCGCGGCGGAGACTCTGGGTTTGCGCGATGAACGACGACGACGATCCTCGCTCGGGCCACGTGTGGATCTTCGACATGGAGACGGGAGCCCGGACGGCTGCGTACGACCTCCGTGATGCGGCCGCCGACGCTTCTTGCACCGATGTCGCGGTCACGAGCGACGGGCTCGGCTACGTCGTGGATCGCGAGCAAGGCAACGTGTACGTGGTGGACGAGCTGCTCGGCCCCGTGCTGTTCACGTCGAGCCCGGATCTCGAGGCCGCCCTCGTCGGGCAGAACTCGGTCGTCGTGCTCCCGGACGAGTCGGCCCTCCTCACCGTGCTCTACTCGCCGTCGAGCCTCGCCCGCGTCGATCTCGAGACGGGAGCCGTTTCGGTCGTGGAGATCGACGGGAAGTTCTCCGACCTCTCGTTCCTCGCTGGCGCCGACGGCATGACCTATCGAGATGGCAGCGTCTACGTGGCCTTCACGAGCGTCCTCATCCGGGTCACGCCGTCCTTCGCCGATTGGTCGCAAGCCACGAGCGAATACGAAGACGTACCGAGCGGAATGACCGACGTGATCTCGACCCCCGGCGGCCTCTATCTCCTGAACGGCCAGTCGGTCCGCTTCCTGCTCGGCACCGACACGGACCCGTTCGAGCTGAGGCGCTACACCGGCAACCTGTGATTGCGACGACCCGCTCCCGGTGGCGGGGCCTCGCCGTTCGAGGACACGAAACAAAAGCTGCGACGGCGCGGACGTCACCGCGTCTTGAAGGCGAACCTAGTACTGCCGGCCGGAAGTCCGCTTCCGGATCCGGCAGTACCCAGGAACACAGAAGTCCACGGCCAGACTTGAGGCTTCGTGCCTGGAGCTGCTCCGCCCTTCACTTGCCGCGCCGTGCGCGGGGGCGAAGCAGATCCAGGCACGAACCGGATTGGACGCAGTCCACGCAGTGGACGGAGTCCAAGGAGGTCTACGCAGTGAACTTCGGGCCGGCAGTACAAGCAGGAGCTCGCCATGTCCTTCCCTCGACTCGTCCTGGTCCCCGCCGCGGTCGTCTTCTCCTCCCTGTCGCTCTTTGGCTGTGCCAAGGACACGCCCACAGCGTCGTCGTCGAGCGGCAAGCCGGCCGCTTCTGGCGGCAGCGTCGCCCCCCGGTCGGCGACATCCGGCTCTCGAGAGACCGCTGCTCCACCGAAGGCGGCTTCGGGGACGAACGGGGCGTCCGAGGAGAAGGCGGCGTCCAAGGAGGAGGACATCAAGGTCGACCTGCCTGCCATCTTGGGAACCAAGAAGGACGGCTTTGCGCCCAAAGTGCTGAGCGGGCTCAAGCGGGGAATGAAGCCCGACGAGGCGGCGAAGGTCGTTCCGGGAGCAGAGAAGGTGAGCAAGTTCGGATTCGTCGAGGTGCCGGTCCAGGGGCATCCCGGCCTCGAAGGCTTGAAGCTCTATTTCGCGAAAGACAAGGATGGGGTCCCGAACGAGCTCCAGTCCGTGCAGCTCCAATTCTCGCCGGCGCTCAACAATGACGCCTTCTGGGGCGAGCTGTCCAAAGCGTGCATCGAGCGCTACGGCAAGGCGGACGACAAAGAGATCCAGAAGCGCCTCATCACGTGGGTCGGACCCAAGAGCGGAATGGCCCAGCTCGTGACGGGCCTCACCGAGAATCACGGCTTCACCCTCGACATCACGTTGCCGCGGTAGCGGCGACAGCGACAGGGCCGTGCTTGCGGGCGACGCCGAACAAGGCCGGTAGCGCCGCGACCGCCGAGCGCAGGTGGTGATCGATCGCGCCGGGCCGCGCCAAGACACCCCCCCGAAGCTCGCAGCGAGGCGCGCCCATTCGCCCGAGTTGCCGAACACCCCTGAGACGATAGTATCCAGCCATCGTGGACGAAAGCGGCATGACTCCGTCTCACCCCAGCCGGGCATCCGCGTGGGGCGCGGTCGTGCTCGCCATCGGCGGCTGCGCGTCACCCGCGACGCCCTCGAGGAACGAGCGTGGCCCCGCTCCCGACCGGCTTGCCCCGACCGAAAGCGGGCCTCCTCGGGACAGCGCGGCTGCGAGCTCATCCGCTCCCGCTCCCCAAGAGGGCTCATGCCGGTCGGCGCCATTCATCGATACGCGCGGGAAGCCGCCCGACCGCGAGCCGATGAAAATGGTCAAGCCCGGGTCCGACGTGCCATTCGGGCAGGCCCGGTGCCGCGGTGACCGCGAGGTGTGGCGCGACGACAAGGGCCGCATTCGTGTCTGCACCCTGAGGAGCCCCGTCACGATCGCGGGGTTCTCCCTCGCGGGCGACAATTACACGTGGTTCCACGACAATGGGGTGCCCGAGCAGACG
The DNA here is from genome assembly GCA_044225865.1 of Polyangiaceae bacterium. Taxonomy (GTDB): domain Bacteria; phylum Myxococcota_A; class Polyangia; order Polyangiales; family Polyangiaceae; genus Xiheicaenibacterium. The sequence goes on along the minus strand of JBGAID010000003.1, from coordinate 184,556 downwards.
ACGCTCGCGAAGGGGGCGGCCATCCCAACCCCCGCGGGGGTGTCCGTCGCCTGCGCGGCCGGGTTCGCCTCCATCGACCGCGACGGTCGCCTCGAGGGGTGCGTGCTCGCCCGCGGCGCGCGCTTCGGCGAGGTCGCCGCCCGGGCCGGCGGGGACGTGAGCTTTCACTCGGACGGGGCGCTCCAGGGTGCGGTCCTCGATTTGCCCATTAGCGTATTGGGCATCAGCATCCCGCCCGGTACGCGCGCTCGGTTCCACCCGAGCGGACGCGTAGCGGAGCTCCAACTCGACAATCCGGTGGCGATGGCTGGCTATGTCGTCCGCTCCACCGTCGCGTTCCACGAGAGCGGAGGACTCTCCTCGTTCACGCTCGCGGAGCCGCATCGGATCGGCACGCTCGAGCTCGAGGCGTTCGCGCAGGTCTGGCTCTACGAGGACGGCCGGCCTTGGCATGTCGAGCTCGTCAGCGATCGCGGGTTCATGGTGCACGGTGAGCCTTGGACGGACACGCGCAAGGTCACGTTCGATTGCTCGGGATCGGTCACGCGCGACGTGACGGAGCATTATCAGTCCGATGTCCGGCCCACGAAGTTCCGATAGCGTCGCCGATTTTCAAATCCTCGTGATGGGGGCGCTCGGGGTCTACGGCGTCTCTCGTCACGAGGTGCGAACCTTCGCGACCGTGGCCGTCCTCGGGCCTTTCACCCTCGCGCGGCCCGTGGGGGCGAAGCTGTTCGGCTTGGTCGGCGCTCGCGCGCTCGCCGCGATCGCGCTCACGCTCCTGTCGAGCGCCGTCATCGTCGTGCTCGATCGCTACCTCGACTGGAGCTTCGATGCGGAGATGCGCTGGACGCGAGCGCGGGGCCCGAAGAGCCTGGACGCACCGCCAAGCTCGCGGGCCGGCGGCGCATGACGGCGTCCGGGCGCGCAAGGAGCCTCGATTGAGTCGTTCGATGTCCGTGGGCCCGCGAAGCGGTACGCTCGCGCGCATGAGTCGACCTCGGCCGCTGGAGATCGATCGGCGTGATCCGGAGTTCATTCGCGCCTGGATGGGCGCGTTCGCGCTCGCCTTCGAGCACTACCACACCGTCGAGGTGCGAGGGCTCGAGGCGGTGGCGCCGGGGGCAGCGCTCGTGGTGGGGAATCACAACGGCGGGATCATGGCCCCCGACATGTTCGCGCTCATGGTTCGCTACTGGCAGCACTTCGGGCCAGAGGCGCGCGCGTATGGCCTCATGCACGACTTCATCTTTCGGGTTCCGGCCATGGGCAGCACCATGGCGAGGCTCGGCGCCGTCCCGGCAAAGCCAGAGAACGCCCTCGCGCTGCTCGGCACGGGGGCGAAGGTCCTCGTCTATCCCGGCGGCGATCTCGACGCCTTCAAACCCTCTTCGCGGCGAAACGAGGTCGTCTTCGGCTCTCGCGTCGGCTTCATCCGCGTCGCGCTCCGGAGCGGAGCGCCGATTGTGCCCGTCGTCTCCGCCGGCGCTCACGAGGGCTTTCATGTCATCACCGACGGCGTGGAGTTCGCCCGGCGCTCGGGCTGGAAGAAGCTGACCCGAATCGAGGTCTTCCCCGTCGTCCTCGCGCTACCCTTCGGCCTGTGGCTCGGCCCCATCGGACTTTATCTTCCCTGGCCCGTGCACATGAAGCTGCGCGTGCTGGATCCGATTCGATGGCCGGAGCTCGGCCCGGACGCGGCCGACGATCCGGGCGTGCTCGCGCGCTGCCAGGAAGAGGTTCGTCTGAAGATGCAGGAGGCGCTCGACGAGATGGTGAAGGAGGGGGGCTTTGGACGCCGGATGGGTGGCTCTGCGCGCGCTGGCCAATGAGCAAGGCGCCGCCTCGCTCTCGCCATTCCCTTCGACTTCGGACCTGGATCGAGAGAGCTACTCGGGAACCTTGGGCCAGAACGAAGCCCCCGCCGGGAGCCTCTCCCGAAGGGGACCCACGACGCCCGCGTCGAATGTGCAGAACGTGAAGGAGAGCTCTCGCAGCTCCGGCAGGCGCACGAGCGCTTCTGCCGCCTCCTTGGACACACGCGTCTGTCGCAAGCCGAGCGATCGGAGCGCCCGCGCGTGGCCGCTCTTCATCCAAGCGGTGAGCGAGTCACCGTCTCCTTCCGTGTAGAGGCGCATCGTCCGGAGACGCGGCAAGAGCCCGCGCGCGGCCACCCGCATCGGCTCCGAGCCGTAGTTGTTCTCACCGAGATAGAGCTCTCGCGCGGAGGGCATTCGCTCGAGGAGGGCCCGCGCGCCGCCGACGCCCATCCAGTTGTAATGCAGCCGCAACACCTCGAGCTTCTCCAGGCCGGGGGCTTTGGCGAGGGCCTTGCCCCCCTCGGCCCCGCACTTGTTTCGGGCCAGATCGAGCGAGGTCACGTGGGCGAGGAGGGGCCCCTCTGCGAGCGCTCTCATCGCCGCTTCGTCCAGGCCACAGCCGTGGAGCTCCAGCTTCCTCAATGAAGGGGCGTCGGCGCGGGCGAGGGCGCGCGCGCCTTCGGCCTTCAACGCCCCATCGGAGATGGTCAATGACTCGACGCTTCGAATCCACGGTGCGGCGGCGAGGCGCGCCGCCCCCGCCTCTCGGATGGGGCCGTGCAGCCGGAGCCGTCGCAGCGCCGGCAGCGCCCAATTGGCGAGCATCGCGTCCAGCGCTTTGGCGTTGAAGCCGCAGCCGTGAGAGATCTCGAGCTCGCGAAGCGCTCCCATGTGACGGGCCCCCGCGACCGCCGCGCAGCCCTTCTCTTGAATGTCACACATCTGGAGCGACAATCTGGTGAGCTTGCTCAATGGCGCTTCTGCGAGGGCGCGGGCCCCCGCGAGGCCCAGCGGGTCGCTCACGAGCTCGAGGTCCTCGAGGGGCCATACGCTCGCGAGCGCCCGCACCCCCTGGGCGCCGAGGCCCAGGACCGAGCCGGAGAATCTCCGGATTGGAAGCTTGGCCAGCGCGGTCGCGACCTCTTCCCCCAAGCCTGGCTGTTCGTGGTTGCCCTGCAGTCGAAGCTCTTGCAACCCTGCGAACGCCGGTCCCGCCGCGATCGCCGCGAGCACGGCGGGGGTGACCGAGCCCGAGAGGGCGAGCGCCTCGACCCTGGTGAGATGGGGAGACGACAAGAGCGCGAGGGCGCGCACTTCGTCCTGGCACGGTAGCGTCAATGAACGCAGGCGGGCGAGCTCGGGCATCGCCGCGAAGGCGCTCTCCCAGGGCTCCGGCGTGGGGGCGCCTTGCTCCACGATGAGGTCGCGAATAGGGGCGGCCCGCGCGAGGGAGGAGAGGGCGCGGGTACGATCGCCTTGGAGGCGCAGCCGCTCCACGCAGCCGCGGGCGAAGCCGACGATACCCGGCGCCAAGAAGCCGTCCGGGCAGAAGTCGGCGACGCTGCGGATCGCACGCGTGAACGGGCCCTGATAGCGACTGAGCAGCTGCTCCGCGCGCCCTTCGACTTCGCCGCGAGCGGCGTCTTCGTCGCTCATGGTCGCGAGACGACAGGCGAGCTGCAAGTACTCGCCCCAGGGATCCCCGAGCTCCTGCAGCTTGTCGGCGAGCACGGAGCGGGCGACGAGATCATCCGGGTCGGCCAGCGCTTCCGCCCATAGGCGGCGCATCTCGTCGGTCCATTCGACCGGCGCTGGCTCCTCATAGTCGGGAAGCGAGGCATCCCCTCGGGGCGGGCGGGGCCCGGACGCGGGGGGGGAGCCACGGGCCGGGGCGCTGGCTTCGCATTCGGCTTCCTCTTCGCTCCGCGCGCTCGCTCCTCGCCAGGCGGGGAGCGGGGCGTGCGGCCGTGGCGGCGCCGCCACGGAGGAGCGCGACGTCCGCATCGGTGAGCCGTCGCGGCGTTTGCAGGCTCATCCCGAGCGCGCCCTTCTTCGCTTGGATCCCGGCGCCGGTGGAGAAGCGAAGCTGGTCCCGAATGGCCGACAGGTCCCGCGTGGGCACGGCGTTGGGGGGCGCGCGCCACATCGTCCCGTCGTGGACCGGTGATTCGAGCACCGCTACGAGCCAGAGCGCTTCGTCGGGCGGGCGCACCGTGACGAGGAACAGGGCGCCCCCCTCGGACAGTGGGGTCAGGGCTTTGTTCGTCGAGACATAGCGATCGACGCGGAGGGTGTCCCCGAGCTTGGCGCTCTTGTGGGCGCCCTCGAACTCGGCCTTCGAGACGATCGCGAGGAGGTTGGCCATCGACGCCCCATGATGCGCCGTCTCCGCCCCCGCCGCATGAAGAACCTTCCTTCTGCCGGCCTGCTCACCGAGCGCTCATCGAATGGAGGGCAAAGCAGAGGTCAGCGAGCGGTACGGAACATCCAGTCGGGGAGGGGGGTGATGGAGGCGTAGTTCTTCTCCGGGTCGTCGTTGTGGTGGACGTGATGCCGGCGCGTGATCACGTCGATCGGATAGAAGAGCTTGGAGCGCGTGTCGAAGCCGCTGTGGACCAGGATGTTCAGCTGGGAATAGACGAAGAAGATGATGGCAAAGGAGACCGTGTGCACGGGCCCGATCGCGAAGGTCACGACGAAGAGGAGCGCGATGCCGGCGACCGCCTCGATGGGGTGCTGGTAGAAGCTCTCGAGGGCGGAGGGGTTCTTCGCTCGGTGGTGGTAGCCGTGGACGAAGCGCAATAGCGACTTCAGGTGCATCACCCGGTGAAGCCAGTAGTAGATGAAGTCGTAGACGAGGATGACCCCCACGACCTCGCCGAGGATGCGCAGCGGGGAGGCCGGCGTCTCGACGAACAGCCAGGGCCGTCCGAGGGCGACGAGCCCGAAGACGAGCGCCGGGGAGAGCACGCCAATCACGGCCATGGTCCGCTCGCGCCCCTTTCGCGGCACCCCTGTTGGCCCTTGTTTGATGCGATAGGCCGCGAAGCTCGGGCTCGCGTGGGCCCAAGTCAATGTCGCAATCAGTACGGCGTCGAGCAGGAGCGTGGCGACGATGGAGAGGTACAGAAAGAGCACGCGCCATGCTTATCGTCGCGCCAATGCAGACACAATATTGTTTGCAAGTGCGGGCGGGTCGGGCGACGAGACGTTACGGCAACTTCTCTCACGAGGGCGGATTGGCGTGATCCACGCCGCGCCCCGCTACCCGCTCGGCGACCCGAGGCCCGAAGAGGAGCTGGGTCCGGACCGGTAGCCTCCGCCGGACGTCGTTGAGCACGAGCTCGCTCGTGCGGACGAGCTGGGTTCGCGCCGTCTTGCCGAGCCCGGACCAGCTGGGGATGCCCTTCCACACCACCGCGCGGGCCGAGCGCGCGACGACGCTGAAGTACTCCGCGATGAACGAGACGAGGCGTGACTCGAGGCCGGCGAGGATGGCCATCGATGCCGCCCGCGCCTTGGGCCCCGAAGTCCAATAGTGCTGGAGCCCGTCGCGCATGGCCTGAGCGCCCGGGTCTCCCAGCCGGAACACGTCGTAAAGCCCGTCGGTGAGGATCTCTCTCGCTCGCACGAACTCGTAGCGTCGGTCCTGATAGCGCAACAGCACCTTGTCGAGATCTGCCTCTCGGGCGAGCTCGCTCGCGAGCACCTGAATGTCGTGGAGCGCGACCATCATGCCGGCGGCGGTGATCGGGTGGGCGCACCCGCACGAGTCGCCGATGAGGACGACCCCGCGGGCCGCGCAGCGACGAGTGGAGATGGAGTGGGTCGCGCACATCTCGAGCTCGTGCACCTCGAGGGAGCTCGCCATCGCCGAACGCAGCGGCTCCGGCACGTGGGGGAGGCAGTGGTCGCGGAGGAAGGCGAGGACGCCCTCTCGCCCCTTCTCGACATCGACGGGGACGTCGATGCACATGCGCACTCGGCCGCCGTCGATTGGATAGGCGAGGATGGGGCCGAACGGACCATAGAACACGTGGCCGTGCCCCGGGCGCGGGAGCTCGCCCGGCTCGACCAGGAGCGCCGCCGTATAGGACAACAGGCGCGTGTTCTCCGGGAAGCCGAGTGACTTTCGGAGCTTCGAGTGGCGACCGTCGGCGACCACGGTGAGAGGCGCGCGAATCTCTGCCTCGTCGGTCCGCACGCCCACGACGACGCCATCCACCTGAACCAGCTCTTGGACTTTGACGCCGGTCCGCACCGTGACTCCGGCATCGCCCGCCACCTCCCGCCGGAAGCAGGCCACCATCTTGGGATGCTCCATGGAGAAGCCTTTGCAGCTCGGCCCCCCGACCTCTGCATAGGGCAGCTCCACGAGCGACTTCCCTTCACCGAGGATGACGGCGAACCCGTCCACCATCACGCCGCCATCGGCGACGAGCGCGTCGAGCAAGCCGAGCTCGCGCAAGACCTCGACCGCCGGTGGGTGCATGAGCTCGCCGCGGAAGCGAGGATCGGCGCCGGTGCGCGCTTCGAGCACCAACACCTTCTTCCCGAGCCGACCAATCGCGCGCGCCGCACACATGCCCGCGAATCCGCCCCCGACGATGATGACGTCGACGTGTTCCATCACGCCGTCTGTAAGCGAGATGCGGCGCGAAAGTGAAGGGAAGACATCTGAATTCCATCGCGATGTTCCAATTGTTACCGCACGTTACGGATGGTCGGCCGCGCTCGAGGGAGGTGGACGCTTCGCGGCGCACGAGCTTCCGGCCGGCAATACTGGTCAATCGTGCTGAGCGCGAGGTGGGCCCACGCTGGTGCGCGCGGGGCTCGAAGTCGCGAGGGCTCACCGCGCGGGCGGTGGCAGCGACATCGCCTTCGCGTAGAGCTTCGTCTTCTCCTCGGCCAGCTCCGTCGCCCTCTGCTCGTATTCGGCTTGGGATACGGCCGTCCCGCCTCGGCCGAGGCTCTTCAGGAACGCCGCTGTCGCGCGCTCGACCTCGGCGCGGATCGCCTCGAAGCGCTCGTCATACTTGGCCTCCGCGATGGCGACGGCGGGCGCAGGCTCGTCGGGCACGAGGGCGGAGTGGATGCGCTCCAGGATCGCGTGCTCCTTCTTGGAGCAGTGTCGATCGACAGTGGCGATGGCGAGGGCGGCCTTCCACGTCATCGAGCGAGCCTCGGGGGAGCGAATGACCCTCAAGGCCCGGTCGACGTCGCGGGAGTCTTCGAACCGGCTCGAGGGCGGTTCGTCCTCCTCGTACTCTTGGCGCGCCACCAGATCGAGGACTCGCTTCTCGTCGATGTCGAGCTTGCCGTCCGCGAGCGCGACGGAGAGGAGCACCCTGAGGCTTGCGCGAGCTTCTTCCTTATCCACCCGCGGAGCGTAGCGCAGTCGAATAGAAGCGCGCCGAAGAACGGAATTTCTGCGCACGCGATGCGCGATTGCCTGGTATCTCGTCGGAGTGGATAACGTGTCCGCCGCCGAGGCCGACCGTCGAGACGAGGCGCTGCTGCGCCGCGGGGTCGCCCTGGTGTGGCTCGCGACGGGGCTCTTCGTGGTGCACCCGTACTATCGTCGGGTCGGCGCGGACCACCTGCAACCGCTGGGAATGCCGGACGCCTTGATGTGGCTCACCTGCGCGGCCGAGGTCGTCCTCGCGGCGGTGCTCTTTCGACGGCCCACCGATCGCCTCCAAGCGATCGCCCAGACCGCCCCTGTGGTCGCGTTCACGGTCATCTTGGGAGTCGAGTCGCCGACGTTGCTCGTCCACCCCTTCGGCGTGCTCTCGAAGAACCTCCCTCTCGTCGGCGCGATCTGGAGCGCGGAGGCAATTGGGCGGCGCGGGTACGACGAGGGCGCGGCTCGGCTCCTACGCGTCTCCATGGGGATCGTCTGGCTGACGGAGGGCTTGTTTCCCAAGCTGTTGTTCCCGAGCCCCCTGGAGATCGACGTGACGACCCACCTCGGGGTCTCCAATGATGTCGCCCTCGTCATGATCCGCGCCGCTGGTCTGGTTCAGATCGTGTGCGGCCTCGGGGTACTCTTTCTGAGGGGCAAGCCGCGGCGGCTCCTCCTGAAGGCGCTCCTTTCGGCCCTGATCGCATTGCCCCTCCTCGTCACGTATTCCCACCCCGAGATGTGGGTTCACCCCTTCGGGCCGCTCACGAAGAACTTTCCAATCCTCGCTGGCACCTGGGTGCTCCTTCGGAGGACGACCTCGTGACGCTGTTCAGCACGCTCAAGTTGATTCATGTCCTCTGCGCGACGGTGTTCTTCGGGACCGGCATCGGGACCGCATATTTCAAGTACCGCGCCGACCGAAGCGGTGATGTCGCGATCATCGCGTGGACGGCGCGCGAGGTGGTTCGCGCCGATTGGCTCTTCACCGTGCCCTCCGGAGCGGCCCTGCCGCTCACGGGCAGCCTCCTGATCCATCTCGGCGGGGGAGGGTGGTCCTGGCCGTGGATATGGCAGGCCTTCGCCGGCTACGCGGTCGCGGGCGTCTGTTGGCTCCCCGCCGCTTGGATGCAGATGCGCGTGCGCAAGCTCGCCGACGAAGCGCTCGCGAACGGGACTGAGATGCCCGCCGAGTTCGAACGCTGGCGGCGGTGGTGGACCATCCTCGGCGTCCCGTCCTTCACCGCCGCCATGGTGGTCATATGGCTGATGATCGCCAAATACAACGCTTGGGTCTTTTGAGCGCCCGGAGCCGAAAATACCAAGGTCGGACGGCATGCTGCGCCACGTCGCAGCGCCGCTACATCCCGTCGATCCAATCGCGGAGCAGCTCGACCCCCTGCTCGTCGACGATCTCCGTTCCGAGCGCGGCGACGATGACTCGCCCGCCCAAGAGCAGCCCGCACCCGCCAAGGATCAGGGCGGCGGCGGCCATGAGCCGCCGCCCACCGGTCACGACTCGCTTCGCTCGCGCGAAGGCCATTCCCCCCAGAATCGCGCCCGAAACCGCGAGGCCGACGGCGACGAGCGCGGTGGCCCTTTCGGGCGTCAGAGTAGAAGCCGAAGCCGCAGCCAACATGGCGGATCTCCTTTGCCGGCAGTGAGACGCCGCAAGGGTCCGCCCTGTGACATGCCTTCAGCCGTTCATCTGGGCCATGAACTCTCGGGTCGCGGCGTTGAGGACCTCTGCTTGCTTGGATAGGTCGGCGGCGGTCGTCTGCATCGCGAGGGCCGCTTCGCTCGTCTCTTGGGCTGCGCTGGTGACGAGCGCGATGCTCTCGGAGACTCCCTTCGTGCCTCTGGCCGCTTGGTGGATGTTCCGGCTGATGTCCTCGTTCGCGCTGCGCTGCTCTCCGATGCTGTTGGCGATGGTGGAGGCGATGGTGTCGAACCGGCGAATCGCGCTGCCGACGCGGGTGAGCGCGCCCACGCCCTGCTCGGTCGCGCTCTGCAGCGAGGAGATGAGCTGGTCGACGTCCTCCGTCGCGCCCGAGGTCTGACGGGCCAGGTTCTTCACCTCCGCCGCCACGACCCCGAAGCCCTTTCCGAGCTCTCCGACCCGGGCCGCCTCGATGGTCGCGTTGAGCGCGAGGAGCTTCGTCTGGTTGGCGACGTCCGAGATCACGTTGACCACGTTCCCGATCTTCTTGGATGCTTGGGTGAGCTCCCCGACGACGACCTGGGTGCGCTCCAGCTCCGAGACCGCCTTCTGGGATGTGAGCGTCGAGTCGGAGACCTGCCGCGAGATCTCCGATGCGGTCGCGCCGAGCTCCTCCGTCGCGGAGGCGACCGCCTGGACGTTGGCGGCCGTCTCATCAGCCGCGGTCGCGACCGCCGCGGCCCGCGTCCAGGTGAACTTCGCGTTGTCGACGAGGGACGCGGCGGTGGCTTGCATCTCGGTGGCGGCGGACGCTACCGTCGTCACGACTTGGTGGATCTGCCCAGCAAAGCGGCTGGCGAGGTCGATCCGCTCCTTCTCCAACGTGGCCTGCTGGCCCATCCTCACCGTCGCGGAGTTGATGGTCGTGGCCGCGTGCCGGAAGGTGCCGGGGAGGCCGCGCAGCAGCACCCGCCGGAAGAACTTCCCCTCGCTCGCGTGGTCGAGGGCGGCCTTCGCCTCTCGTACGAAGGCGTCCGTCACGTCGAGGAGATGGTTGACGCTCGTGACGATCCTCCCGATGTCCCCGGTGTCGTCGCAGCCCATGAGCCGGACCTCGAGGTTGCCTCGCGCGACCTCCTCGCAGACGTCGGCGACCTTTCGGACCCAGACCCGCATGCGTTCGAGCTCTTCACGGTCGTCGTTGGCAGGCATTGCGATCACGTTGTCGAAGGTGTTCGTGTTCACGTTGGACCTCACAGAGAGAACATCAGCTCTTCATAGGAGCGATTCTGCTCGGCGAGGAACGCCGTCAGTCGCCGAGTCGAAGCATCGATTTGATCGTTCTTGCTCGCGTGCTCGCGCTCGAGGCGGAGCATGTCCCGATAGAGCGGCTGGATGGCCGCGAGCGCCTGCCCGTCCGGGACCCGACGGTTGGAGTGGTAGCCGACGATCTCACCCCTCATTCCGAAGGTCGGGGTGACGTGGGCGAAGACCCAATAGTGGTCCCCGTGCTTCGTGAGATTCACGACGTATGCGAAGATCTCGCGGCCTTGCTGGATGGTCTCCCACAAGAGCCGGAACACCGCTCGCGGCATGTCCGGGTGCCGAATGAGGCTGTGGGGTTGCCCGATGAGCTCCTTCTCCGTGTAGTCGGATACACGCAAAAAGACATCGTTCACGTACGTGAGCCGGCCGTTGACGTCGGTCTTGCTCACGATGATCTCTTCCGGTTCGAAGAACCGTTCCTTACCCGTCGGAATCGTTCGCATGGGTGGCCCCACGCAACGGCTGTGCCGGTTTTGCATGATTGATTGAGATGAAATAATTCGAATTGATAGGATTTAATCATGCGGAACAATGGTTTTGGGCTGCGCCAAGGCAATGGCGGCCCCGTCAACTGAACGGCATTGACTCCCCGTCCAGATGGCCGAAACCGGCGGCGAAATGCCAGGCCGAACGCTCGCCATTGGGTTTGCGCGGCGGGCGCAAACTCAGCGAGAGGGTGAGCTCACCTCTCGTGCCCCAGCTCCCGTGGGGCCTGCCGGGGCACACAAGACCTTTGCGGAACCGGCCGATTATGAAGACGCGCTCGTCCCCATTCGCTGGATGAACTCTTGAGTCGAGGCGTGAAGGGCCTCGGCTTGTTTGGACAAGTCCGTCGCGGTGGATTGCAGCGCGAGCGCGGCTTCGCTCGTCTCTTGCGCGGCCTTGGTCACGAAGTCGATGCTCTCGGAGACGCCCTTCGTGCCGATCGCCGCTTGGTGGATGTTCTTGGTGATGTCTTCGTTTGCGCTGCGCTGCTCGCCGATGCTCGTCGAGATCGTCGAGGCGATGCTGTCGAACCGCCGGATGGCGGACCCGACGCGGCCGAGCGCTTCGACCCCCTGTTCGGTCGCCCCCTTCAGCGCGGAGATCAGTTTGTCGACGTCCTCCGTCGCGCCGGAGGTCTGACGGGCGAGGTTCTTCACCTCCGCCGCGACGACCCCGAAGCCCTTTCCAAGCTCTCCGACGCGCGCCGCTTCGATGGTCGCGTTGAGGGCGAGGAGCTTCGTCTGATTGGCGACGTCGGAGATGACATTGACCACGTTGCCGATCTTCTTCGAAGCTTGGGAGAGCTCCGCGACGACGATTTGCGTGCGGTCCAGCTCCGAGACCGCCTTCTGTGAGGTCAGGGTCGAGTCGCCGACCTGCCGCGAGATCTCGGAGGCCGTCGCGTTGAGCTCCTCTGTCGCGGACGCGACCGCCTGGACGTTGGCCGCCGTCTCTCCTGCCGCCGCGGCCACGTCGGCCGCCCTGGACCAGGTGAACTTCGCGTTGTCGACGAGAGAAGATGCGGTCGCTTGCATCTCCGCTGCGGCGGACGCGACGGTCGCGACGACCTGTCGAATCTGTCCCGCGAAGTCGTTCGCCAAGTCGAGCCGGGCCTTCTCGAGGGCGGCCTGCTGCCCCATCTTCATCGTCGCGGCGTTGATCGCCGCTGCTCCTTGTCGAAACGTCCCGGGGAGCCCGCGCAGGATCACGCGCCGAAAGAACTTCCCCTCGCTGGAATGGTCGAGCGCCGCTTTGGCCTCGCGCACGTACGCGTCCGTGATGTCCAGGAGGCGGTTGAAGCTCCTGACGATCCTGCCGATGTCCCCGCAGTCGTCGCAGCCTACGAGCCGCACCTCGAGGTTTCCTCGAGCCACCTCCTCGCAGGCGTCGGCGACCTTGCGGACCCAGGCCCTCATTCGTTCGAGCTCTTCACGGTCCGCGCTGATGGAAACAACGTTGTCGCTCGTCTTGCCCGCGCCGCTTTCCATTCTTCCCCCCCCCACCTCCTCTCGATTCGCTCAGTCTGCTGCGTTGAACATCAGCTCCTCGTAGGAGCACCTCTGTCGCGCCAGGAACTCGACCAAGAGCCGCGTCGACGCCTCGATTTGGTCGGCCTTGCGCTCGAAGCCTCGCTCCGCCTCCAGCATCTCACGATAGAGGGGCTGTATCGCGGCGAGCGCGCGTGCATCGGGGACTCGCCGATTGGAGTGATAGCCGACGATCTCGCCGTCCGGACCGAGCGTGGGGGAGACGTGGGCGAAGACCCAATAATGGTCCCCCGTCTTGGCCATGTTCACCACGTAGGCAAAGATCTCGCGGCCTTGCTCGATCGTGTCCCAGAGCATGCGAAAGACAGCCCGAGGCATCTCGGGGTGGCGGATGATGCTGTGGGGCTGGCCGAGGAGCTCTTTCTCCGTGTACCCGGATACACGAACGAACACGTCATTGGCGTACGTGATTCTGCCGCTGCAGTCCGTCTTGCTTACGATGACCTCTTCGGGATCGAAGAAGCGCTCCCTGCCCGTCGGCCGCACCCCCATCTCGGGCGGCCGAGCAAGCGCCATACCCGCTGGGCTCGCTAGTCTCGTTCAGCCGGAGAAAGCAAACGAAATCAAGACTTCGATTGGGTGACGGCCCATCGGCCGCTCAGAGATACGGTTGGGAGCTGCGCTCCATTCGCCGAACTTGCGCGACCACGTGCAGAGTCGGCGCCTGGGCCCATGCGGCCCACCCCAAGACCGAGACGAAGAACGTGCACGGGCTCGGGGGGGTCCGGCGTCAGCATTGGACGCAATGAGTTGGCGGTCGTCTATTGGAATTTTCCCTTGGCCTGGGGCTCCGGGGCGCCGTGAGGCCAATCCACGATCAACGTCTGCTTCTTGTCTGTCCAAGTGAACTGGGCCTCGAGGTGGATCCCGTCGACGAACCGGAAGACGAGGCTCGCCACGGTCGAGGCGGTGAAGACGAAGTCGTCGCCACGGCCGCCTCCCTTCGTCACGCGAACACCCGTGGGGCTGCCTCCGCTGTCGTTCGGGTCGCGGCAGGAGACTCGGATCCATTCACGGATCTGCTTCGTCTCGCAGTTGAGCTTGCTGGACCCGTAGACGGTGACCTCCTTCGTGACCGAGTTCCACTCGTCGGTCGTGGGGACTGCTGACTTACCATCGGCGGGCGCGGTAGCGGGGGCGCTCGACTCCACGGGTCGAGCCTCCGCGGTCACCGTCGGCTCGGCGGTCGCGTTCGCCGTCGGCGTGGCCGTCGTGCTGGTCGCGGGCGGCTTCGCCTCTGCGGTCTTTCCCGGCGCTGCCGAGCTCGGCGATCCGGCCGAGCTCTTGGCGGACGTGGTCGCCTTTGCCGTCGAGCTCTTCGCGTCATCCTTCTCCGCGGTGCCCTTCTTGTTGTCGCACCCGAGCATGCCCGACATCAGCGCGAGGGCGATCAATGCCGTGGATCGAAGTTTCATCTCGTTTTCCTCCCGATCGAAGCCGACAAGCTACATGAAAAACGCGGTCACGGATCGGCTCTCGTCGAGCGCGCGAATCGCCGCGTGGTCCTGCTTTCGTCCTCCCCGGACGAGCCGGTAAGCTCACGCGACCATGTCGCCGGCCGCCGAGTGTGTCCAACGATTGTCGATGGCTCGGCGTGCCTTGGAAGGTTTGTCGATAGGCGACGCCTTCGGCGAGCGGTTCTTTTCGTCCCCCCACATGGTCGAGCGGCTCATCGAGGTGCGCGCCTTGGCGCCGGGCCCTTGGCAATACACCGATGACACGGTCATGGCATTGTCGGTGGTCGACGTGCTCGCCGAGCACGGTGAGATTGATCGCGATCGGCTGGCGCATTTGTTCGGGGCCCGATATCGGCTGGACCCGGGGCGGGGCTACGGAGGCACGGCCCACCACATCCTCGATCGGATCGCGTCGGGCGAGCCGTGGTTCGAGGTCGCTCCGACGGTGTTCGGAGGAGGCGGCTCGATGGGCAATGGGGGAGCGATGCGGGCTGCGCCGATCGGTGCCTACTTCCATGACGACCTCGGTCGCGTCGTCGCGGAGGCGCGCAAGTCGGCGGAGGTGACCCACGCCCACGGAGAGGGGCAGGCGGGCGCGGTCGCGGTCGCGGTCGCGGCCGCGTACGTGGCGCGAGGCGAGGCTCGTCCGAGCGGCCTCTTCGAGACGGTGCTTTCCTTTACCCCCGACGGCGCGACCCGGGTCGTCCTCGAGCAGGCGGCGCGGCTGCCGCTCGAGTCCGAGGTCGGAGAGGCCGTCCGCGCGCTTGGCAACGGCACGAGGGTCATCGCCCAAGACACCGTGCCATTCAGTCTATGGTGCGCTGCCCGTCACCTCGGCGACTTCGAAGAGGCGCTGTGGACGACAGTTTCTGGCCTCGGCGATCGAGACACGACGTGCGCCATCGTTGGGGGAATCCTCGCGTCGGACGTCGCTACCGCCATTCCTGGAGCGTGGTCTTCCGCGCGCGAGTCATTGTCTAAGATGGAGAAGAGCTTGCTGGGCCGGCACGCGGGCGCTTGATGGCTCCGACCGACTCCATCGGGGGCCCCGAGCGGCGGAGCTTCGCCGTCACTCCCAACCGCACTGAGCGCCTAGGCCGAGCGACAGACATTGCATGTTGGGTGGACAATCACTGGGCAGGGAGCAAGGGATTACGCAAAACGTCCCGAGGGGCACTTCGAAGCACTCCGGATCATTGGCGGCCCCTTCGAGCGCCGGACAATCCGCCGCCGTCTCGCAGGGAGGTGCACATACGCTGCCGGTCGAGTCGTTCGGGCAGAGCGATCCGGCGTCGGGGCAGGGGACGGTCTCCATCTCGCAATCGCGGTAGGGGCCGACGTCGGCGCCGCCCGTGTCCCCACCGCCGGCGGAGGCTCCGCCGGTTTGGGCCGTCCCCCCAATGCCAGCGGCTCCTCCATTGCCGCCGCCCCCGTGAGCTTCCCCTCCGCCGGTGAGGCCGTTGCCGCCGCTGCCCGATGAGTCTCCGCATGCGGAGAGGAAGCCGAGCAGCCCGAGCGCCATACACGCGTGAAGGTTCATCGTGGCGCGCCGACGAGCAAACCGAGTGCCAGACTGGGGCCCGCTGTTCCCTCGCCAATTCGATGTCTTGACGTCGGATCGGCGCGCGAAAACGTGTCTCGATGGCTCAATGTGAGCCACCGTTCGAGTCGCGATCAGCTCGACCTTCGCCCCCACGTGGATCGGCGCGGCGTCTTTCTCGTGGCGGGGTGACTGCGCGTGGCCTCGACGAGCCGGGGATCGACGACGACCTCCACGGTTGGCTCCTCCGCGCCACGGGTGGGCGGCTGGGGCGCGTCCACCGGATCGGGGAGCGTCGGGCGCGACGTCGTGCTCGGGGGCGGCTCGACCTCGGCGCCCGAGTCAGCTCCTCCTCCTGTCTCGCCGCCCTCACCCAACCCAATCTCCAGGGTGCCACCTCGCCGGGCCTGGACCTCGGGGCCGGGCTCCATCACGAGGGTGCCCCCTCGGCCGGTTCGGCGCGGCGGATCCACGGTGATCTCGGAAGACTTGCGGCGCCTCCCTCCGCTGCCGCGAGTCGAGACCTCCATCTCGAGAGTCCCGCCGCGGCGCGCGCGCTTGGGCTCCGCCGCTTGGGACAAGACAAAGGACTCGCCGCTGGGTTGAATGGCGAGGGTCGCGCTGATCCGCGCGGCGAGTCGAGAGGTGAATCGGACCACCCCCGCCGGGGTGCGCGACGCGATGCGATCCAGTGTCGTGATCTCGTCGAGGAGCGCGCTCGCGCTCTCGTCATCGTCGCGGGACATGAGCAGGCCACACGCCGCGCTCGCCCGGAATGCATGTTCCTGAGAGGTTCGGACGACGAGCGCGACCGTTGTCACGACCGCCGACGGGGAGCCTCTGTCGATGCGGCAGAGCATCGAGCCGTCGACGAGCGAAGACACCTTGGCGCCGTGGGCGCGAATGGCGTGACTCCAATCGGAGCCGAGGCCCGCCGCCTCTGCCGTCTTGGAGCCAGGAGGACGAAGCACGACGGCCGCGAGCGCTCTGGTGGTCTCCGCCACCGCGGGGGAAGGGGGAGGCAAGGCGGGCAAGCTCTCGCCCTGTTGGGCGCGACGAAACGCTTCGTGAATCTGCCGCGCCTCGGGCCTCTCGGTCGGCTCCATCGCCATCATCCGCCGCAGCCAGCTCGCGAGCGAAGGGTCCTCGGGCGAGAGCGCGGGGCGGAGCCCGAACAGCGTCCCGAGCATCTTCCCCGCTTGGCCTTCGGTGACGACCCACGAGCACCCGTTCCAGAGCTCCGCGAGCATCACCCCGAGCGAGTAGACGTCGCATGCCGGCGTCGGAAGCGCCCCCGTGATCACCTCCGGAGCCAGGTACGTGGGGGCGCGACCGAACAGTCGCGACGTCGGAGGTTGGATAGGGTCAAGCAGCCTCGGCGCGCCATTGCGGGATTGGCTCAGGATGACCTCACTCGGCCGGAGATGGCCGTGGACGAGGTCCTCCTCATGAAGAGCCGAGAGGGCGCTCGCGAGCCGCGCTCCCATCTCGAGCACGGCATCGTTGGAGAGGGCGCGTCCGAGCGCCTCGAGCGTCGGCCCTTTCTCGGACGCGAACGCGAAGTAGTGGCCCTTCTTCCCGACCGGGCCCGCGGAGATGCACGGCACGAGGCTCTCATCCTGGACGGCGGCCCAGCTCGCACTCCGCTCCGCCAGCGATGCGACCCAGGGCTCCTCCAGCCGCAGGACTTTCAGCCTGATCTTCCTCCCCGCGAGCAGGTGCCGAGCGAGGTAGGTCTCCACGGATGCGTCGCTCTCGAGGTGACGTTCCACTTCGTATTGTCCACCGACGACGTCACCTCGAACCAGACGCACCCGACGATTATCGGTGTGGCGGGGGCTACGAGACAAGGGCGCCGCTCGTCGACGTCTCGGATCGCCGCCGTGCTACCCTCCTCGCACGGAGGGGGAAGTAGAATGAAAGAGCTCGATGCTGGACTCGACTCGCACTTGGGCGCCGCTACGATTTCTGGAGCATCCTCAGCCGCGGTAACGCTTCGTTGAGCCAAGCCTCACTCTTCTCCGTGAAGTCTTGGACGTCCCTCACGACGAAGCGATGCCGGCCTCTATCGATCTCGAGCTCCCCATAATCGCAGAGGTCGTGGCTCGCGCCCTCGGGAAAGAAGACGCCATAGCCGCTCGTGACGAGATCGGCGGCCCGCAAGGCGGCGAGAACGAGGACCTCGATGTAGTCCTCGAACGCGTCATAGCCCTTCAGCCATGCGTAGAGCTTCACCTCGTGCGCGCGCCGGGTCCGCACGAAGCGGATCGCTCTCCGGCGACGGAGCCGGCCGAAGAGGCGCTTGATGGTCGTGTCTCCCGGGAGCGCACCGGCGAGGTAGAACGTCCACGAGCGGGTGCCGTCCGCTTCGTCGGTCCGCTCGATCCGCGCCACGTCCTCTCCGCTGATCAACGGGCCGAGCGCCCTTCGGGCTCCCGCTTCGTCGTGCTCGACGTGAGAGAGCCCGACCGACGAGCCGAACAGTCCAGTTCGGGGGGACTCTGTCCAGCAGCGCCGAAAAGGCGCGAGCAACTCGCCCGCCGCGAACGGATCGACGGGGCGGTCCAGCCAGCGTTGCTTCGCTCGCTCGTCGGGAAATGATAGTCGCGCGTAAAAGTGGGTCCCGGCTCGCGCCATGGCAGGCAGCTTATCAGGAGTCGCGCAGGGCTCGGGACGAGCTTCCCTCGACTGCCTGCCACCGTAGGGATGGGAAGCCGCCGCCCGACGCCGCGACCTGGTACGCTCCGCGCCCTATGACAGCCGTCCCGAGCACCGCCTGGAGAGAGTCCAAATCCGAAGGCGAAGACGCGCGCTTCGAGGAGCACGCGAAGCGTCTCGTTACGTTGCAGCGGGACAATGGCGGGTCGAGTCGCGCCCTCCACGCGAAGGGCCACGGCGTCTTCGAGGCGTTCCTCGAGGTCGCAGACGCGCTGCCGGAGCACGCGCGCCAAGGGCTGTTCGCGAAGCCGAGGAGATACGAGGCGCTCGTCCGCTACTCGAATGGCTCCGGGAAGCGCCAGGCAGACAAGGTCGGTGACGTCCGCGGAATCGCCGTGAAGGTGCTGGGGGTCGAAGGCAAGAAGGTCCTCGGGGACGCTGCGACGCAGGACCTCCTCGCGATCTTGTCGCCCGCCGTCCCGTTCAGGAACGCGGACGAGTTCGTGGCGGTGGTGTGGGGAACGCGATCGCCCCCGCTCGCGCTCTTTCGGCTGATCGGCGCCCTCGGCTTCCGCGCGATTCCTCTTCTTCGCCGGCTGCTCGCGGGGTTCAAAGGTCCCCAATCCTCGCTCGCGACGAAGCGATTCTACAGCGCCCTGCCCATTCAATGCGGGCCCTACGCGGCGCGCTTCGCGTTGACCCCACGCGACCAGAGCGCCGAGGCCCTCGGCGACGGGCCCGACTTCCACTCCGAGTCACTGGCGGCGCGCCTGCGACGGGGCCCCGTCGCGTACGATCTCGAGCTGCAGTTCTATGTCGACGAGGAAACGACTCCGATCGAAGACCCGACCGTCGATTGGACTTCGCCGTACGTCCGGGTCGCCACGCTGGAGCTGCCCCGACAGGACGCGGCGAGCGAGCGGGGCGCGCGGCTCGCGGAGAGGGGCGAGCGCCTGTCGTTCGATCCATGGCACGCGCTCGTCGAGCATCGACCCCTCGGCGGTATGATGCGCGCTCGCAAACACGCGTACTTTGCCAGCGTGACGACCCGCGGCGCCGCGCCGGAGCCGACGAGCATCGCCGGACTCATCGGGTGACCTCGCCGCCGCCCCGTGTTCCGACGACGTGATCAGGTGGAGGGATCGAGCCCGTTCAATGCGCCGCCGCGAGTGTCCGCGGTCCAAGCGAGGCGGAACAAGTAGGGCAACGGCCAGACGAGAAGGAACAGGTTCGGCGCCCACCAGCCGAGATCGAAGTCGCCCCGGAGGCCCCAGAAGGCGATGGCCTGCAGCCCCGACACCGAGGTCGTCACGAGGGAGATCGTGAGGAGCGTTCGAGCGCCCTCGGGGCACCGGCGCTGCATCGCCACAGAGAAGAGGCCTGTCGCCGAGACGGCCAAATCGAGCGGTAGAAAGCTGAGGTTCCAGGCCGCAACCACCGGGTCGTCATGGCCGTGGAACATCCAAGCCTCGGGCAGGACGCGACCGAGCGTGAGGATCCAATAGGCGAGGAAGCCGACATCGGTCAGCCATAGCAGGGATAAGAGACCGCGCGGCGCCGCCATCTTTGGACTCTAACAGGCATCTTACGGGGGTGGCGTTGTTGGCCCAACCGCTCCCTTATGACGCGCGTCGACGAACGCCTCGCTGCTTGCCTGGCTTCGACGACGCGCGCCTCCGCGCCCTCTCGTGGGTCGAGGTGGCTCCCATCGAGACCCGGCTCTGGGCAACGGCAACGGACCCACGAAAGGGCACGGAGCCTATTGAAGAAGAGATGACGTCCTCCGAGTTCGGCGGCGACGATCGAGTTTCCAGACAAGAACTCGTCACCGAAGGAGGACGCCATGGATCGATATATCGGGCTCGATGTTCATGCAGCAAGCACGACGATCGCTGTCGTAGGGCCCAGCGGCAAGCGCGTGAAAGAGCAGGTCGTCGAGACGAACGGCAAAGCTCTGATCGAAATGCTGAAGCTGATCCCCGGGCAGCGACACGTATGCCTCGAAGAAGGAACGCAGGCGGAGTGGCTGCACGAGATCCTCAAGCCCCACGCGGAGGAGATCGTCGTCGCGAAGGTCGAGAGCAGTCGTGGCGCGAAGAGCGATCGCCGGGATGCGTTCGCACTGGCCGAGTTGCTACGAACGGACGGAGTCACGACGCGCGTCTTCAAGGATGTGGGCTCGTTCGGAGCGCTCCGGGAGGCTTGCCGGGTCCACACGATGGTCACGAACGACGTCGTGCGGACGAAGAACCGGATCAAGAGCATGTTCCGCTCGAGAGGGATCCCGACGGACTCGAGCGTGTACTCGAAGCGCGAGCGGTCCGCGTGGCTGAAGAAACTGCCGACGAACAAGCGTGTGCCCGCACAGGCACTCTACGACGAGCTCGACCATCAGGAGGAGTTGAAGGACCGATGCGAGGAGCACCTCGTTCGCGAGGCGCGGCGGCATGCGTTCTGCCGAAAGCTCGAGACGTGCCCCGGCTTCGGGCCGATTCGAGCCGCGCAGTTGATGGCGATCACGATCACCCCTCAACGCTTCCGCACCAAGCGGCAGTTTTGGTCCTACTGCGGCCTCGGGATCGTCATGCGCTCGTCGTCCGACTGGGTCCGAGGCGTCGACAACAAGTGGGTCCGAGCGAAGGTCGCCACGACACGCGGCCTCAACTTCAATCACAACCATCTTGCGAAGCACGTCCTCAAAGCGGCCGCGACGACCGTCGTCGCGCAGAAGACGTCGCCGCTTTACGCCGACTACCAGCGACTCTTGGACGCAGGCACGAAGCCGAATCTCGCGAAGCTCACCATCGCACGACGAATCGCAGCGATCGCGCTTGCCATGTGGAAGCGCGGAGAGGAGTACGACCCGACGAAAAGTTCAAAGCTCGTCTCGTAGACCGGGGCGCGACCCTGGATCACGGCCGCGAGGTTCAACGCAGCACCGAGAGACGAGCAAGGTTCGAGGGGAAGCATCCATCAGCACCCTGGTCCCGATCGCGATCGGAGGCCCGACTAACAGGCTATGCCCCCTCGGAGTTACCGACAGAAGCAATGGCCATCGAAGGCCCAGACAGAAGGATGGTTCCCGCTCTTGCGGAAGAACACACAAGCTTCGATCTCGTCACGGATGTTGGACAGAGTGACCGCCTGAACCTGGAGCTCGCTATCGATCACCGGTCACGGCTCCGCACTCGAACTGGGACCGCGACAACCCAAACCTCGTCTCGAGACTGAAACCCAACGCCCGATGCGAAGGCTGGCGGCGAAACGTCGAAGTGCGCCTTGACATCGACCCCCACAGAAGGGTACCGAAGAAAGGGGACGCCAGTCCGTGAGGGCCTGCCCCTGATCATGCGGCGCTCGTCGCGATGCGATAGCGCACGAGGGCTTCGAGGGCCAGGGCAGTGGTCAGCTCCTCGGAGCCGAACCACACCGATCGGGGGGCGGGCGCGAAGGGGCCCATGAAGTACGCGGCGCGCGAGAACCCCCCTTCCTCGCCCTGCTGCGCCAGCAAATGACCGACGAGAGAGCGCGCCGCGCGGCCGTCATCGACCTCGAGGTGGAGGAGGGTGAGCACGCCCAGCGCGGTCGCGAGGGCGGTGCCGAACGACCCTGACTCGGACTGGCGAGACGTCAGTCGGCGGGCGATCCGCTCCCGCGCCGGGACGAGGGATCTGGCGCCGGCCCGGTAGGCGCGTGCGATCGCGTGATAGAGCGCGATCTCTCCCACGTAGTACCACGCGTGGTCGCGCTCCCGCTCCGCCGCCACGATCTCGTTCAGGAAGGCGATCACGGGTTGCGTCTCGGGCCTCTCGCCGAGGTACCAGAGGACATTGGCGTTGACGACGTGATCGACGTCGTTGGGAGCGCCGGCCGGCCACATCCACGTCTTGAACAGCCCCTCCCTGGTGCGATTGGCGAGGAGGGCTCCGATGATCTGCTCGTGCTGCGCAGGGGGCAGGGAGCGCCCAAGGACGCGCGCGCAGACGGCGCTGTCGTCCACGTCGAATGGCAACATGGACTTCTCCTTCGCGTATCGCCACAGGCCGCTGGGATCCTGCTCCGAGAGCAGAAAAGAGAGGCCGCGCGCGCGCATGGTCGCGGCTCGCCGGCTCGCGCGGAGGGGGGAGAGGCTGTCGCAGACGAGCGCGGTCGCGAAGACGCACGGATCGACCTCGAGCGAGCTGCGCAGGGTCGGGTCGGTCGATGCGTAGCAACGAAACTCGCCATTGCTCGATTGGCGAGCAGAGAGGAACCGCAGCGCCCGATCCACGGCGAGTGTCATCGGGTCGAGAGGGAGGGAGGTGCGGACGTGCATGGGGCGGTCTCGAAGGAGGGGATCGTTCACTCGATGCAAAAAGAGAGAATGGAGGGCAGCCGAGCGGGCGCGCAGACGCGGAGGAGCTGGTAGCCGACGCCACAGAGCCCGCGAAAGAAGCCCGGAACCAACATGGGCGCGGGGTCGCGGCCGAGGAGCTGATAACCGCCGCGGACCTCGGCGTCGGCTGCCATTCCGAGGGCCTCGTGGCGGGCCCGCGCGCGGAGAGCCTCTCTCGTCGGCCCCGCCGAGCGCTCGGAGGCGCGCAGCAGGAGCTCGATGGGGCCGCTCCGCCCGCAGCAGCGACTGTCGCCGCCCAACGATCTGAATAGCGTGGGGGCGTCGCAGGCCGTGGATGCCTCTGCGCGCCAGTCTGCGTTCGACGAGACGCTCGTCGCGAGGAGCCTCCCGACTTCACCGCGGCACCAGCTCGAGGCGCCATCGCCACGGGCAGGTTCCCACCGCGACCGCGGCAAGGGCGCGGCGGTCATCGCGGATTCGAACCGAGCGATCGCGATCGCGACCCCGTCGCCGCCGTGCGCCACCCCGACGTCGCGGGACTGGTCCGAGCGGCGGAGCACCTCCGCGAGCGGCTCCCCCTGTATGAGCCACCGTGCCTCGCGCGTGCGCCGAAACAGCTCGGTGAGGGCGACGAGGCCCCCCGCGAGCCCGGACAGGAGGTCGAGCGAAGGCCGCGGCCCCGCCGCCTCCAAGGTGAGGGCGGGGGCGAGCCTTGTCGCGGTGGAGACGAGGTCCGCCGCGCCGAGGAGTCGGCCCGCGACGAGCAGCGAATACACGAGCGACCCCAGTCCCGTTCCGACGCCGAGCCCCGCCGTCCGCGCAAACGCCCTCACCCTCTGTGGATCATCAGCGAGCTCCTTCAATGAGACGAGGGCGCCCAGCGCGAGGTCTCGCGCCTCGTCGTCATTGGCGACCACGGCGAGCGCACAGAGAAAGCACGCGACCCCGCCGAGCCCACCATAGAGATCGACGCCGAGGGGGCGAGGCGCGAACCGGTTGAGGACGGGATCATAGCCGAGGCCGAGCCACGTAGCGCCGCTCTCCGGCCCGCGAATCGCCCGGCGCGCGAGCTCTCGCCCCATCCGCCGCGCCGCGCTCAGGAGGGGGGCTGCGTCCGTCGATGGCGGATCCTCGAAGGCGCTCGCCGAGGGCGCTGGTACTGCCGGCCCGAAGCGCCAAGTCTGGCCGTGGACTTCTGTGTTCCTGGGTACTGCCGGATCCGGAAGCGGACTTCCGGCCGGCAGTACTGGTACTGCCGGCCCGAAGTTCGTGCCTGGATCTGCTCCGCCCCCGCGCACGGCGCGGCAAGTGAAGGGCGGAGCAGCTCCAGGCCCGAAGCGCCAAGTCTGGCCGTGGACTTCTGTGTTCCTGGGTACTGCCGGATCCGGAAGCGGACTTCCGGCCGGCAGTTCTGGGTCGGGAGGGCGCGTGAAGCTCGCTGGCTCGACGAGCGAAGAGGTGAGCAGCTCGAGCTGCGTGGCGAGATCCGCCTCGTGGAGGGAGCCGAGCTTCCGCTTCACCATGGCGAGACCGCTCTCCCGAAAGCACGGCGCGGGGGTGTCTCCGTCGACGGAGCCCAAATAGAGTCCGTCGGCGTCGCTCGTCAGCCTGGGGACGTCGAACCGAGAGAGGGCCGCGCGCTCGAGCTCGAACAGCCGCCACGGAGCGGAGCCGTCGGTCGGCGAGAGCAAGCTCCTCGAGAGCGCTTCGATGGGAATCGAGGCCACCGCCCCGTCGCGCAGGCACGGGGGAAACAGCACGTGCTCGAGCGTCAGAAAGTAGCTCCGTGTGGGCCGATAGACGAACCGAAGGCTCTTCGAGCTCAGCCCGGCGATGGGGCCTCCCGGCGCGAGCAGGCTCGCTCGGTCCGTGGATAGATACCGATACATCGACTCGAAGCCTTCTCGGATCGAGGCCACGTGCTCTTGGGGACGCACGATCCGGCCGCGGTATGTCACGGCGTTGCGCGCCGTCATCGGCGCCGGCTTGGCGGCGCGGTCGAGCCGCAGATCGTCGGTGCCGAGCCCGGCCCACACCCGGCCCACCGTGGTGGCTCGATCCGCGCCCACTCCGCCGAGGCCGCTCGCGTCCGCCCCCGCCTCGCCGTCGTGGGAGGCGTCGACGCTTGGCAGGAGGCCGGACCGCAAGACGGACTCCGTGAATGTCCGGTTCGCCCGCGCCGCGGTCGTGTCTGCGTCCTCGATGGTCAAGAGGGGCTGCAGGGCCGTCTCGAGGTCGATGAAGAGCGGGTGCTCCCCGCACGCGACGAGGTTCTCGTGATGACAGTCGATACCGCCGAGCGCGAAGAGGAGGGCGGCCCACATCCCGGCGCGACGGTAGAACCGCTCCACCTCCGCGGTGCTCTCGCACGCCCGGTCTTCCGCGAAGTCAGCCCAGCCGTAGTCGCCGCGATCGAGGGCCTCGACGGCGCATAAGGGCAGAAGCCCGCTTCGGCGATTGCAGTGCTCCACCAGATCCGAGATGGCGCTCTCGAGGGCGAGCGATCGCGGCTTGTAGACCAGCCGCCCTCCACCCTCGAACGAGAGCACCACGACGGAGCGACCGTGATCGTGGGTGTCCGAGAGGGACCCCTGGACGTGGACGAGGCAGCGCTGGTCCGCGATGGCCGAGAACCGGCGTCGAAGGAGCGGCATGTCTACGAGCAGCCGCGCGAGCAGCTCATGGGTGGCCGCCACCCAGGCCGAGAGCGCCCCCGAACACAGGCGCGCGAGCAGCGGATACTCCTCCCAGATTGGGATCAGCCCGCGGTGGAGGAGCCCCCCGACGAATCGGCGATAGCTCGGCTCGGCGGAGGTTCGAAACATCAAGTACAGCGCGCGCCCGGCGAGCCGATCGAAGCTCTTCCAAAGCCCTTCGAGGGCGCTCTCGATCGCGACCGGGAGCACCTCCAGCGTCGTCGAGGGCGAGGCCTCCGCGGCGAGCGCTCCGAGCAGGCGGGCGCGAGCGACCGAGATCATCGGTCCATAGAGGGGCGCGAATGGCATGTCCGGTCGCTCGCCGTCGAGCCACGACGCGCTCTGCTCCCGCGCGCACGCCGCGATCTCGGGGAGGATCTCCACCCAATCAGGCAGAGGCGCCCCCTCTGGGAGCGAAGCGGCGACGAGGGCGCCCCGCACCCTGGACTCCGTCCAGCCGTTGAGGGCCAGCCACCGGTCGACGGTCGCCTGCTCGCCTCTGCCGACGCGCTCCACCAGTGTCGACCAAAGCTCTTCGCTGTCGCCGCTGCCGGCCACGAATGGACGGTCCATGCGCTCGGCGAGGAAGCTCGCCCGGGCTGTCCATCGTCGCATCGTCTCTCGGTCGAGCGCGCTCACGCCGCCCCCTCGTAGGCTTTCGCGAAATGGGTGATACCGAAGTATCCCTTCGCGGTGGGGGCGGCCGAGCCCTCGAACGTGATCTTCACATGATTGAGTACGCGCACGAACGCCGCCACCATCGGCGTGGTCGCTCCCGCGACGCGGCGGGCGAGGGTCGTCCAACCCAGTCTCCGGCCGGGGACGGCTTGGTCGAAGCCGTACCATTGCAGCAGGGCGTCGCGCTCCTCTTCGAGGCACAACCCCCGCGCGATCAGCTTCTCGAACAGCCGCGCGTGGCGGGGGCTCTTTCGCGGTGAGGTGTCGACGAAGCACTCCAGTCCCAGCCGAGCCAGCGGCCCGTGCTTGGCGTGGAGGTTCATCGACAAAGCGAAGCGATCGACATCGGGGCCGAGGTCGACGAGCCATCGGGCGAGATGGGGCAAATCCCCGGGCCAGCCCAGCTCGCCGAGGAGATCGACGAGCGCTCCCCCCGAGAGCCCGGTGAGGTTGATGTTGACGGCCTCCGACGTCCGGGCGGGGAACGCCCCGATGAAGTGGAGTCGCGCCGAGGGGGGGACCTTCGAGACGAGCTCGTCGATGCGGCGCCTCAAGGCCTCGCGAGAGGCCGCGTCACAGGTGGCTTCGATGACCGAGAGGGCGCGCGCCCGCGCCACCGCGCGGTCATGCTTGTCGAGGAGCACGCACAGCCCCGGCGCGACTGGGTCGCACCCGTCGGAGTCCGGCGCCGTCCCGTCCAGATCGAACTCGAGCCAGAGGCGAGTACCATCGCCCTCGAAGGGCGATTGTCCGCTCGCCATCGCGTCGCGGACGCGTGCGGCCGCCCGCCAAGGGCCGTCCGCTCGGGGGAGGCCGGCGCTCGCGAGGTCGGGAGCGCGGAGGACGACGGAGAAGTCGCAGCGGCGGGGCCCGTCGTCTCGTCCGTGACCGAGCCGACACTCGAAGCCGCACCCCAGCACCGTGCCGAACAGGCGAGAGACGGAGCCGATGCGGGCGAGCGCGGCGCGGGAGACGAGCTCACGGGGGGCGGCCGCGGCGGCGACTTCCAAGTACTCGGAGAGGGGATACGACGGGTTGTCGGAGACGGGGTTCAGCATTGGCGCATCCGAATCGGGGAACGGCAGCGGCCCAGCCTGCCCGGGGCGGGCAGGCTGGGCCACGCGGTCAGCAAGTCGTCGAGGTCCAGATATGCGTGTTGCACTTGTGCTCGGCCTGCTGCTGAAGCGAGAGGCCAGCGTTCGACTCGAGGTCGTCGTCGGTGAGCTCCACGGGGCTCATTCCGGGGGCCTCGAGGATGGATTGCTCGATGGCGCGGATGCGGCGGATCTCTCGGTCGGTGTTGGCAACGCTTTCGACATTCAACATTGGAATCGTTCTCCTATCGCAGCACTACAGAGGCGCGCCGGGGACTCATTCCTCCGTCGCGGCTCGGCTCGACGAATTGCAACCGAGGGGCCAACCTCGGAAGGCTCCAGATTCGAGTTGGAGCCGAGTGGCTTCGGGGCGGCCAAAGTCTTGGTTACGAACAGATTTATGAGCAATTCATGAGCGCGGTTACGAGGGCCGCGTAACCGCGCCGGAGCGGTCGCGATGGGCGCCTCTCGCCGGGGGCGATTGTCCCCTCGTCGCCCGCGGGAACGCCGATTGCCAATGGCTTTCCCATGATGGTCGAATGGCGTGGATGGACTGTGCTGTTACGGGGCGACCGCCTCCGGACGGTGGTCGCGGTCGGCTTGTCCTTGGTCGCGAGCGTGGGCGCGATCGTCCTCCCGCGCAGCGTGGCGCGGGCGTTCGAGGGCGTTCGAGGGCTTGATGGGGGGGGAGGGCGCGCGCGACGTCGAGGCGCTGGCAATCGTCTTCGCCCTTCTGTTCGGGCAGGCGAGCGCACGGATGCTCTCCTCTGTCATGTTCGCGGTGGCCGCGGATCGGGTTCTCGCCCGCCTCCGCGTCATGCTCTTCTCGAGGCTGCTCGGGAACGAGCTCGCCTTCTACGAGGCTGAGCCGGTGGCGCGGCTGTCAGCCCGTCTCGAGCACGACAGTGAAGTGGTCCACGGGCTGTTCGCGAGCACGTTTCCGGGCATCCTGGGGAGCGGGGTGCTCGCGGTGGGGGCGGCCGTGTCCATGCTCTCGGTGTCGTGGCGATTGGGGATCACGATGGGCGTAGCCATGGTCGTCCTCGCCCTCGCCGCGGGCAGGGCGGCGAGAAAGGTCCAGACGATCTCGCGCGCCGCGAGCGACGCGTTCGCCGACACGGTCGCGGTCTCGCAGGCGGCCCTCGACAACATCCGCAATGTCCGTCTCCTCGCGGGGGAGGAGCATGAGATTGTCCGGTACGGCGCGGCCAATGACCTCCTCCTCGCTGCTCAGCGCCGCCGCGCCTTCGCGAGCGCAGCGCTCTCGAGCGGCATGCGCCTCGCGGCGGTGCTCGTGACGACGCTCGTGCTCATGCTTGGCGCGAGCTTGCTGTCACGGGGCCAGCTCGGCGTCTCCGCCCTCGGCCAGTTCTTGGTCTACGCGTTCGTCGCCGCCTTCTCTTTTGGTCAGATGGGGGATGCCCTCTCGGAGTGGAGCCGCGCCCGCGGTCCCCTCGAGCGGGTCGTCGAGCTCTTGTCGCGGGCCCCGAAGCTCTCGGTCAAAGGCGGTCGGGAGGGGGGAGCGGTCCGGGGCGAGATCGTCCTCGACCGGGTCTGCTTCCGCTATCCGTCCCGCCCCGACGAGCGCGCCATCGAGCAGTTGAGCCTGGCGATCCGCGCCGGCGAGCGGGTCGCGCTGGTCGGGGCCTCCGGGGCGGGCAAGTCGACCATCGCCGCCCTCGTCACGAAGCTCTACGCCCCGGACTCCGGGCGGATCACGCTGGACGGGGTGGACGTCGGGGAGCTGTGCGGGACCTGGCTGAGGCGCCGCATCGCGGTCGTGCCCCAAGACATCGTCCTCTCGTTCGGCACCATCCGCGAGAACATCGCTTATGGCGTGGACGGCGCGACCGCGGAGGAGATCCAGCGGGCCGCCGCCGTCGCGCGCGCGCACGACTTCATCGTCAATCTCGAGCGAGGCTACGACACGATCGTCGGGGACCGCGGGACGCAGCTCTCCGGCGGTCAGCGGCAGCGAATCGCCCTCGCCCGCGCCATCCTCCGCGACCCTCGCGTGCTGATCCTGGACGAGGCGACGAGCGCCCTCGACGCGGAGAACGAGCACCTCGTGGATCACGCGCTGCGCGGGTGGCTCGGAAGGCGAACCACCATCGTCGTCACCCACCGGCGCTCGACGCTCGAGCTCGTCGATCGCGTCGTCGTGCTGGAGAAGGGGAGCGTCGTGCAGAGCGGCTCGCGCGCCGAGCTCGAGGCGACGGAGGGGCCATTCCGATCGCTGTTCGCGCCCCGCGGGGCGGGCACGGCGTCTGCATCGACCGGTCCCGAAGGAACAAGGAGAGCTCGGTTTGCGCTGGATCCTCGCATTTGTCGCCCTCGCCTGGTGTCTGGCCCTTGGCGCGTGTCAGGGCTTTGACGCCTTGGTTCTCGGCGCGCCGGAAAGGCCCGACGAGAGCGGGATCCGGGCATGCGTGCGACGTCCCGCGAAGATCTTCGCGACGGTCGGCTGTCCCGACCGCCACGCGAGGAACGGCCCATTCGAGATCGCTACCGCGTCCGAGACCCTCCCGTTCGTCCTCGAGACGGAAGGGGCAGGGCGCGGACGCTACGGACCTCGGCCCGTCGCGTCGGCGCGCGCGTAGCCGCGCACGCCCCCATCCAGCAGCTCGAACGCCCGGTCGCAGGTCCTACGGAGGTGGCGCTTCACGACGGGGGCGCTGTCCCCTCGGAGAATCGCGGCGCGCGCCTCGTCGAGCAGCGCGCGCTCGATCGTAACGAAGAGCGCGGCGACGACGCGAGGGGAGGGGTCGCCCTTCGACGCCGAGGTCTCGTCCGCGATCGTCTTCGCGAGGGCGGCCTCTAGCTTCTCCAGCGAGAGGTGAGCGCGGGCGCGGAGGGTGGGGCTCGCCTGAAGCGTCCGCACGAAGCGACCGCCGTCGGAGAGCAGCCACGAGAGCGCGCCGTCGAGCGCATCCCGAACCGCGCGCTGCAGCGCCTCCGTCACCGACTCGTCTCTCTTGCGGTCGCGGATCACGTGGACGTGCGCGGCGATGACGTCCCCCTCTCCCTCGAAGAACATGTCCTCCTTCGTCGGGAAGTAGTTGAACACCGTCGCGACGGAGACCTCCGCCGCGGTCGCGATATCCGCGACGGTGACGGCGTCGAACCCCCAGTCGTGGAACATCTTCGTGGCGATCTGGGCGATCGAGAGGCGCGTCTTCGCCTTCTTGCGGGCGCGCAGACCTTGTTCGGACATGGCCAGACCCTATCACTTCGCGTTGGAGCAAGCATAAACTTAGAGTTGATATAAGGTTAATGTGAGTGTTGGAATCGGCGCGGCGATTGCCGCCCGCGCGTCATTGTCTGGGACCTCGTGCAACGCGCCGGGACGGTTGCGCCACGAGGCGCTCCCCCCTTCGCCGAGCCGATCGGCAAAAGGAACCGGCCGATTTGGGCCAGTTTTTTCGTGGCACGCCCGCTGCTCTTCGCGAGCGGCGTGGCCGGTCGGCCACGTAGGAGACTCCCAATGAAACTTCATTTGGTCTGCGGCCTTGCGTTGTCCCTGGCTTCCGCTTCCTCGATCTCCGGCTGCGCCGGAGGCGAAACCGAAGATCTGGACGAAGAGATCGTCGGAACGAGCGAGGAGGCGCTCACCGTGTTTCAATGGTCGGCCCCCGTCGAGATCTCGGGCCCGAGGACGGACGACGCGGTGGCGCTAGGGGCGTACCGTGGCAGCGCCCACATGGTCTACACCAAGCAGGGCGGAGCGGACCTCTATCACACGGTCTACGACGGCGCGTCGTGGTCGGCGGCGGTGCAGATCCCCAATCAGAGGAGCAAGAACCGGCCTGCCCTCGCCGCGATGGGGAGCAAGGCCAACAGCGTCCTCCACATGGTTCATCAAGGCGAGACGAGCGACGCCCTGTGGTGGTCCGTCTACAACGGCAGCTCCTGGACGGCGAACAGCGCGATCGGGATGTCGAGCACGCAGGCGCCGATCATGGCCACCTATGGGGTCGGCCTCCATCTGTTCGGCACGAACGCGCACACGACTTGCTCGTTCGGGACCTCGTGCTCGACCAACGAGCTGCTCTGGGAGTCGACCTTCGACGGGCTCACCTGGAGCCCGCCGCAGGAGATCGTGACCACCGCCAATCACGCCATCGATGGGGTCGGCGGGGCGGCGGTGGCGGTGTACAACGGCACCCCCGTCCTGGTGGTTCGGCGGGCGAGCAACGACCTCTGGATGTACACGTATCAAAACGGAGCGTGGTCCGGCGGGACCAAGGTGCCCGGCCAGAAGAGCAAATCAGCCCCCACGCTCGCTTCGTTCGGTGGCTACCTCCACATGAGCCACCTCGGAGACTCCTCGAGCTCCGTGTGGTGGTCGTACTGGGACGGCGTGAGCTGGGCGGTGAACAACACCATCCCCAACGCGACCTCGGATTGGGCGACCGCGATGGCTCCTGCCGGCTCCAAGCTGGTGCAGGCGTTCCGACAGTACTGTGGCAACTCCGTGTGCTGGGGTGGCGTGCAGTTCCAAACCTTCCAATAGGCGTGGCGGAACCGTGGGGCGGGCTCGGATCTATTTTGATGGCCGTGCCGCCGTGAGGAGGGGACGCTGAGGGTCATGAAGATCCTTGGTGTAGCGTTCATCACGACGTCTTTCTTGATGACCGGGCTGGTGGCGTGCGGGGACTCCTCCGGCAGTGGTGGCAGCGGAGCCAACGGCAACGGCGGCTCGGGCGCCTCTTCGAACGGAGGCTCGAACGAGGGCGGTACGCCCGCGACGGGCGGCGGCGGGGAGAGCTCGACGGGGGGCAGCCCCGCGACCGGCGGCGGTGGCTCCGGGGGCGGCTGCGACGGCGTGGTCCTGACCGTGAAGAACTACTTGAGCTGGTGCTCGGTCACGGTCGCGGACGAGGCTCCTTCCACCGCCGCCGACATCGAAGTCTGCATTCCCGCCAATTCGACCGTCGATCTCTCGGCGACGGCCCTCGCCGGGTTCATCCTCGGCGAGGGACCGTGGCACGACACGAACAGCCCAGGCGCTCCCACGGGGGACCCGCCTCACAGCGACACCACCGTCGACGTCACCACGGGGGCCGATTGCGTGTGGGTATGCTGCCCGTTCCCCGATGGCAGCGGCTGCCCGACCGCGGATCAATGCCCCTGATGGGCGCGGGGGCCGCCGCGAGATCGTCAGCGGAGGCTCGCGCGTGAGAGCGCGCCGCCGACGCGGCGGCGGCGACGGAGGTGACTCAGAGCTCGTCGAGCTCGCGCCGATAGCGGACAATCCCCGAGACGCCTTGCAGCCCGCCCGGGGCGAGCTCCTGGACAAAGAAGCTCGCCTCCGGTGCCGGCCGCTCCCAGCGGAGCCCGCGCGTGCTGGCCCTCTCGAAGCCGTGCCGCGGATAATAGCTCGCGTGTCCTAGGACGACGCAGAAGGGCTCCCCGTCGCGACGGAGTTGGTCGAGGCCCGCTCGGATCAGCAGCCCACCGATTCCTTGGCCCCGATAGCCCGGTGTGACCGCCATCGGCGCCAGCCCGACCCCGTGCGCGATGTGCTCGCTCGACTCGACCGTGACCCGGGAGAACGCGATATGGCCGACGACCTCCCCGTCGACGACGGCGACCAGCGAAAGCAGCAAGGCTCCATTGGCTCGCAGCGACGAAACGAGACGAGCCTCCGCGTCGGTGGGGAATGATCGGGCGTGAACGCCATGAATTCGGCCGCGGTCCGCGGGTTGCTCCGAGCGAAAGGCTACTTCCATGACCCCGCGGCCTCACGAGAGCACGACGACTCGCGCTCGGCGATCGTGGATCGGGCAGGAGGGCGTAGATAGCCGAGCACGAGCGCGGGCGAGCGTTCCGTCCTCGAGGCTCTCGGGGGCGCGCTCGACGGCGGCGTGGGTGAGGAGGTCCACGGAGCGGACGAGGAGGAGGGCGGCGAGCCGGTGATTGGATGGCCGGATCTCGTCCCCGCGGGCGCGGAGGAATTGCTCGACGGCGGCGCCCGCGCGCAGGTCGATCTCGGCCTGGAGATCGATGGCCCCCCCGAGGTCATCGAGCCCGCGCGCGAGGACGCGCTCCAGCGGGTCGGCGTGGAACGCGACCATGCGCTCGACGACCCGGCCCACTGTCTCTTCCAGCGGCGTGCTCGGCGCCGCCGTCAGCGCCGCTTCGAGCTCGGCCAAGACTCCTTGCGTGTGGCGCGTGGCGAGGGCGCCGAGGAGCGCCTCCTTCGAAGGGTAGTATTGATAGAGCGAGCCCACGCTGACACCAGCGCGGGCGGCGATCGCGTTCACGCTGGCTTTGGCGAACCCGAGATCTCGAAACGCCTCCGCGGCCGCGCCGAGGATGGCTTCGACGGTGGCGCCCGCGCGCAGCTGTTTGGGCTGTTTGCGAGGTTTGGCCTTCAACCGTGCCACGGGCGAAGCGTGCCCGCTCGGGGAGGAAAATGCGAGCGAATCGGAGCGGACGACGAGCGGTCGCTGGATTCCTGTCGGATCTCCCGCGCGCGTATGCGAGTGGAGCGGCGCCCGCGACGATGTCACGTTGGACCTATGAACAGCCTCGAACGAGCTCGAGCTCGAATCGTCGAGCTCCACATGGAAGCGGAGCGCCGTGGAGACTTCGACGGTGCGCGCGCGACATTTCATCGGCCCCGCTACGAGATCGTCGCCACCGGGGAGGTTCATGACGGCGACGCGGAGGTCGCGAGCTTCTACGCGGAGACAGCGCGCGCTTTTCCAAGCCTGGATTTCCGCGACACGACGATGCGGTCGTGCTCGGACGGGGTCGTGGTGGAGACGACCTTCGTCGCCAACCACCTCGGCTCGTGGCGCGGGCTGCCCGCCACGGGGCGTCGGGTGTCCTATCGAATGGCGAACCTCTTCGTCTTCGAGGACGACCGCCTCGTGATGGAGAGAATGTACTTCGATCTGATGACCCCTCTCCGACAGGTCGGTGTTGCCCGCGACCCCACCTCGCGGAGGGGCCTGTCGCGACCGCGATCAACCACCCCGTCACGGTCTTCGGTGCCTTCTGGCGATCCTTGGTGGGGAGCCCGTGAGCGGCCCCGGGCTGGGGGCCCACTTGCGCGCCGTCCTCATGCCGGTGACGGCCGGGCTCGCCGTTCCGTGGCTGCTGGCTCGGACGGATGCCGCGCCTCGAGAGGCCTGGCCTCGCCTCGGGATCGCGGTGGCCACGTGCGGCTGGACGCTGGTCGGGTGGACCGTCATCCTCTTTGCGCGGCGGGGTCTCGGGACGCTGGCCCCGTGGGATCCGACGCGCCGCTTGGTGGTCGCGGGCCCCTATGCGCACGTGCGGAATCCAATGATCTCCGGAGTGGCGACGGCCATCGCGGGCTTCGCCATCGCGGCCGGCTCGCCGGAGGTGCTCGCGTGGGCGGGCGCCTTCGTCGCCGTGAACCACGCGTACTTCGTCGTGTCGGAGGAGCCAGGGCTGAGGCGGCGCTTCGGAGCCGAGTACGAGCGGTACGCTGCCTTCGTTCCGCGTTGGGTTCCCAAGCTGCGCTCGTACGTCGAGCGGTAGGCCACCGCATTCCCGCTCGTCGAAGGGCGGGTTCGCGCCTGGAGATCGAAGAGTGCGGACCCGAGTGCGAGGGGCGGGTTGTTTAGCGCTCTGCCAACTGAGCTAACGCCCCGCAAAAGGTGGAGCGTACTGGACTCGAACCAGCGGCCTCTCCATTGAAAGTGGTTGGTGCGTGTAGGCCCCTCGCGTTGGGTCCTGTCGCGGAGAGACGCCGCTCGGAAGCGAACCTGACGGGGCTCCGGTGAAACTCATGTGGGCATGATTTGCGCTCCGACGAACGGAATGCGTAGCGCTTCGGCCGGCGGGCGCGCCTGGCCATTCAGGTCCAAGCCGGATCGACTCGAGCTTCGCCAAATCGGTCAAAAGTCCTGATTCTTTGGTCGAATGATTGCTATGCCGCGCCTGACGGAGGCGGGCCTACCGACCTCGGGCGAATTCGCCCGGCAACAGCCAATCGTTCGAGGATTGGCGATTGCGCAGTTGGATGGCCTCGGCATCGTTACCAATTCGAACGAATGGTTGAATGTCGCGTTGGGCGCGCGCGCGGATATCATTGGCACGGCGCTCGTGGATCACATCGACGCGCGCGACAGGGCTGCCATCGAACGCGACCTCGCGGCGGCAATGGCCGACTCGGAAGCCCCGCCCCCGCGCGAGGTGAGGGTCGCCGGCGGCGAAGGATGGCTTCGTCTCACGTTTCTTCGTGCGCTCGAGGGCGGGATAATCGTCGGGCTGGAAGATGTCACCGACGCACGTCGAGCGGAGGAGCATGGTCGCCTCCTCCAGCACGCGTGGACGGAGACCATTCGTGCTTCTCCGATCGCGGTCGTGGTCGCGAAGGTCCCATCCGGGCCCATCGTCGAGGTGAACGAAGCCTTCGAGCGCCTGCGCGGCATTCCGCGGGCGGAGCTCGTCGGGCGATCGGACGTGGAGCCGCCTCTCTTCGTGGACGCGGTCGACCAGAAGACAGTTCTTCGTCAAATCGCCGCGTCGGGCCGTTGCCACCTGGCGGGCGTTCGGGTTCGCCGACGCAATGGCGAGGTGCGGGTGGTGGATGGGCACGCGGTGCTGGTGGCGGTGCACGGCGAGGCCGTGATGGTCAGCTTCTTGGTGGATGTGACGGAGAAGGCCAGCGCCGTCGCAGAGCTCGAGGCGCGCGCCCGCGAGCTCCGGCTCGCCTTCGATCTCGCCCCGGTGGGAATCGTGCATTTCGATCTCGCGACGGGCCGGCGCATTCAAGTCAATGAACACTTCATGAAGATGGTGGGGCTCGAGAGAGAGGCGCTGCTGTCGAAGGGCCTCATCGAGATCACCCACCCCGACGACCGCTACCTCGACGTCGGCGCGATGGAGCGGCTGAAGAGCGGCGCGTCCAGCGAAGAGCACTACGAGAAGCGCTTCTTGCGAGCAGACGGCAGCGTCGGATGGGCAGAGGTCAGGGTGGTCCCGCTGGGGATCCCAGGCGCGACCCAAGTCATCGTCGCCGCCTCCGACACCACGGATCGCCACGAGGCAGAGGCGCGCGCCCGCGCCGCGGAGCAGACTTGGGCGGCCACGGTGGAGGCGCTGTCGACTGCCGTCGCTGTCACCGACATGGCGACGTCCGAGCTGCTGGAGGTCAACCGCGCGTTCGAACAGCTTTACGGCTATCGACGTGAAGAGATCCTCGGCCGGAGCTCGGTCGACTTGGGCCTCGCGGTCGACGGGAAAGCTCGGGATTCGCTCATCGAGCGCATCCGCGTGGAGGGAGCGGTGCGCTTCGAGGGCTTCGTCGTTCGCACGAAGCAGGGGGTGCGGCGCATCATCGACGGCCATGCGAAGGCGGCGGATCTCTTCGGGCGCCGGTGCCTGCTCATGGTGCTCGACGACGTCACGGAGCGCCGCAAGACGGAGGCCGAGGTCCGCACCCGCGAGGAGGCGGTGCAGCGCGCGTTCGCGTCTGCGCCCGTGGGTATCGCGTTCACGCTGCTCTCGGAGCGGCGCTTCTTCGCGGTGAACGACAGAATGGTGAGCCTGCTCGGATACTCGCGCGAGGAGCTCCTCGAGCGAACGATCCTCGACATCACCCACCCCGACGATCGGGAGCGAGACGCGCGGATCCTCGCCAACCTCGCGAAGGGTCAGCTCCAAGAGGTCCTCATTCCGAAGCGCTTCATTCATAAAAGCGGGCGAATCGTCGAATGCGATGTCCACGTCACCGCCCCCATTCAAGACGACGGCGGTGAGCGCTACACCGTCGCTGCCGTTCAAGACGTCACGGAGGCGCGCCGCGCGGACAAGCTCCGACGAGAGGCGGAGGCCCGCTGGACCTCGACCCTCAAGGCCTCTTCTCAGGCGATGGCGGTCTCGTCGCTCAAGGACTTCACCGTGCTCGAGGTGAATCCGGCCGCCGAGCGCCTCCTCGGGATGCCGCGAGAGAGGATCGTCGGGCAAGGATCGGCCGCGCTCACCAGCGAGATCAAGCGGACCGAGCGCCACCGCGGGCCTCAACACTTTGGAGATGGTCGCTTCACCAGGAAGAACATCCACGTCCAGACCGCCGACGGCGCGCAGAAGGTCCTGGATTTGACGAGCGTGCGGGTCGTGTACGAAGGCACCCCGTGCCTCCTCACCCTCTTCGACGACGTCACGGAGCGCCATCGCGCGGAGGAGGAGCTCATCGCGAGCGAGGCGCGCTATCGCGAGCTCGTCGAGGACTTGAGCGACCCGATCGTCTCCGTCGACTTGGGCGGCACGATCACGTTCGCCAACCGCGCCTTCTCTCGCCTCGGCTATGGCGCCGCCGAGCTCGTGGGGCGCCACGTCGATACGGTGCTGCCGCATGCGACGGAGCGCTGGGCGGACGTGCTATCCGGGGCCGCACCCCATCTGCCGCTCGAGCTCTCCCTCCTGGATGGCAAGGGGCGCCTCCGCACCGTGATGGCGACCCCGCGTCCGACTCGACGGGAGGGGGTGATGGTTGGGCTCACGACCGCGCTCGTGGATTTGACGTCGCAGCGTGAGGCCGACGAGCGGCTTCGCGCCGCCCAGCGCATGGAGGCGATTGGTCGACTCGCGGGAGGGGTCGCCCACGACTTCAACAACCTGCTCACCGTGATCCTCTCGTACTCGGAGCTCGCCCGCGAAGAGCTGCCACTCGGCTCGGAATTGAGGCCGTTTCTCGACGAGGTCATCCTCGCCAGCCAACGTGGAGAAGGGCTGACCCGACAGCTCCTCGCGTTCAGCCGAAAGCAGGTCATGGATCTCGCGCCGCTCTCGCTGTCCGAGGTCGTCGGAGGGGTCTCGACGATGTTGCGTCGCCTCATCGGGGAGGACATTCGGATCGAGACCCGGGTGTCCGAAAGCCTTCCGCTGATCAAGGCCGATCGCGGGCAGCTCGAGCAGGTGCTGATGAACCTCGCGGTGAACGCCCGCGACGCGATGCCGGATGGAGGCCTCTTGGAGGTCTTCGCTGATGCGGTCACTTTCGGGGTGGAGGAGGCGTTGCGCCTGGACATCCCCGCGGGTGCCTATGTGGCGCTCCACGTTCGCGACAATGGAACGGGGATGGACGAGGCGACGCGCGCCCGCGTGTTCGAGCCCTTCTTCACCACGAAGGGCGTTGGGAAAGGGACGGGCCTCGGCCTCGCCACCGTCTATGGCATCATGCGCCAGCTCGGGGGTGGGGTCTCCCTCGAGACGGCGCTGGGGCGGGGCACGACGTTCCACGTCTTCCTGCCCATTTCGACGACCGGGACGGCGGCCGCGCCCTCCAAGGCCGCCGCGGCCATGGGGGTCGGAAAAGGGGGCGAGACGATCCTCGTCGTGGAGGACGACGCGGCGGTGCGGGCCGTGCTCGAGCGGGTATTGGGGGGCGCGTATCGAATCATCATGGCCGCGACTCCCAACGAGGCGCTCTCCCTCCTCCGCGCCAACGCCGGCCAGATCGACCTCGTCCTCTCCGACGTCATCATGCCCGGCATGAATGGCCGCCAGCTCTCGGTGAAGATGCGGGAGCTCGTGCCGAGCCTGCGCGTCGTGTTCATGTCCGGCTACACCGATGAAGCGATCGAGAAGTATGAGGTCCTCCACGACCACTTTCTTCGCAAGCCGTTCAATCTCAATGAGCTCCTGACGACGATTCGGGCGGTGCTCGACGGCTGACGGAATTCAACCCCTCGCCCGGCGCAGCTCCTCCTGGAGCGAAGCCGCCTGCGAGGGGTCGGCGAGCGCGTCAGCGCGCCGGGGGTGAATTCGCGCAGCGCCGCCCCGCGGTTCGGCTAAGCTCCCCCGCAACGAAGGAGAACCGCCATGGGCCTCGCTGAACGTCGCGCCGCAAAGCACTTCGCCGAAAACAAGTACCCCGAGATCAAGAAGCAGATCGACCAGGCGGCCGGCTTCGACGTGCCCGTCGAGGTCAACTGGGATCAATTGGCGGTGGACGACTACGCGAACGACTACGAGGAGAACTTTCCGAAGATCTACTTCAAGCCTTTGATCGAGGCGCTCAAGGGGATTTGCATCGACGATCTCGGCCGCGATGCGCTCAAAGAGAAGCTGAAGAAGATCGCGATCGGCAATGGCGGCCCCACGTTTCAAGTCACGTTCACGATGGGCGTCTTGAAGGTCGACGCCTACTACGGGAACGTCGACTATTGGCAGGATCGAAAGCAGCAGATCCAAGGGGTGCTCGAGAAGGGGCTGTAGGGCCCGCGTGGACGAAAGGATCCGGCGCATCCCGGCGAAGCCACTCGCGGAGGTATTCCGTGAGCTGTTGGCGCGAAGAGCCGACGGGACCGAGGGCATCCCCCGGCTGACGCTGGATCTCGGATTCGAGCGAGTGCACTCGGCCGAGCTCATCGCGATCACCACGGAGGAGCCCCTGACGATCGTGATCGCGGACGCCCGCGGCGACGGCCCGCTCGACGTGAGGTACGTCGAAGTGGCCGCCATTCGGTCCGTGGTCGCCCACGCGAGCGCGGAGACGTTGCACACGCTCGGGTTCGGGCAGCTTCGAGCGCGCACGGGCGCGGGGCCGACGGCGCTCGAGCTTCGACGAAGGGCGGCGGCGGTCGCGAGCGACGTGGGGATCGCGGTGGAGCTGGACGAGTCCACGATGGGAGAGAGCGACGACGCGCGGGCGGAGCTCGGAGACCTGCTCGTGCGGCTGCGAGCGGTGCTGCTCACCGTCGCGAGCGACGAGGAGGGCAAGCGCGCGCTCGCCGCGGTGGGCGCAGTGCGCGTCGCCGCGGGAGAGTGCCTCCGCGCCACCGTCTCGGACCGGACCTTGGAGCTGATCCTCCCGGCCGGCCGCGAGGGAGTCCTGGCTCCGACGGCGAACGAGCTTCAACGCGCGATCGAGCGCAGCCTCTGACGGCCGGTTCTCCTCTGTCGACGCGTGCAACCCTAGGGCGGGAGCGCTCAGCGCGCCGTGAGCTCGATCGTGGCGGCGGCGCGGAGCTGCTCTTCGAGATCGGTGCGGGCCCCGGACTCGCCGTGCTTCTGCAGCTCGGCGATGATCGCCTCCCGGGCGCTGTCGACGGTGACGGATGGGTCGTCCTTGATCTCGACGACCTTCACGATCCAATACCGATCGCTCGGCCCCTTGATGATGCCGCTCGTCTCGCCAGCGCGGAGATCGTAGACCCACTCTCGCCACGGATCGGGGATCTTCGAGAATGACAGGAACCCGAGGTCCCACGGCTTTCGGCCGTCGGGCAGGCTGGGGACGAGGCTCTCCGCGACCTCCTCGAACGACTTGCCGCCCTGAATCGCGTTGCGGGCCTCCATCGCTTGCGCCTCGCTTCGGCGAAGGATCTGGTAGACGTGGAGCTTCGTCGTGATGCGCCTCTTGTTGCGCTCGAAGTAGCCGCTGATGGCCTCGTCGCTCGCGGCGCCGCGCTTCTGCCCCTCACGGCGGAGGAGCATCTCGGAGAGCTCCTGCCGCTCGAAGCCGCGCGCTTGGGCGCCGAGCTTCTTCTCCGCTTCCAGGTAGGCCGCCTCTTTGTCGAGCCCGCGCTTCTTCGCCTCTTGGGCGAGCAGCTCACGCGTGATGAGGGTCTGGAGAATGTTCTGTTCGGCCTCGGGCGACTTGGTGGCCGAGGTCTCGTGGCTCCCGGTGTCGATCTTCAATTGGACATCGGAGCGATAGATGGGCACGCCGTTGACGCGTGCGAGGACCTCGTCGTTAGGCGAGGCTTCTGTCGACGAATGACCAGCCGGCCCCGGCGCGGTCTGCGCCGGGGTCGACGGTTGGGCGTTGGCCGCGGAGCGCATGGAGCCGAGCCCGATACCGAGCCCGCCCGCAAAGGTGAGGGCGGAGATCAAGAGAGTCGTGGTCGGCTTCATGGTCGCGGTCATCCCCTCAGGGTTTCAGTGGCAGGTGGTGCACGACTCTTCCTCGTCGCCGCTCCAAGGATCGGCGGGGGTCGGGTCGTAGGTTTGGATCTTCATGTGGGCGCGAGCAGCGTCCGAGTCGTGGCAGCCCCAGCAGGGCAGCCTCGAGGCCTCGGTCTTCCAGCTCCCGCTCGTCTGACCGTCTACGTGGCAAGCCTCGCAGTTACGGACGTCTTGCGGGAACGTGATGTCCCAGAAGCGACCCGGAACAGGGTCCCCGTTCGAGTACGCGACGGTCGCGATCGGGTAGTCGAGGTTCGCGCCGTTGTGGACGGCGTGTACGCGCTTCGCGATCGGGTGCCCGCCGGACCATTGACCGGACGCGGTCTGCGTCTGGTAATCGTGGCAGGCTCCGCACTGATCGATCGCGGAGTTGCTGAGGATCTTGTTGTGGCGCGACGGATCGAGCACGAGGCCCTTGCCGTCGTTGGACTGGTGGCACGATGCGCATCCGCCGGTCGGAGGTAGCTCCTCGGTCGCGCTGCCGACCTGGAACGTGATCTTCGCGACCGAAGGGATCTTGTAGTCCGTCGCGCTCTTGCGACCGCGGTCGCCGAACTCGACAGAGACGACATACGTGCCCGTGCGGAGGTCGTCCACCGGATCGAGCTGATACTCGATGTGGTCGGTGAACCAGCTGACCTTCGGGTCGTTGTTCGCGGGGTTCGACTGTTTCGCGAACGAGACGCTCGCAGTGAATCCACCGATGACGTTCACGGTCGTGTTGTTGCCGAAGACGGCCGTGTTGACCGCGCTCGTCGTGAGCTGCACCGCGTAGAGCTCACCGAGGTTGCGGCTCCGGATGGAGACGCGCCCGTTCGGCTCGAGGTAGGCGATGCCGCGCAGCTTGAAGTTGGCGTTGGCGTTGAGCCAGGTGACGATCTCGGCCGGGGTCGCGGCCGCCGTCGACGAGAACGAGCCGGACGAGACCGGGACGCTCACGACGCCAGGCAGGATCGTCCCGCCGTTCTTCGGGGTGTAGATGTCCTTGCCGCCGTCGAACTTGAAGTCGAGCGTCGCTCCCGCGGCGCTGATATCGAAGGGACCGGCGCTCGTGCTCGTCACCTTCGCCCGCGCCTTGGTCGTGAGGACCGGGTTCCGGTCGCCGCGAGGGCCGTGGACGAAGAGGTTGGAAGCAGCGAACAAGCCATCCTTCGCCGGGCACGGGCTGCTGACGCAACCTTCGGCCGAGGCGTCGGCAGTGAGGTTCGAGTGATCGATGACCGCGCCCCCGTTCTCCAAGTCGGAGATCTGGATCGAGATCTTCGGCGACTCGCCAGGGACGAAGTACTGACCATTCGCCGGCGTCGACACCGTCAACAACGCCGAGAACTCCGGCAAGTTGCGGACGTCCTTCACCGACCAGTCGTGAGCGGCCGTGACCGACATGCCGACGGCCTGGCCTACCGGCTTGTGGCAGACGCTGCAGTCGTCGTCGGTGGTTTGAATGCCGCCGGGGTGATTGGTGCCGGTCGAGAGATCGACGTCATCGTGACAGGAGGTGCAGACCTGCCGCGAAGGCGCGTTCTTCCATTTGTCCGACTGCGCACCGGTTCCGTCGTGGCACTTGGCGCAGTTCTCGGCCATCGCCGGGAACTCCACCTTCCACCACTCGGCCTTGTGGTTCTGGAAGCCCCAGATCGCGTACTCCCCGTTGTCCGCCGACTCGTCGGCCGGCGTGGCCGGGTCGTCCCAGACCTTGCCGTCGGGGCCCGGGATCGAAGCGACCTCGCCGCCACCATGGATCTTGTGAACCATGACCTGGAAGTCGAGGGTCTCGCCGCCGTGAGGATCGGTGCTCTCTCGGGAGTGGCACGTCACGCACGTCTCGACCGTGAGGCGATCTCCGCCATGGGCCGCGAAGTTGGGGCCGTGACAGCTCTTGCATGAGTCGGTTCGGACGATGTCGCGCTCCTCCGTGCCCGTCAGGGGTGACCCGTCGGGTACGAAATCGAATGTCGCGTTGCCTGTGGGCCCCGCTTGTCCGCCGAACATGATTGCGACGCGGTGACGCAGGCTCCGGTCGTACTCGACGGCTGTCCCTGCGACGGGCAGCATCACCGACGAAAGGTCCGTCGCGAGCTGATAGGTGTAGGTTCCGTCGCCGTTGTCCGTCAGCGTTCCATTGTTCTCGCGATAGCCCTGGTCCGCCAAACGTAAGGAACCCATCGATTGTACGAATCCCCCGTGTCGGGGGGGGCGAGCTTCGCGATAGAGGCGCTCACGCCTGTGATGCCGGTGATGGGAGCACCATCGCCGTCGAGCACCTGGAACTCGACCGTCGCGACGCCCGCGGTGGTCGCGGTCGCCGACGTAATGGTCGTCGTCGTCATGAACTTCCCGGTCTCCTCGAAGGCCTCGTTGGCGAGGGCTTCGCGACCATGGAAGAGAGTTATGCGGACATTGCCGCCATCTTTCCCATCTGTGCCGTCGGTTCCATCTGTTCCGTCGGTGCCGTCGGTGCCGTCAGTGCCGTCGGTCCCATCGGTGCCGTCGGTTTCCATCGGTCCCATCCGTGCCGTCCGTACCGTCCTTTCCGTTGGTGCCGTCGGTGCCGTTCGTCCCGTCGACACCAGCCTCGCCAGCCGGGCCTTCACAGCCCAACCAGGCGACGCCGGCGCTCAAGGCGAGCACGGCTATCAGTCTCGGCGTCCAAGTCATCATGACCTCCCTTCAGGGGGTGCGCGTTGCCTGCGTGTACACAAGAAACGCGCCTCCCCAAGTGTCGCGACGTTACCGAGCTACGGCACGGAAACCGGGGAGAATTAGGCGCAAAAGCTTCAAACCATCTGCAATCGATGCGTCTTGTCGGAGTGCACTACGCAAACGCGTCGCGCGCTTGCGCGAGCTGGTGCTGCCGGTGAAAGAGCGGATCCAGCTGCGACCGGGGACGGAAGGGTGTCAGCCGCGCCGAGGTAGCAATCAGCGTTCCCGAATTTGGCGCCTGACCTGCGCCATT
This sequence comes from Polyangiaceae bacterium, assembly GCA_044225865.1. Lineage (GTDB taxonomy): Bacteria > Myxococcota_A > Polyangia > Polyangiales > Polyangiaceae > Xiheicaenibacterium. The sequence continues at coordinate 141,005 of JBGAID010000003.1, read as the reverse complement.
GCGAGGAGGGCGACCATGCCGAGCGCCGCCCATGGAGAGCTCGGCCCGGCCGGCGTGGTGCACGCGCACGAGCCTCCGTCGTCCTCGGCGGCGTCTCCGCCGGTGCCGCCCCCGGCGCCGCCCTCGCCCCCGCCCGCGACACAGTGCCCGCTGACGTCGCACGACGAGCCCGCCTCGCACCCGCCGCAGCTCGCCCCGCAGCCGGCGTCTCCGCACTCGCGACCATCGCAATCGGGGACGCAGCTCTCCTCCGGGACGCAGTGTCCAGCGGCGTCGCAGAGGTCGCCGGGCTCGCACGCGCCGCAGGTGCCGCCGCAGCCATCGCCGCCGCACGTCCGGCCCTCGCACGCGAGCACGCAATCGCACGCTCGATCGGGCACGCATTGACCTGCGCCGGAGCCTTCACAGTGGCTGTTCGTGGGGCAGCCCTCGACCTCGCAAGCACGCCCGCATACGCCTCCGTCGCAGCGCCCGCCGTCTTCGCAGTCCTCGTCGCCGAAGCAGCTCTGGCAGAAGCCCGCCGAGGGAGCGACCGGTCCCCAATCCATCTCGAAGGTCACGAGCTCGCGCGCGTAGCTGTTCTCTACGGGGACGCAGCCATCGCGCGCATCCCCGTCGGGGCGCGTCCACCCGCAGAAGACCACGTCCGTCCAATACCACTCGGGGTTGCCGGCCTCGTCGTGCTGGTCCACGAGCGGCGTCGAGAAGAGGCCGAGGTCTCGCCCCGCGTCGATCCCCATGGTCTCGTGCCACTCGTCGCTGCAGTGGTCTTGATAGCAACCGCCGGCGTCGCACGCCTCGAGGTCGATGTAGTTCGCGTGCTTGCCCTCGGCGACGTAGACGAGCGGCGGGCCGAACAGCGCCCCGCCATAAGCGAACGACTCGGCCGGGAACCAGCCCCCCGAATCACAGAACGTGTCGTAGTGGCCCGACAGATAGCCCTCCACGAGCGACCATTTGCCGGCCCCGTCGTATTGAACCCGGAGCACGATGAACTCCGAGTCGCCGTCGTGTCCGGAGGCGCCCCCGAGGGTGGGATCACCGGCGTCGGCGAGGTACGAGATCGCATAGAAGATGCGCAGCGTCTGGTCACCGTCGGGCCGCGCCGCCCAGAACGGGATCCGCTCCGGCGCCGTCTCCTCGACGCCGAACACGAGCTCGGGCTCGAAACCTCTTACGACCGCCTCCTCGCACGCGTCGTCAAGGCCATCGCGGTCCGCGTCGACGGGATCCACCACGCAGTCGACCCACGTGACGCCGAGCGCGACCGCCGCCTCCGAGGAGGCGGCCGGGAAGAAGGTGCAGGACGCGGCGGCAAGGGCGGCGCCCATGATCGGGCCGGACGGGACCGTACCGTTGCGAGCCATGACCGTGCATCGTCGCACGTTCGTCACTCGCTTGTCGCGGGGGCGTGACACGACTCGGACTGCGCGGTAGACGAGGCCCCATGTCCCTCGACGCGATCTTCAAGCCGCGCTCCGTCGCCGTGATCGGCGCCTCGCGAAAGCGCGGCACGATCGCGGCGGAGGTGTTCCACAACCTGGTGCGGACGGGCTTCCCCGGCGCGGTCTATCCCGTCAATCCGAAGGCGGACGTCGTTCAATCGGTGAAGGCCTATCCGACCGTGGGGGCGATTCCGGATCCAGTCGATCTCGCCGTCATCGTCGTCCCCGCCACCCAAGTCGTGGAGGCGGTGGAGGCGTGCGGCGAGAAGGGTGTCCGCGCGGTGATCGTGATCACGGCCGGGTTCGCCGAGGTGGGCGGAGAGGGGCGCGCGCGCCAAGACGCGCTCGTCGAGACGGTGCGCCGCTACGGGATGCGCCTCGTCGGGCCGAACTGCCTCGGCGTGCTCAACGCGGAGCCGGACGTCGGCCTCAATGCCACGTTCGCGCCGACGTTCCCGCCCTTCGGCAAGGTCGCGTTCTCTTCTCAGTCGGGCGCGCTCGGCCTCGCCATCCTCGACACCGCCCGCGAGCTCGGGGTGGGGGTCTCCCAATTCGTCAGCATGGGCAATCGCGCCGACGTGTCCGGCAACGATCTGATTGAATACTGGGAGAGCGCCCCCTCGACCGGGGTAATCCTTCTCTATCTCGAGAACCTCGGCAATCCGCAGCGCTTCATGGACATTGCCCGCCGCGTCTCGCGCAAGAAGCCGATCGTCGTGGTGAAGAGCGGTCGGACGGAGGCGGGGGCCCGTGCCGCGAGCTCCCACACCGGCTCGCTCGCGGGTATGGACGTCGCCGTCGACGCGCTCCTCGGACAGGCGGGCGTCATCCGCACCGACACCATCGACGAGCTGTTCGACGTCGCGATGCTCCTCGCCAATCAGCCCGTCCCGCGCGGGCGCCGCGTCGGCATCCTCACCAACGCAGGCGGCCCCGGCATCATGGCCACCGACGCCCTCGCCAGCCGCGGCCTGGAGATCCCGCGGCTGCGAGAAGACACCCAGGCGAAGCTCGCCGCCTTTCTGCAGCCGGAGGCCTCGGTCAAGAACCCCGTCGACATGATCGCGAGCGCGTCCGCCGCCCAATACGACGAGGCCCTCTCCGTCCTGGTCGAGTCCGACGAGGTCGACGCGATCCTCGTCCTGTTCGTCACCCCGATCGTCACGGAGGCCCGCGACGTCGCGGCCGCGATCCTGGGAGCGGCGGCGCGCTCGGAGAAGACGATACTCACATGTTTCATGGGCCGGCACGGCGTCCCGGAGGCGATCTCGTCGCTCCGCGAGAAGAACGTCCCGTCGTATGCATTCCCGGAGTCGGCGGCGGCGGCGCTGGCCAAGGCCGCGCGCTATGGCGAGTGGCTCGCCTCTGCCGAGGGGACGGTGCCGGAGCTGGAAGGTATCGACGTCGAGCGAGCGCGGCGTGTTCTCAGCGCCAGGGCCGCCGGGTGGCTCGAGCCCCACGAGGTCGAGGCCGTCCTTTCGGCGTACGGTATCCGCACCCCGCGCTCGATCGAGGTCGCGAGCGCGGAAGAGGTGGCGGCGCGTGCGGCCGAGGTCGGGTTCCCGCTCGCGATGAAGCTCGCGAGCGACACCATCACCCACAAGAGCGACGTCGGGGGCGTGGTGCTCGGGATCGGCTCTCCGGAGATGGCGGTGCGCGAGCTCGCCGCGATGCGAGCGCGCCTCGAGGCGCGAGGGCTCCGCGCCCAGATGCGCGGGGTGGTCCTGCAGGAGACCGTGCCTCCCGGGATCGAGACGTTCGTCGGCGCCACCCGCGATCCCGATTTCGGCCACCTCATCGGCTTTGGAATCGGCGGCGTCCACGTCGAGCTCTGGAAGGACATCGTCTTCCGGGTCGCTCCTCTGCGCGACGTCGACGCCCGCGCCATGCTCGGTCAGATCCGAGCGCGCGCCCTCCTCGATGGTTTCCGCGGCGCCCCTCCCGCGGACAAGGACGCCGTCGCCCAGGCCCTCCTACGGATCAGCCGCCTCGTCGCAGATTTTCCCAGCATCGCCGAGCTCGACATCAACCCATTGACCGCGCACCCCCGCGGCGCCGTCGCGGTGGACGCGAGGATCCGCGTCGCGACCTGAGCTCTCCTATCCGAGCTGCCTGAGCGCGGTCGCCCAGTCCTCGAGGTGATAGACCCGGGCGATGCGGCCGCCTTCGAGCTCGTGGATGTCGATGGTGTCGATCTTGAACGAGCGGGAGCCGTCGAGCTGCTTGCCCATGAACGGCCCTTTGGGGGAGCCGCTCGCCACGCTCCGCACGACGATCTTGGTGCCGTCGACGAGCACCTCCTGAATCTTCCAAGCTAGATCGGGGATCAGCTTCCAGAAGCCCTCCACCTGTTGAATGAGCGTCGCCTTTCCCTTGGTCTCTTGGCCGTTCTGAGAGGCGAAGTCGTCTGCGAGGAGACGCCCGAGCACCGCCGTCGGGGTGGTCTCGGTGTTGACGGTGAGGGCCTTGCCATAGAACTGCTCGACGATCGCGGTCGCTTCGGTTCGGTTCATGGCCGAAAGCATGGGGTCGGCGAGGGTGTATCACCAGGCAGTTGGATTGATTCATACTGTGCGATAGCATCGAACGATGCTGGACGAGCTTCGGGCCCTGGCGGTCTTCGCGCGGGTGGTGCAGGAGCGCTCGGTCCGGGGGGCGGCGCGGACCCTCGCCCTCTCCCCATCCGTCGTGAGCCACCACCTCCGCGTGCTCGAGGAGCGGCTCGGCGTGGCCCTGGTCTACCGCTCGACGCGGAAGCTCTCGTTCACCCCCGCCGGCGAGCGTCTCGCCCGAGAGGCGCTCGCGATGGTCGCCTCCGCGGAGCGAGGGCTCGACGAGGCGCGCGGCCTCAGCGGCGCCCCGGGGGGCGCGCTCCGGGTGACGATGCCGGCGTTCATCGCGGAGACGACCCTGTGCCGCGACATCGGCGAGTTCGCTCGGGACCACCCGCGCGCCCTCCTCACCCTGAGCTTCTCGGAGGCCCCGCGAGACCTGTTGAGGGACGGCTTCGATCTCGCGCTTCGGATGGGCAAGCTCGAGGACTCGACCCACAGGACGCGCCGGTTGGCCGAGATGCGCCGCTTGCTCGTCGCCCACCCGAAGCTCCTCGCGGACCAGCGCGCCATGCGCGTGCCCAAAGATCTGGAGGCGCTACCCTTCGTGCAGCTCGCGTCGAGGGGCGCCTCCCTCGCCATCAAGCACAAGACGCGCGGCGAAACTGCGCACGTCGCGTTCGACGCGAGGCTGGTGGTGGACAGCGCCGCCGCCATGCGGGCGCTCATGCTCTCGGGGGTGGGGGTCGCCGCCCTCCCCGAGGTGCTCGTTCGCGACGACGTGGCCCGCGGGCGGGCGGTGGAGGTGCTGCCGTCGTGGCGGGTGGCGCCGGTGGCGGTGCACGCGGTCTGGCCGAACGCGACCGTGAAGTCGTCCCTCACGACGCGGTTCCTCGATTTCATCGGACCGCGGATCGAGGCCTTGTTCGCCTCCGGGTGAGGACATGACGATGCGCCATATGCATACTTGATAGTAGAACCTAGCATTGGCGCGCATGAGTGCCGCGGCCTTGGGGTTTCGGCCGGTGAAGCTCTTCTATTCGCCGCTCGCGTGCTCAATGGCCACCGTCATCGCCCTCGCCGAGCTCGGCCGCGCCGCCGAGCTCATCGCCGTGGACCACAAGACGCGCCTCGCGCCCGACGTCAGCGAGGTGCATCCCTCGGTCTCGTGCCGGAACTCCACACCGACGACGGCCGAGTCCTCTCCTCGAAAGGGCGCGGCCCGCGGGTGGTGCTGAGCGGGCGGTCGCGCGCGGAGAGCTCGATCCCGGCGTCGATATCGAGCTCGTGCTCTTCGCGATCGCGGGGGCGGTGCTCCACCGCGTCTTCGTGAAGGCAAGGCCGCGGGCCGCCGCTGGGCTCGGCGGGTGGTGCGGCTCGTCTGCAACGGAGCGTCACAGCTCGGGAGGAGAGAAGTACCCCTTCGGGGCAGGAAAGACGAGCGGCACGGACGCCGATGCCGACTGCAGCGCCGCCGGGAACTCCCAATTCGAAACGCGGGTCATCAGACAAGTCATGAAAGGAGGATTGTCGTCTGCGCCATCGACGATGACGCGGTTCACGCGGCCGCTCTTCGCGATGCCGAGCGTCACGGTCACCGGCCCGAGCGGCTTCTCCATGAGAGGCAGGCAATCATTGTCGAGCTCGGCCTTGTGCATCGCCACGATCGCCCCGACCTCGGCGGCGCCGAGCCGCTCGCGCGGAGGGTCGCCGACGCGGAGATCCGGGCAATTGGGAGGTGTGCAATCACACAGCGGATCCGTGGGCTGGCATGTGCAATTGGGGACCTTCTGGGATTTGCAGGGCGGCTGCTTGTCCTTCTCGATCGGGGCGACGGTGAGGACATCGGCGGAGCCCACGGGCCGCGGGGCGGGGCCGGCGGCGGCGGTCGGGATGGGCTCGCTCGACGCGGAGGCGGTCGCGGCCACACGCCGATCGTCCGGGCGGATCGGCTCGGGGAGGGGCTTGCGTCGCAGAGAGAACCAAAGGGCGAGGGCGGCGCAGGCGGCGAGGCTCGCCCCGAGCGAGAAGAGGACGACGTCGCGCGCGCGCGACCGGCGGGGTACGGCGGCGCTCTCGCGGCCCGCGCGCTCTTGCTTCCACGCATCGAGGACGCGCGACGAGAAGTCTCCCGGCGGGCCTTGAGGCTTCCACGCTTCGTCGAGCTTCTTCATGCGTCGTCCTCGCCGAAGGTTACCTCGTCCGCGAAGGCGGCGAGGCGCTCGCGCATCTTGGCGCGGGCACGGAACAGGCGCGTCTTCACCGTCGCCTCCGGGATCTCGACCATCGTCGCGATCTCGGCGAGCGGGTAGCCATGGAGCTCGGCGAGGATGAAGACGGCGCGCTGCTCCGGCGAGAGCTCGGCGGCGGCGGCCTCGATCGCCTGACCGAGCTCGCGCTGCTCCGCCCGCGCCTCCGGGGCGCGGTGATCGACGGCGTCGATCTCGTCGTCGGCGAACGTCTTGTGGGTGGCCTCCTTGCGTCGCTCGCTGAGGGCGAGGCGCGTCGCGATCGTGACGAGCCACGTGGAGGCCCGCGCCCGCGCGTCCAGATCGAACCGGGGGAAGGCGCGGAAGGCGCGAATGAACGTCTCTTGAGCGAGGTCCTCCACGAGGGGCCCTCGCCCGAGCATGCGGGAGAGGATCGCGAACACGAGCCGCTCGTAGCGGACCACGAACGCGCGGAAGGCGAGGGGGTCGCCGAGCTTGCATCGCTCGAGGGTGCCGCGATCGAGCTCACCCTCGGCGGCGGCTCGGCTCACCCCTGGTCCCGTCCCTTCGATGGTCTGCGTGCCTCTCCTTGAGGTCACGAATCGAGTCGCCTCCGGCGCGCACCGTACCACGGCCCAATGCCCGTGGGTGCCCGCGGCGACGGACGCGCTCACCTCGCGGCCACCCCCGAGCGGCGCGCGTCGCCTCCCCATTGCGACCATCCCGGCCGAGTCGGATCGCCGGTGTCGATCCCGACGACCTGTCCGTCCTGCGTGGTCGCGTAGATCCAACCGTCCATAGCGAGGGGCTGACCGCCCGCGGGGGCCCCGATCTCGTATCGCGCCCGCACCTCGCCTGTCCGTGGGTCCACGCGGAGGACCTGGCCCGCCGTCGTCGCGACAGGCACGCTGTCTCCGGCGACGATGGGGGCGCGAGCATGAAGATGGGGGGCGACGCCGGGCGGAGGCTCACGAGCGGATCGGTCGATGGGGGTGTCTTCGCGCCGGAGCGGCCGAGGGCGACTCGGAAGAGCACGGCGCCGTCGGTGCTGCGAACGGCGACGAGCTCCTCGCCCATGGTGGCGAAGAGCGTGTCTCCGATCGGTAGGACGCGAGAGCCCCCCAAGCCTTGCGCGTCGGGCGCGTCGATGAGCTCGGCGCCGCCGAGGGGGCCCGCTCCGTTCGCCTCTCCGCTCAAGACCCGAAACATCGAGGACAGATAGGGGGCCGGTCTTTCGGCCATCGATACGAAGGGCGTGGGACCTTCGCCGCGCGTGCGCGCGATCGCCTCTCGGAAGTCGGCGTCGCCGTCGACGTGACGCTGATCCGTGCGCTTCGTGTAGAAGAGCTCCCCGCCCGCGATGACGGGCGTCGACGTGGCGCGGGCCTGCCGGGCTCCGATGAGCGCCCCCGTCTCGGCGTCGAGCACGTGGACGACACCGCGATAGGTGGCGGCGTAGACGAATCCATTGTCCACGACGGGGGCACCGATGACGTCACTGTCGATCCAGCGCGACCAGCGCAATTGACCGGTTCGAAGATCGAAGGCGCCCAGCGCATAGCTGACGAGGGGCTTTCCGCGGGGCATGGACTCCGGCGTCGCCTCGGAGGGAGGCTGCTCGTCCGCGCTCGGCACAGGCGGCGGATAGGAGGCGAACACGAGGCCCCCCGCGACGGAAGGGCTGGCCGATAGATGGGCACCCAGATAGTGCGACCACAAGACGCCCCCCGTCGATATGTCGACCCCATAGAGCGTGCAGGACTCCGTCATGACCGTGCACATGTCGCCCTCGCAAGAGGGGCTCGAGGCGCCGGCGTCGCTGAGGGCGAGCTCCCATTGGAGCTTCCCCGTCTTGGCCTCCAGCGCCACCAATGTCGTGCTGAAGAGGCCGCCTGGAACGAGCAGCGTCCCTCGATGGAGCGCGGGGGTGGGGACGGGGGTGCCGCTCCCGGTGCGGACGCGAAAGCCGCGGACGCTGGCGTCGGGCACGCGAACGGCGAGCGGCGTGGCGGTGATCTGACCGGGGAGCGACGCGAAGCGCGAAGGCGGCGGCTGGATCGTCTCGGCGTTCCAGGCCCTCACCATGTTCGAGATGTCTTCACCATCCACGAGCGGGATCGGTGGGCGCGCCTTCGGCTTGGTCTCTGCCCAAACGTCCGGATCGATCTCCGCGCTCGGCGCGGGCCTCGCGTCACCGGATCGCGCGGATCCCTGCGTGTCCGCGGGCGGCGGCTCCCGGCAGCCGAGCAGCAGCCCCGCGCCCGCGCCCCCCGCGGCGAGGATCCATCTCGACATAAGGGCAGGTGCGTTTCGCTTCATGTCTGTTCCACGAGGCAGCGCCGAGAAGGTTCCGCCGCCTCGTGAGGCCTCTTCGTCGAACGCGCGACGCGGGGGGAACCTGCGGGGGAAAGGCGCGTGGAACGGCTCGGCGACACAACGAATGAGGCCCTCTCCGTTCATGGATGACCGAGACGAACACGACGGACGCACGCGCCCGATGCCTTGGGTACAGAGGGAAGTGCCGAGGACGGGCACCCAGATCATGAGCATCCAACCCGCGATCGCGCCGGCACCGCCGACGTCGGCGCCCTCCTCGTCGGGGCCGCCGTCCTATCCCTATCCACCGTTCCGACAAGCCGAGTGGAGGCAGCCGCTCGAGGACGTCGAACCGGCGGATCGCACTCGGGTCGCCCCGGAAGGTGGCATGCGCTTCGAGGAGGAAGCCGTCGTATTGAGCGTCCGCGTCGACGACGGGCCGCGCGGTCGGTTGCGGAGGGTCGATCGCGTCCCGATCGGGTGGGGGGCGGTCTTGGCGGCGCTGGGCGGTTGGGTCTCGTTCGTCTTGGACGCGCCGTTGGCGATCTCCCTGCTGCTGATGACGGCGGCCCTCGCCGCGGGCGCCTTCGCGCGAACGCAAAGCCGCATCCCAGCTTGGGCCGCCATTGGATTGAGCGCGTTCTGGCTCGGGCTCGTCATCGCGGCGTGGCTGGCGTCGTGGATTGCCGGCTGAGCGCGTCGTCGCTGGCAGCGGTGGCGGCCGGCGCGCGGCCCTCCACGAGGGCGGGCAGGAACTCGGGGACGAAGCCGACCTCCTCGACGTTGTGGGTGAGCCAGGCCGTGAACATGCGGCGCTTCAGGGCCCGGCCGAGGCGCACGAGCGGACCGTAAAGAGGGCGGATTGGGACGAGCCGCATCGTGTTGATCCATCTGGCCCCCTCGGGGCTGTCGCTCCAATCCTCGTCGATCGAGAGGCGCGCCACGCCGAACATGCCGGTCTCGAGCCGGAAGCCGGAGAGGTCGAGCTTCGGGACGTCGAATGCCTGGTCGACGAGGAAGCGCCGTTCGGCGCCGAACGCCTCCTGAATGTGAAAGCGGCAGCCCGGACGCACCGGACCTTCGCAGCTCCAGTCGATGTGGTCGCGCGGGTGCCAGAGGCGATAGGCCTTCACCTCGCGACCCTCCCAAACCACTCGAGAGCCGAGCCTGTGCATCCACCACAGGAGCATCTCGCGCGTCACGCCCGGCAGGGGTGCGTGCTCGATCCGCTGCTCGAGGCCGCCTCCTTCCAGTGGAAGCACGGTGATCCGAGCGCTTTGGACGGAGCGGGGGCGGGACGCGTAGGAGAAGGGGAGGGGAGCGGGTATCTCGATCATGGTGATACGCCGATCCTGGCGCGTCCCGGCGCCGCGGGATTGTTCGGGCTTACACGATTCGTTGTTCGTTTGCGCCGGCTCGGGCGGAACCGCGATAGGCGCCCGGCGCGACGCCCGTCCAGCGCACGAAGGCGTGATGAAACGCGGCCTGGTCCGAGAACCCCAAGACGAACGCGACCTCTTGGATCCCCAGGTCCCCCTCGTCGAGGAGGCGAACCGCAAGATCACGTCTGAGCTCGTCGAGGACGCGGCGGTGGGACGTACCCTCTTCTTGCAACCTTCGCTGGAGGGTGCGCCTCGTCACCTTCAGCTTGCTGGCCACCTCGTCCATGCCCGTGGCTCCTTCGGCGAGGGCGGCCGAGAGGACCCTCCGCACCTCGACCGTGAAGGAGCGCTGCGGCGGGAGGCGAGCCTCGAGCTCGCGCGCGTGACGCTCGAGGATGCGGAGGAGCAGCGGATCGGCGGTGGTGAGGGAGAGCTCCATGTCTGCGCTCGCGAAGACCACGGCGTGGAGAGGCGCCTCGTAGCGGAGCTCACAGCCGAACAGTCGGCGCGCCGCGCCGTCGTTGCTCGGGCGGGGGTGCCTCAGCTCGACCCGCCGCGGACAGAACATCTTTCCGGTCGCCCGCCGCGTGAGGAGCAACACCGTGCCGATCCCGAACTCGATCGCGTGCCGCGGCATCCACCACGCCGGATCGCGCTCGCGCCACGCGACGCGGACCTCGTCGGGGCCGGCCGACAGCTCCGGGACGGCCGCGTCCTGCATCAGGCGTTGATAGCGGAGCAGGTGGCGCAGCGCCTCGCCGACGTTGCTCGAGGCTCGCAGCAGATACCCCAACACGTGGAGGGCCCCCGCCTCTTCGGCGCGATGGGCGACCCCCAAGCCGAAATCGTCGTCGGCGCCCAGCGAGACGGGCAGCTCCTCCCAGAGCCGCCGGGTGGTCGCGACCGGCACCCGGGCGTCCGCGTCGGAGAGCAACTCGAGCGGGATCCCGAACCGCGCGCACAGCGCGGGCCCGTCCCCGCCGCGGGCGATGGCTTCCATGAAGATCGCGCGCACCACGTTCATCGACACGGTGGGGACCGCGGCCTTCGCCATCGTCGCAATTGCACCACGCGCAAAGGGGAAGGTGAAGCGGCTCGGACTCCCGCGCCGGTCAGCCTTCGCTGCCGTACGAAGGCCCGGGGTAGCGCTTCTTCGCCGGGCCCTCGCCGATGACGTTGCGCGGCGGGGTGATGCGCTCGAGCACCGCCGTGCTCTCCTCGGCAGTGGTGCGAACGGGGTGGTCGGCGGGCAGATCGCGGAGCATGCTCCGCCACAACGCGAGCGCTCGGAATTGGAAGATTTGGGCGAGGCTCGAGCGCGGTGAGAGAAACTCGGGGCCGAGGAGGATCGCCCGCTCGAAGAAGGTGATGGCCTCGTCGTCGCGCCCGTCGTTGAGCAGGTGGAGCCCTTCATTGTACCAGGGCATCGGATCGGTCGGGTCCTCCGCGCGCATGCGCTGATTCGCCTCGAGATAGAGGCTCAGCTTGTGCTCCATGAAGCGGTCGTCCTTCAAGAAGCCGTAGTGCTGGATCCGGACGTGGGAGGGATAGACGACGAGCTCGGGATGGGCGTCGAGGCTCGGCTGGATTGTCTCGTGGACGGCGCGTCCGTAGCGGATGCGAGGGTCGTTCCGGAAGAGTCGCACCGCGATCGTATTCACGGGGGGACCCTCCTTCTGGTGATTGGCGATCTCGAAGCCATACGCGTGCACGTCCAGATCGTCCGTGAGGCGCACGAGGGCCGGGAAATCCCAGTGCGCGATCTCCTCGTCGGGGTCGAGGCTCAAGATCCAGGGCTTCGACGCGAGGGCGAGGGAGACATTGCGAACCTCGGCGAGGTCGAGCCGGCTCGTCCGGTGCGTCTCGATCTTGTCGGTGAACCTCCGTGCGATGTCGATCGTGGCGTCCTCGCTGCCGTTGTCGACGAGGCAGATCTCGTCGACGAGCGGCTCGAAGAACGCGAGGAACCGCTCGAGCCGCGCCGCCTCGTTCTTGGCGATGAGGCAGAGGGAGATGCCGTTTCTGCCCCCGTAGCGGCGCAGGGTGGCCGTGTTGCTGACGAGGTATCGATAGTCGCGGCTAGGGTCGGGCTCTTGGCTTTTCACGTACCGGGCGAGCCGCGCCTCCTCTCGGTCGAGCCCGAGGGTGAGGAGCCTCACATTGGTGAAGCGCCCGCAGCCGTCTGGTAGCTCCGGCACGCCGCCGCTGGTCGGGCCCGCGTCGTCGCCGCGCGCGACGGTTTGACCAGGCTCGCAGCGAAACATCCTGTACTCACAGAGGCTGCCGAGAAGGCCATCCGAACGGAAATAGGTCCGGGTGGGCTCCCAAAACGAGTAGAGGCAGAACCCGAGCGCGCGAATATGGGGATCCGCGAGCTGCATGAGCCGCTCCGCCCGCGCCCGGTCCATGTCGAGGATCTCGTCGCCCTCGATGGAGACGATCCAATCGGGGGTGAGCTGCGACGCGAGCTCGAGCAGTCGGTTTCTGTCTCGGCGCTCGCTCGCGGGCTCGGTGTTCCGTTCGTATCTCGTCACGGCGGCGTGACCGCGGGCGATGGCGGAGGTGGCGTCCGTCGAGCCCTCGTCCAGGACGACGATGGCGTCGGCGAAGCGAGCGGTCGCGTCGAGGCTCTCGGCGAGGGTCGCGGCCGCGTTCTTCACCCGATAGGTGGCGACGAGCTTCGTCTTGCCACGGCGCCGCTCTCGCCACTTGTCATAGAAGAGATCCAGATTGCGGCGGCCGGCCGCCGAAGGCCCGAAGGCGCGGTCGACGGTGGCGCCTCCCTCGTGATGGACATAGACGTCGCTCGCGACATAGCAATCGAAGCCCGCCTCCTGCATTCGCAGCGAGAGGTCGTCGTCGCCGTGGCCGAGCGGATAGAAGCGCTCGTCGAAGGTCCCGATCCGATCGAGCGCCTCCCGGCGCATCATCAGGCAGAACGAGGCGAGGGTGAACGCCGTCTCCCATCGGCGGCGAAAGGCCTCCCGGTGCCGCTCTGCGTGCTCGTCCAGCGGGACGGACGCGGGGGGCGGGTTCTGCACTTCTTGAGGGCCACCGCCGCGGTTCGTCACGGGGCCGACGAGCCCGGCGCGCCGGCCTCCCGGGCAAACGCGAGGGGCCTCCTCCATGCATTCGCGGAGGCCCTCGAGCCAGCCCGGCGTTACGACCACGTCGTCATGCAGGAGCACGACGTTCTCGCCCCGAGCGCTCTCGATCGCGCGGTTGGCGGCCGCGTACAGACCGCGGTTCTCGGGCAGCGAGAGAGCGCGCGCGTTCCGGACCTTCTTGGCGAGGAACTCCATGTACACGCCCGTCCCGTCGGTCGACCCGTTGTCGACGAGGATGAGCTCGACGTCGGGGTGGAGCGTCGGCAGCAGAGCGTCGATGCAGCGCGCGGTGTAGCGGAGGTTCTCCCACGCCACGACGATCACGGAGTCGAGAATGGTCATACCGAAGGGGCGGGAGCTTCGAGCCGGAGGACATTGGAGACGTATCGTCGATAGGCCCCGTGGAGATAATAAGCTCCGCGCGAGGGCTTGATGACGACGTCGGCGCGAAAGCCGGCCACGACATCGGAGTCGACATCGGATACGTCGGTCGGAAACAGGACGCGCGTCGCCACGAGCGGAATCGTGCGGGGCAGCTGGGAGAGCGAGAAGATCATGGTGAGGGTGACACCCCGCAGGATCTCCATTCGCTCCACCTCGATGTCGGCGGCGGCGATGCGGACGGAGCCGTGAATGGGATAGACGAGGTCGTCGCCGTCTCGCTGGGCCGTCCCCGCGAAGAGGCTGATCCCCGCCCCCGAAGAGGCTGGCGTCTGGGGGTCGAAGCCGAGGGTCACCGCGCGGACGAACATGGCTATTCCACCGCCTTCTTGTCCACCAGGTCGATCCCCACCACGTTCGAGACGAAGTTCTCGACGACGAGATAGACGTAGACGCTAGGCCGGTACCGAGGGACCGCGACTCGGCACGGAAAGCCGATGGTCGTGTCGAACCAGCCGCCGCGGTAGCTCGGGGAGGCGAGATCGCCCCGCCCCGGCATGGGGAGCTCCGGCTCTTTGACCTGGTTCGGGCCGGCCGGGGTGCCCGGGATGGGCAACACGAAATCGTTCACGGCGCGCAGAGACCCTCCGTCCGCCTGCTCGATGTCGTGGACCACGATGACCATCGACTCTTGGAACTCCGCGTATCGATCGGTGAGGTGGCTCGGGGCGAGGAAGGTGACAATCAAGTCGAAGCTCACATCCGCCCCGTCGAAGGCGACGTTGGTGACGGCGATCCGAATGGCCTGTTTCGACTCGTCGATCTCCGGAGAGCCGGGCTGAATGGTGTAGGCGATGGGGGCGAGGAAGCGCAGTTCCATAGAGCCTCAGCCGAAATCGTTCCAGGTGCCGGCCGCGCCCACCGGTCTGCGGAGATCCCGACGCATGAGGCGAGGGGTGCAGGAGGGACAGAACTGGGCGGGCTCGGCGTTGGCGTTGAGCGCGTAGTGCATGGGGCAGAGCTTGGGGGGCGTGCCTTTCCACCGGAAGCTCTGGCCGCTCGAGGTCGTGACGTCCGTCCCGAGGACGGCGTTGAGGCGGCAATGGGGACCGACCCCGCCATAGCCGAGGGTCTCGTCGTACCAGTTGGGGTTGCCCTCGGTCGTCCCGGTCGCGGCGCCGGTCGCGGGCACGTAGAGTAGCTCCGACTGGACGACCTGTCCGCAACCGTGGCCCATCTCGTGGGTCAAAGCCTGGAGCGTCAGATCCTCGGCCCAGCCGGTGCAGAGCACGACCGAGAAGTTCCCGAGGCTGTAGCCGCCGATCCCGGACTTCGCGATATAGGTGAAGTCGAGGCGGAAGTTGTTCGCGGGGGCGAGGGCGAGGAAGGTCGTGAGGCCGGCGAGGTTCGTCAAGTTCCAGCGGATGTTGTCGGGGCTGCCAGTGGTGAAGGACATGTACGTGGTGACGTCGGTCGCGCCCGCCCCCGTCCAAGACGCTTGGGCATTCCAGAGCCAGCGGCCCGCGAGGAGAGGATCCCGAAACACCTTCTTGTAGACGGGGGTGCTCCCGACGACCGCGCGCGACCCGGCGAACGTCAGCCGCTCGAGGCTCGTGAAATATCCCTGCGGCACGAGCAGCAGGGCCATGTGGAGCGGCTTGTCGGAGAGGGTGATGGCGGGCGGCGAGCCGTAGGGCGCGAGGCTCATCATCGAGTTCGGTCCCCCCGTCATCAGCGGCCAATCGTTGGTGGCGCTGCCGAGCGTCCGATAGTCGACCCGGGCGTCGGTCACGAGGGCGGGGGTCGGGTAGACCCCCTTGCGCTCGAGCTCGATGAAGGCGTTGCGGTAGGCGGCGTGCCAGCGCGCGCAGATGTTGTTGTACCGCGCGAGCGACTCGGGGTTGGAGTGCCAGACCGTATAGAAGAGCTTGCGCCACGTCTGGAACTCGTCCGCCGTGACGAACTGGCCACGATTGCCGTCGCGCGAGGCCTTGACGACATATCTGTCCCCCCCCGCCTGGGTGAAGGTGATGGTGTTGTCGAACCAGTGGCCGGTCGCGTCCGTCGTCCCCACCCGCGCGCCGTGGGCGAGCTGGGTCCGCCCGAGGGTCCCGGGGGGAGCGGGCAGCGCGTTGGATTGGTATTTGAGATCGACATTGCCGGCGTTCGGCTCGATCCACCAATCCACGCGATCGCCGGGCGCCACATTGGGCACCTGGTTTGGCCGCACGACGAACGACCGCGTCGGCCCGCGGTCTGTCGCGCCGGCGACCGCCGGCAGATTGACGTACTGCTTGATCAGCGGCATCGCGACCGGCCCATCAGAGCACCTCGATCTTCTCCACGCCCCAGTCGAGCGGGTTCTCGGGCGGGGGCGGGGGCTGCTCGAGGGCAATGACGATGAGCGGCCCCTGAATGACGGGAGAAGGAGGGGTGTTCTTGCTGTTGTGGAGCATCAGGTCGAGGGCGCGGGCGCAGTTCTTCCCTTCCACCTTCACGTCGAACGAGTAGGTGATGAACTCGGCCTTGCTCATGTTGACGCCTGAGGCGACGCCCCCGACCGTCCCTGCTTCGTCGCCGCTCGATCGCGAGAAATTGGAGTCGGAGTGACAGACCGGATTGCCGTCCGCCTTCACGTTCTTCGCGGTGCTGGCCGCGTCCGACGACATCGCGATGTTGGGGTAGGGGATGGGCACGGGCGGAGCGGGAGGCGCGGGCGTGAGGCAGACGTCCGGGAAGACAATCGTGATCCCGTTGCTGCCCGCGTGTACGACCGTTCGCGAATTGACTCCAACCGTGACCGGCATGGCTCACCCTCCTACCATTTCTGGGCGGGCGGCCGATGCGAGGCTCACCGCCGCCCGCGCGCCGTCGTCCGAGCCCGCGAAGAGCGTCGCGCGACGATCGGGGGCTTTGCCGCGCGCGAAGGCGCGGACGCAGACCGCGGCGAGGCAACCGCCCGTGGCGGCGCCGACATCCCCATATCCGTCCGCAGGATGCCAGAGCGTCTCGACCCGCGCGAGGAGCTTGGGGGAGCGCAGCTTCGCGAATCCCCACTCTTTGCCGCGATAGCTCTCGCCGTTGAAATCACAGAGCACCCACGCGGGAGGTCCGCCGCCGGCGCACGCTCCTTCCAATGCAGTGGCGAGGCCGATCCCGGACGGAGGCAGCGCCCCGGAGGCGAGGTTGCTCTCTCGGCCCTCGCCGACCCCTTCGATGACCGCGAGGATGGGGGCGTCGCGCTCCTCGGCGCGCGCGCGGTCTTCTACGAGGAGGACCGAGGCCGCCTCTCCCGGGACGAAGCCGTCGAGGTTGCGGCGGCTCTTGAGCCGTCCTTGGCGGTCGAACGCGTCGAGCAGGCCCGTCTCGACGAGGGTGTCGGCGCCGGCCACGAGGCACGGCCGATGGCGATCGGCGCGCACCGCGCGCACCGCGCTGCCGAGCGCGAGGAGCATCGCCGCGTGCCCGTCCGGGGCGACCTCGGCGCGGGCGAACCCGCGAAGGCCAGTCGCCACCGCGACCTTCTCACCGAAAGAGGACGGACGTTCCGCGAGGTGAGGAGACGGCGACGGCGTCGGGCGCGCCACGAAGATGCGCGCTCCGTCGAGGGCGTCGCGGCCGACGTCGGCCGAGGACACCAAATCTTGGAGCGCCCGCGCGAGCAAGCGGCTCGGTAGATCGAAGCCGGGCGGCTCGCCCGTGTAGGCGGCCACGACGGGGAGCGGCTCCTCCGGTCGCGGGGGATCCGCGGGCACGCAGGTGTAGTCGGGCCACTCGCGAAATCGAGACAGGCGCGCCCGGATGGCGGCGGCGGTGGCGGACGCGTCGCCGAGGGCGGTCGCCATCCCCGCGGCGGTGATGACGACGTCGGTCACGACACCACCTCGACGCGGCGAACGCGGAACAGATCTCGTCCAATCGCGGTGTGGCCGCGATAAACCAGGACGAAGCGAAGATCGTCCGGCTCGATGACGACGGTGTCCATCGCGAGATCGACGGGCCGCCGCTCCGATCCGATCGTGACGGTGGCCCGCGGGGTCGATGCGGGGAGCGCGAAGCGCAACGGGCCGAGCCGGCTCATATGGACGAGCTCCACCGCTTCCGCTCCGTGCAAGTGGGCGGGAGAGACCATGCGGGGATGCGCGGCTTGGTGGTAGCGCGGGTCGAACGAGGGAGGCAGGAGCGGGCTCGCGTCGGGGGGCGCGGAGCCGGGCGGGGGAGGCGGATGGGGTGCGGTGGCGGCATGACGCAGACGCGGAAGCCAGCTTCTCCCGATGAATCCGAGGCCCACCGGCTCGGGCCTGTCGTCGGGCGAGCGAACGAGCGCTCCCGGATCTTCGATGTTCGGCATCGGGAGGAACGAAGGGTCGAGCCGGGAGCCCTTGGCGCGGAAGCCCTTGCCGATCGGGTTGCGGCGCTCCGACTCGTGATCGGAGCGGGACTCCGGTGACTCGTCGCGGCCGCCGAAGGCGCGCTCGTACACGATCGGCATTCGCTCGAAGGGCGCGGGGGACGTGGGCCGCGCCCACGTGCGATCCCCGAAGACGGCGAGGGTGTTGCGAACGGGCCCCACCCGGACCGAGACGTGCACCTCGGTCGCTTGTCGATGGGGTGGATAAGCGTGACCGACCACGACTACGTCGGTGCTCGGCTTCTCGGGCGCGAGGTCGCTCTCGTAGCGGAGGCTCGAGGACCCGGGCTCGCCCAAGAAGGTGTCTCCGAACGAGAGAGGCGCCTGCTCGGGGGCGAGGCTCACCTGTCCTTGGGGGGTGAACACGAATGTGGCTTTGACGACCACGACGAGCACTTCGAGGCCCGACGCGTCGACGTGGACGAGCCGCTCCGAGACGAATGGAGTGCGATTGTCGAGCTCCATGACTATCG
The DNA here is from genome assembly GCA_044225865.1 of Polyangiaceae bacterium. GTDB lineage: Bacteria > Myxococcota_A > Polyangia > Polyangiales > Polyangiaceae > Xiheicaenibacterium. The sequence goes on along the minus strand of JBGAID010000003.1, from coordinate 122,728 downwards.
CGCGCTCGCCCCCCCTTGATTGTCGGGCTCCGGCCCCAAGAACGACGCGCCGAGCCCGCCCTTCTTCACCTTCGCGGGGCGACGCCGGCGCGGGGGTACGAGGGGGGCGGCGCTCGGCGAGCTCGGCGCGCGCTTCCCGGCGGCGCGCCGCTTCGCCGGCGAAGGGAGGGCGGCGGCGGGGACGTCGCGCGCCGGCGCGCGTTGATCCGAGATGGGCTCGTACGCGTGCGCGATCGGGGGCGAAGCCGGCACCGGTACCGGCATCGGCATCGGCATCGGCATCGGCATCGGAGGGGGTGGCGGAGGCAAGGCCGAAGCCGCGCCGCTCGAGCGGGCCCGCGCGAGCTGGTCCATCAATGCGCCGATCTGTGAGGCGTCCAGCGTCCCCGTATCAACGCGCGCGCCCACGGGGGTCGCTGGCGGTGCCGCGCTCGAGGGCGAGGCTCTCCGAAATGGGGTCGCGCCGTCGAACGCCGCGGGAACCTCCTCCGGAGGGAGCGCGGTCGTCCCGGTTCGCCAGTCCGGGAACGTGGAGGGGCTCGCGGAGGGAGACGGCGGCGGCGCGCTCGGGGTCCTCATCCCTTCGAATGGGGTGACGGATCGCAGCGCCGCGAGGACCTCCTCGGGGTTGACGAGCTTCGTCCCGGAGCCCATTCGAGGTTCATCCACGGCGGGGGCATGCGAACCGAAAGGCAGGCCTCCCGAGGGGTGAGCCACCCCGCCGCCGAACATGGTTTGAGCGACGTTCGTCTTCGGCTGAAATGGCAAGCTCGACCCATCGTCCCAAGCGACCTCTTCGCCCGGCAGGACCACCCTCGCCGAGACGCGCGCGGAGAGGAGGGCCGCGTCGCTGTCCATCTGCACGCTGCCCCTCCACACGAGCGAGCACGTCCATTGCTGGGCGTCGATGACGAGCATGTCGCATGCGAGCGCGATGTCTTCGTGGGCGTTCGTCAGGCCGTGCACGACCCGCGCTTGGGCGATAGGCCCCGGGAGCCAAGACTCCACGCGGACCGCCTCGGGGTGAAAGCCCTCGAGCAAGACCCACTCGCGCCCGCTCAAGAACGACATCCGTTGATCTGCGGGCGCAGCTTGGAAATATGTCCAATCGAAGCTCGACGCGAACGTGGGCCGAATGGAGTCGAGGGCGGACCGATCGGCCTCGCGAAGGGCGCGCGCGCGTTCGGGCCACGACGGGGCGAGAGGACCGAAGCCGCCCGCCCGCCGCGGCTGCTTCGGGTCGATGATGCTCGGGGCGCCCCCCGAGCGCGGATCGACTCCGGCGGGATTGTCGGGATCGGCGGGGCCACCGACGGCGAGCTCGTATCGAATCGGCTTCTCCACGAAGGGCTGAGCCCCTTGTCGACCGGGGATGGGATCCCCGTAGACGTGGAGCGTCTTGTCGAGGAGCACGGAGCTCCCGAGCCCGACCCGCATTCGGACGGGGACGAGAGGGGCGGGGTGACGATTGCGCGCGCACGCGCGACCCGAGAGGAGGACGTCGGCGCGCGCGAGGTAAGGAGCGACCTCCGAGGCGCGCTCGAGCGCCCCGCGGGGATCGCCGCTCGACACGTCGTGCTCGAGGATCGCAATGGGCGCGATCGGGACCATGGGGCGCTTGTGCGCGATCTGGAAGGAGGCCTTGACGACGACGCCGAGGCGCGTCTTCCTCCCCACTTGGAAGACGCGCACCACCGCCGCCGCGTGCCCCAGCGCGGTCGGCGGCCTCGCTCCGACGGAGAAGACGGTCTGCGACGCGCTCATCGGGCCTCCGCGAGGGCGCGCGCTTGCCGCGCCACCCGATCGGTCACGTCGAAGAGGGGCCGCCCGGGGGCGCGGACGGCGCGGTCGTAGGCCGCTCCCGCTCGGCGCCGCTGCGTGCCCCCGACCAATACCTTGCCGAGAGACTCGTCCGAGATGGGCGCACCATTGCAATGGCGCACGCCGCTCCCGCCGCTCCGCGCCGCGGCGAGCGCGCGCAGCGCCGCCACGGAGGGCCACGGGAGCTGCATGTCGGGGCTCATCGCCACGTCCTCGTCCTTCGGGTCGTCGGTCGGACCTTCACGAAAACCCTCCGGAGCGACGGCGCGGAGGGGGCCCTCGATCACGACGCCTGTCGTTTGCGCGATGGCCTCGGCGGCGAGGCGCGAGAGGCCTGGCACCGAGAGCTTCTCGGACAGCCAAGGCAAGAGCGCGGGATCCCCGAGCGCGCCGGCCGCGACGACAGCGGCCCGCTCGTGGGCCGGCCACGACGCGAGCGCCTCGATCTGCCGGCGACCCTCTTGCGGTGGGGAGAGCCGCGCGGCGTGCTCGGCGGCGCGCTCTGCGACGGGCGAGCGATGATCCCCTGCCGACTCGCCCTCGAAGCGAGCGAGGCTCCAGAGCTCGCGCGCCGCTTCCGGCAGGCCGAGCAAGCCCGCCGACCATAGCGAGCGAAAGCGAGTCTCCGGATCGTCCGCGGCCCAGAGCGCCTTCAGCCGCGGGCCGAGGTCGAGGCGCCCCAGCTCTCCCGCGGCCCGGGCGAACAGGCGCTTCGAGTCGACCCGATCCATCTCGAGGAGCTCCTCGAGCAAGAGCCCCGGGTCCTGTCGGTGAGCGACGCACGTCGCGAGCCCGAGGGTCCGCAGGATCGGTGGCTGATGGGGGGCGAGCATGGACTCCACGATCGACAGCGCGTCGGCCTTGCTCGCCCAAGCGAGCGCGCCCTCGATGCCGGCGAGCGCCGCCTCTTCGTCTTCCATCGCGTCGAGCACGGCCGCGAAGCCATTCAGATCCCGCGCCTCGATCGCGCCGGAGGCGGCCACGAAGAACGCCCCCGGCTCCTTCGACCCGAGGGCAGCCATCGCCACCTCCCAGCCCGGCTCCCCCGCGATTCGAATGCCGTCCAGGTTGGCGTCGATGCGCTCTTCGAGGTCGCCGAGATCGGAGAGGTCGTAGTGGTGCGAGACCACGGCCATGCCGCGAATGGCCCACAGAAAGGCCGCCATCTCCGCATGTTGTTCGACGACCTCGTGAACCACCGCACCACCCCGATCTCGTCAGTTGATGTCGACGCCGCTCCCCGCGATCTTCACGCTGCCCCCGCCCTTGATGTTGATGGCGCCGTCGCTCTTCGCCTCGATCTTCGCGCCTTCCAGGGTGATGGTACCGGTGCCCTTCACCTTGATGTCTTTGCCCTGGATGGTGACGTTGCCGTTCTTCTCCACCGTGATCTTCGCGTCGCCGCACGTGAGCTCGAACTTGTCGCCCACCTTCACGGTGCTCTTCTTCTTGATCTCCTCGACCTTGTCGGCGGTGACGGTTCGGGTCTCTGTCCCGCCGATGGAGATCGTGTCGTCGGTCCCCACCGTCGTATCGCGCTTCTGCTTGATCTCCAGGGTGGCCCGGTCGCCGATTTTGACGATCTCCTCGCCCGCGACCGTCAGCTTGCGCGCGCCGCCGACCGACTCCTCGTCGTCTTTGCCGATGCTCGTCGTGCGCTTGCCCGAGACGCGCAGGCCCGCGTCGCCCTTGATGTCGACCGTCTCGTTCTTTCCGACGTCGAGGGACCGGTTCTCGCCGATCTTCTCATTGTGATCGCGGGCGACCTTGGTGTGCTTCCAGGCGTCGATCGTCTCCCATTGCGTATTCTTGATGTGCTTCTTGCGATCGCGCCCGACGGTGAGGCTCTCGTCCCGGCCGATGAGCTGGGTCTTGTCGTTCTCGACCTCGATGTTCCAGTCCTTTTGGGCGTGGAGGTAGATCTCCTCTTGAGCCCGCTTGTCTTCGAAGCGCAGCTCGTTGGAGCCGCCGCCGCCGGGCGTCGTGTCGCTCTTGATCGTGCTCTTCGTCTTCTCGCTCGGCAGGACGTAGGGGGGGACGTTCGCGCCGTGATAGACGCGCCCGACGATGAGAGGCCGATCCGGGTCACCCTCGAGGAAGTCGATCACGACCTCGTGACCGATCCGCGGGATGTACATCGCGCCCCACGCCGCCCCCGCCCAGACTTGGCTCACCCGCATCCAGCACGAGCTGTGCTCGTCGCGGGAGCCCTGACGATCCCAGTGGAACTGCACCTTCACGCGACCATATCGATCCGTATAGATCTCGTCGCCAGCGGGCCCCACGACGATGGCCGTCTGAATGCCGCGCGGCGTTGGCTTCGGGGTCTGCGTCGGCGTGCGGTAAGGGACGTCGTCGGGGATGCACTGAAATCGATTCGAGTAGCCCACCCCGCCTCTGTTGTCCGGCGACCCGAGAGAAGACTGGGTCGCGAAATGGTCGACCCTCGTGATCAGGTATCCGCGATTGAAGCTGTCGCGGGCGTGGTCCTCCAGCGTGAAGGTATATCCGGGAAGGAAGCGGGTCACGCTCGCCTGCCCCTCTCCCACGCGACGGACGAGCTGCAGCTGCTCGAGCCGGAGCTTCGCGATGCGCTCCCCCTCGTTGGGCAGCTCGTGCTCCGTCGCGTAGACGTAGACCTCGAGATCCGCGTCGACGGGGGCGGCGGCCTGACCTTCAAGGCTGAGGCTCGGCTTCTCGAAGTTGTAGTCGCGGACGGTGACCTTCCCCGGCCGCACCTCTTCTCGCAGAGAGAAGCGCGTCACGCCCTCTTGCGAGGTGAGGGCCCCGCCCACCACTCGGAACGGGATGGCGGCGGGATCCATGATTGGCTCATGGGCGGCGGCCGAATCCCCGAAGACGAGGATGTGACGGTCCGCGTGGTGCTCGAAGAAGCAGAACATCCCCGTCTCTTCCATGAGGCGGCTGATGAACGCCCAATCCGTCTCCGCGTATTGGACGCTGTACTCTCGGCGGTCGTACGGGAGCGTCGTCGACATGCGGTAGTCGTCCGCCGAGAAGCCGGCGGCGAGCAGCACCTGGGCGATGATCTCGGGAGCGGTGCGATCCTGGAAAATCCGATAGTCGTGGCGGTGCTGGAGCCGCCACGCCCGCGGAACGACCGTCGCCACGTACGTGGTGACCTGGTGCCCCTCTCCGTGCTGCTCGAACCGCGACACCATTCCATGCACGAAGCGCGCGAGCGGACCGTGCCGCACCGTCAGGACACACTCCTGCCCGACGATGCCTTCGAAGGCGAGATCGGGATCGGTCGACGCGACTGTCACCCGGAACTGGAATAGACGCGAGATTGCCTCGTGTCCTTCGATCTGAGCGACGCGCCAGACGTCACTGATCCCCTCCACCGAGAACTCGATCTCGATCGCGTGCTCTGCCATGTCGATGTGCCCCGCCGCCTGATCCGAGGGCGCGAGCCTATCATTGGGCGCTTCGGGTGTGGTATCGAAGTTCGAGAAGACGCAAGTCGGGGGCGCGCCGAGATGGGCAACGGTTGGCAGCTTTTGGACGCATACGGCACCGTGGGCTTCGTCTTGTCGGGCGAGCGCTTGCCGTCGCGCGCGACGCCGATCGAGGCGAACGCGGCCGCGCGCGAGGTCACGGAGTGGTTCGCGTCGGAGGAGCCCGGGGGTGGGTTGGAGCTCCTCGTCGAGATGTGCGCGGAGGCGACGGGCACCACCGCCCTCGATCCGGCGCGTGAGGTCGATCTCTTGCGCGAACGGGTGAGAGAGCTGCTCGAGGCGAAGACGATCGTCGCGTTCCGGATGCCGCCGCCCAAGGCCACGGACCCGCCCCCCGAGGCGAAGCTCGGGAAGAAGGGCAAAGCCTCCGAGCCGCCCCCCAAGAAGAAGTCCGATCCCCCGCCCCCCGAGAAGAAGCAGAAGGACGACAAGCCCTGCTGCACCATCAAATCGCTGACGGTCGCGACCTCACCGGCGAAGAGGACGCGCACGAAGATCGGGGTCGGAGAAGAGGTCGACCTCACCGTCGACCCGGGCCCCGCGACGTGGGCGATCACGAGCGGGGGGGGCAAGCTCAGCCCCGCCGGCAGCCAGACGACAGTGCGGTTCACCGCGTCGGACAAAGCCGAGAAGGTCGTGGTGACCGCGACCGGCGCCGGCTGCAGCTGCACGATCACCCTCGAGGTGGTGCGGCCGTCCGGGTGGACGATGAAGCGCAAGGCGAAGACGGCGCTGCGCCACAGCGCGAACCGGCCCACGACGGGCTGGCTCGGGATCATGTACGTCCACCCGAACGACGTGAACTTCTATCGGGTCGAGACGCGAGAGAAGGACTCTTCTTATACGGGCACCGGCTCCTACAAGGGCTACAACGGCAGCAAACACGGCAGCTATCCGGCGCCCGACTACGCCAGTGAGTGGTTCCTGCTCAACGCCCATACGGAGGCAGACGGGACGACCGACAACGCCCCCGATCAAATCTACACGGGCGATCCCGGCCCCAAGGTGACAGGGGCCAAGCCTCCGTTCGTCGAGGGCAAGGGGAGCTTTCCAATCACGATCCAATGGCGGATCGTGGGGGAGAAGTCGATCTTCGATTTCGCCGCCGTCACCCAGAGCGACGAGATCGTCGCGACGGGCGTGTGCAAGAGCGTCAAGGGGGGCCACCCCGAGAAGACGAATTGGGACGATCCGGCCAGCTCTTGGGACGACAGCACATGAGCCAGAACGAACAGCACATTCGCACCGCCATCGAGCGCATGAGGTCGTTCGAGGCGGACCTGGAGGCAGACCGGCTCCAGAAGGCAGCGGAGGCGCTCGACGACGTCGTGCTCTCCGCCGAGAGCGACGCGGCGAAGCGCAAGGCGCTGCGCCGGCAGGTGCTCTCCTCGTGGATGCGTGTGGTGGCCCTCTTGGACGCTCACCTCGACGCCGACTTCGATCCAAACGACGTGCCCGCAAAATCGGTCATGCCCCCCGAGCTCGACGACGGTTCCCAGCTTCGACCGGGCGCTCCCCCCGAGGCGATCCCCGACGCGGAGAAGCGCGCCGCTTACGAGAAGGAGATCGCGGATCATCGGGTGAGGGTCCGCCGCTATCGGCTCCAGCTCCAGCTGTCGCGCTTCGCGGAGCGGCTCCCCGCGCGCGCCCAGGCGTTCATTCGCGGCGCCTACGCGGCGAGCCCGGACGATCGGGCCGAGGTCACCGCCGCCATCGAAGCGGAGATCGCTCGCGACGAGCGCAGAGAGGCACTCCTGTCCTCGATCCCGAAGGCCTGAGGGCGCGGGCGACGATGGTCCGTCACGTCCTCTACATCGGCAACTTCGAGCCTCCGTTCTCCACCGAGAACCACGTCCGGGGCAGCCTCGAGGAGCTGGGGATCCGCGTGACGCCCATTCAAGAGAGCACCACATCGGTGCAGGCGATCGACCCGCTCGTCGGCACCGCCGATCTACTCCTCTACACGAAGACGTGGGGGCTGCGCGGGGCCGATCCGCTGCGCTGGATCTCGGAGCTCCCGATCCCGACGGTCTCCTACCACCTGGATCTCTACGCCGGGCTGGAGCGCGCCGCCGGGGTTCGGCATGATCCTTTCTGGCGCGCGCGGCACGTGTTCACCCCCGACGGAGGGAGCGACGCGTTCTTTCGCGCCCACGGGATCCGACACCACTATCTGCCGGCCGGGGTCTACGGCCCCGAGTGTCTGCTCGCCGAGCCGGATCCGTCGCTCGCGGCGGACGTGTGCTTCGTCGGCTCGTACGCTTACCACCCGGAGTGGATCTATCGCAGGAGGCTCGTTGATTTCTTGCGGGACACCTACCGAGGGCGCTTCGCCAAGCACGGCCCTCCCGAGACCATCGTCCGCGGACTGTCCCTCAACCGCCTCTATGCCTCGGTCAAGGTCGTGGTCGGGGACAGCCTGTGTCTCGGGTTCGATCACGAGCGCTATTGGTCCGACCGCATCTACGAGACGCTCGGGCGAGGCGGCTTCCTCATTCACCCTTACATCTTCGGGTTGGAGGAGGAGTTTCGAGATCGCGAGCACGTCGTCTTCTATCCATTCGGTGATTTCGCCACGCTCCGGCGGCTCATCGACCACTACGTCGCGCACGACGAAGAGCGGGAGGCGATCCGGCGCGCCGGGCACGACCTCGTCCGGTCGCGATACACGTACACCCACCGGATGCAGCAGCTGCTCGCGGTCGTCGGAGAAGAGCCGCCGTCGGCGCCCCCGCGATGAAGATCCACATCGTCACGAACATCGACAACGGCAAAGGGCTCGAGCGCGACTATCGCATCCTCGCCCGCATCCTCGAGCGCTGGGGACACGCCGTGCGCGGCATCCATTACCAGCGTCCGACCGCGCCGGAGCCGTGCGACCTCGCGCTCTTTCTGGAGGTCTATGAGCCCCGGCTCGCGGAAGGGGCCCGGCGTCGCTGGTTGATCCCGAACGCCGAGTGGTGGCGAGGCGACGTCGCCGCCCTCGGCGATTTCGACCTGGTGCTCTGCAAGACTCGCGACGCCGCCGAGCGCCTGCGGCCTCTCGGCGCGCGCGTGCAGCACCTCGGCTTCACCTCCGAAGACCGCCTCGATCGGGGCGTGCCCCGCGCGCGCCGCTTCCTCCACGTCCCAGGCGGGTCCATCGCGAAGGGAACGGACGCGGTCCTCCTCGCGTGGGAGCGCTATCGAATCCCTTATCCCCTCACCGTCGTGTCGTCGCTTGGCTTTCATCGCCGCTCCCGCCTCGTCGACCTCACGGGCCGATTGGACGACCGCTCGCTGCGGTTCCACCAGAACGCGAGCCGGTTCCATCTGTGCCCTTCGCGATACGAAGGGTGGGGTCACAGCCTCCACGAGGGGCTCTCGGTGGGGGCGGCCGTCGTGGTGCCAGAGACCCCCGACATGCGCGGCGTCGACGGCGCCGCCATTCGCGTCCCCGCCGAGCCGGCGGAGCGGCTCGGTCTCGCCGAGACGCACGCTGTCTCTGCGGAGACGATCCGAGACGCGGTGGAGCGCTGCGCCGCATTCACGGAGGCCGAGCTTCGCCGGATCGAAATGGCTGCCCGCGAGGCCTTCGAGGCGGAGCGAGAGGAGCTCATCGCCAATCTCTGGCAGGTCCTCGAGGGGCCGTCGATCACGCGGCTCGCCACCTCACCGGTGACTGCGCCGGTCGGGCCAGCGCTCACCATCGCGGTCGTGGGTGGAGCGTCGAGCGCGCCCGCGACCCAGCGGACGCTCGCCGCTGCGGAGGCGCAAGCGTCGGCGCGCAATCAAGGCGAGGTCGCCGTCGTCGTCCATCCCGCTCCGGATGCTCCCCTCGCCGTCGCCGCGTCGTCGGCGCTGTGGATCATCCCGGCCGGGGCTCTCCTCGAGCCCGACGCCATCGCGCGCGTGATGGCCGCGCTCGAGGCGGGCGGCGGGGAGCGCGACGCCATCTTCTCGCCGCCATCCCCCCGCGCCGGGCTCGACGCGGCGCGGACGCGCTTGCGGGCCGACATGGCTCCGCTCGTCCCGCGGGCGGTCTCGAGCGCGCTCGGCCACCGCGACGCGGCGGTCTCGACGCGCCTCGCCGAGATTGGATCTCTCTATCGGGCGGGGCTCGTCGATTGGCGCACGCTCCCGCCGCTCCTCGTCCGAGGACCGGAGCGGGGGGGGCATGGGGCCGCCGCTGACCCGTCTCCCCTCGACCTCGCCGCGGAGGGAGCGCGGGCCTGGCGAGAACGATTGGATTCGGCGGCCGCCGCGCTCTACCCCGGTGGCCTCACCCCCGCGCGCGTCCTCGAGCGTAGGCTCGTCCGCGCGGCGCGGACCTTCGCCGTTCCCGCCCTGCGGAGCCTCTTTGGCGGGGTCGTGGTCGTGGGTCGCGGCGCCGATCGCATCGCCGAGGACGTGGAGCGCTTGGCGGGTCTCGCGACGCGCGTCGCCACTGTCGATGAGCTGGCCTCGCTGCCGCGGAGCTACGCGTGCGGCGCCATTGCGAGCGACGTCGGCGCGCGCGATATCGCCGACCAGCTCCGTCGCGTCGTCAAAGGGGCAGGCCCCATCGTGATCGCGAACCCTGCGAGCGACGCGGAGGTGGACGTCTCTGTCGAGTACGCCTGATCCTGGAGGCTCAGGCTCTCAAGGCGTGGCCCAGGTCACCTCCACGGGACGCTCTTGTGAAGTCCCTGCCACCGCCCTCCGCTCACAGCTCGCGCTTGCAGCTCGGGATGGAGCACTCGACGAGCTCCCCGAGCTCCAGCGTGGCGTCCGACGGCGCGCGGCAGGGACCTTCCGCGGTCGGGCACGCGCCGTCCGTTCGAATGGTGACTGTCCAAGAACGGGAAAGGAGGCCCGGCGTCTGTGCGTTGTCGACCTCGAGGACGATGACATAGCGACCGTCGCCTCGACGCACGGTGAAAGACCGGTCGCGCGGTGGTGACGAAGGCGACGGCCCGGCATAGGCGACCGAGACCCGCGGCCAGCTGCTCGCCCGGACCTCGAGCAAGTAGCCGACAGAAGAGCCGGGCGTGGCGAATCGTGTCGTGCGGCTCTGCGAGGCTTCGCGGTGCCAGCCGGCCCAAGGGCCATTGGACACGATCTTCGCCCGCACATTCGTCGGTTGGGGGCATCGAGCAAGACAGCCCGCGCAGCCTCCGGTGAGGGATAGTCCGCGCATCACCATGTTGGGCGGCAAGAACAGCTCGTATTGGTCGTCTCCGAGGGGGCGCGGCCAGAGCTTCGCGTCGATGCGGTGCGATCCCTCCTGGCCCAGCTCGAAGGCGTTGCTTTGGAGCGTCTCCGGATCGAACGTCCCCGAGAGGACGATTCGCAACCCGCGATCGGGAGGTGAGATGAACGCCTGCTCGCCGGCCGCGATCGGGACGTACCACATCTTCTGCTGGGGCGTGCACTGGAGCCCGAGGAGACATGCCACCGCCGTCACCCCCGCGCTCCACCGTGCCCGCACGCGCCGCCGAAGCATCCGTCGAAGAAGAGGGGAGCGACCCGGGGCTGTCAAGCGATGCCGTCTGCGGCGATAACTGGATACGATGCGGCGATGCGCTCTTCGCTTGGTCTCGCCTTCGCCTTCGCCTCCTCGTTCGTCTCCGGTGCCTGCGGGGACGACGCAACGTCGGGTGGGGGAGGGACGGGGGCGTCGGGGGGCGAGGCGGCGAATGGCGGGGATGGCGCGGGGGCGGCGGCGCAGGCGGGAGGCGGACAAGGCGCTGGCGGCGACGCGCAGGGCGGCGGCGGGCAAGGGGGAGGGGCGGCTTCGGGGCGCTGGGTGATGGGCTATTACGCGGGCTACGAGGCGTCGCTCCAGCCGGTGGACGCCATCGCGTGGAGCTCGATGACGCACGTCGCGGTGGCGTTCTATTTGCCGAATGGCGATGGCTCTCTGGACGAGTCGCTCTTTCAAGGGCCAGATCAGGGGGTCGCGCTCGGTCACGCGATCGTGGAGGCGGCCCACGCGCACGGGGTTCGGGCGATCGCGTCGATCGGGGGCGGGGGGCTGCACGACGCCTTCGCGGCGGCGGCCTCGTCGGGGACGCGCCCCGCGTTCGTGGCCGCCCTGGCCCAGCTCGTAGAGGACTATGGATATGACGGGCTCGATCTGGATTGGGAGCCGGTCCTCCCCGCGGACGAGGCCGACTTGGGCGCGCTCGTCGACGATCTGCGCGCGGCCATCCCCGGCATCGAGCTCACCATTCCTGTCGGGTACGTGAACGCCAACGCCCCCGACGATCTGTCGTTCTTCGCGGCGATGGCGGACCGCTTCGATCAGATCAATTTGATGACCTACGGAATGGCAGGTCCGTGGGGCGGCTGGAAGAGCTGGCACTCGAGCGCGCTCTATCATGAGGACTCGGCCACCCCGACGTCGGTCGACTCTTCGATCGCGGCCTATCTGGGGGCGGGCATCCCCGCCGAGAAGCTCGGGGTGGGCGCCGGCTTCTATGGGCTGTGCTACACGCCGCCGGTGGACGGGCCGGATCAGGAGCTCGGCGGGGCTTCGATGCCGGCGAGCGACGGGGGCATGTCGTACGCCCATATCGTCTCCGACTATCCCGGCGCGTCGCAGTGGGACGCGACCGCTCATGTGCCGTACCTCTCGTATGGAGCGGCGACGGGCCCGCACGGGTGCGGGTTCGTCTCGTTCGAGGATGCCCAGTCGCTCTCGGACAAAGGCGACTACGTGGTGGCCAATGGCCTCGGGGGGGCGATCGTGTGGACCATCGGGCAGGGGTATTTGCCGGCCGAGACAGGGTCCAAGAATCCGCTCCTGGATGCGCTCTTTGCGCACGTGGCGCCTTGAGGGCCGCCCTCGAAGCGAGAGCCCTCCGCGGCCGTAGTGCGATCACGACGAGCATGCCGAAGCCCCCGACGTCTCCTTGCCGAGAGAGGACCTCCGCGATGTGCCCTTCCCTGACGAGCATTCGGAGCGGGCTTCTTTCTGTCATTTCGGTTCTCGGGATCGGCGCGGCGGCCTGCGGACCGGCGAGCCAGGCGGAGCCCCCGTCATCGACGTCGACGACGCCGGCCGCGTCGGCCGTGACCGCCGCGGCGCAGCCGCAATCGCCGGGATCCGCGGGGCCGAGGGTGGACACGGTCGAGAAGGGGGGACGCGGCGTCGCGCTCGTGTTCTCGGGTCGCCCCGATCCGGAGTGGGACATTCCGGCCGGCAGGGTCGCGGAGCTCTTGGCCCTCCTCGCGGGGGCACCGCCGGCCAAGAAGGAAGTGTCCGCTCCCGGGCTCGGCTATCGCGGCTGCACCCTGGTCGTCGGGGATCGCTCATGGAGCGCCTTCGGGGGCGTGGTCGTGGTCGCGCGCTCGGGCAAGACGGAGCAGACCTTGATGGATCGAGATCGAGCCTTCGAGCGAGCGCTCGCGGGCTCGGCGCCGGCAGGGAGCTTGCCGGCCGGCGTGCTCGAGTAGGGACGAGAGGGGACGAGCCCACCCGCGGCTCGCTTCGCTCGCCGACCCCTCCCTTGCGTGGCGCTCCGCGCCCCGCGGGAGGGGTGCGGTGGAAGAGCCGATCGGCCCCCCAAAGCCGGCGCGTAGGGCTCCACGGGCCGTCGATTCAGGTCTTGGCGTGGTCTCGGCGCTCACGGTCGCGTCGCATCCGAACAATTCCCACCACGAGGAAGTGAACAGTCGCATCGACCAAACCGCATCGAGAGGCGTGGCGCCCTGTTGCACCCGGTGATGCATCCCCGCGGCGCGCGGGGTGAATTAGCCTGCGCCCCATGGACGACACGCGATTCGCAAACGCGGCCACGCGCTTCAAGAACTTCTTCGCCCAGCTGAACCACGCGTTCGCGGAGCGAGCGGACGTCCTGGAGCAAATCGCGCTCGCCCTGCTCTCGAAGGAGCACGTGCTGTTGGCGGGGCCGCCGGGGACGGCGAAGAGCCAGATCGCGTCGGCGGTGTTCGGGCGGATCGTGTGCGAGGAGACGGGGGCGCCGAGCCTCTACTCCCGCCAGATCACCGAGAGCACGGTGCAGACGGATCTGATCGGGCCCATCGACTTCAAGAACCTCACCGAGACGGGGCGCACCAGCCATTTCACCGACGAAGGGATGCTCGGCAGCGTGCACGCTTTCCTCGACGAGGTGTTCGACGGGCGGGACATGCTGCTGCGGAGCGCCCTCAACGTCCTGCAGGAGCGCGAGCTCAAGCAGGGAGGGACGGTGACGCGCGGGCGGATCGAGTGCGCCCTCATGACGAGCAATCGATATGTCGCGGACGTGCTCGATCAGTCCCGCGAGACCCTCCTCGCGTTCATCGATCGCATCGCGTTCATCGGCTTCGTGCCGCGCGGGTTCGCCGACAAGAAGTGCCTGAGCACGGTGCTCAAGCGCAACGTGTCGGGGGCGGGGCGTCCGCAGCTCGACGCGATCCTCACCATTCAAGACGTGGACGCGCTCCAGGCGGCGGTGGACGACGTCTATGTCGCGCCGGAGCTGTGCGACGCCCTCGCCGAGCTCGTGACCTCGTTCGACGCGGAGGTGGCGGCGGCCGCGCGCGCCGATCCCGCGTTCATCCCCACGCGCTACATCTCGACCCGGACCGCGGTCCGATGCGGCCGCATCCTGCGGGCGGCGGTGGTGGCCTCGAAGGTGTTCGCGGACCCGCCGCGGACCCTCGAGGCGAAGATGGCCGACCTCGAGCAGCTCCGCCTTCACCTGCTCCTCTCGGGGCCCAAGCCGGCGGAGGTGGTGACGTTGCTCGCGCGCGAGGTCGACCCGATCGAGAAGCGACAGCTCCAGATCCTGCGCACCGAGCGGGAGATCTTCGACGCGTGCCTCCGCAAGCTCCCGAAGCGCGCCCTCACGCGGCGCCCGAGCGCCGCGCAGGGGACGACGGCCGCGAAGGCCGGTGCCCCGCGCGCCCCGGCCGCCCCCGCGCTGCCCGCGCCGCCGAGCCCCCTCGATCAAGCGGCCGCGGATCTCGAGCGGATGATCGGGGAGGGCGACGCCGGGTGCATCCTCGAGATCTCCTCTACGATCGCGCCCCACGCGCGGAAGGGGCGACCGGAGGCGGAGCGCGCCCGGGCCCTCCTCGCGCGCGCCCACGCCTCCGTGCGCGCCTTGGCCTTCCGCTCTGCGCTCGGAGCGGCCGACTCCGTCTCCGGTGAGCAGAGCGTGGTCGATGGGACGGTCGCGCTCGCCCTCGCCCTCGAGGACGGCAGCGAGTCGATGCACGTGACCGCGCGGTGGATGCAGGACCGCGCGCGCGAGCTCGTCGACGAGGCGGCGTCCCTCGTGTTCGGGGCGCGCGCGTCGATCCTCGAGGAGGTCGCGCCGTCCGCGCTCTACGCGCGGACGATGGCGCGCCTCGACGTCCTCGAGGGCCTCGCGACCCATCGGCGCCGCCTCTTCGACGCCTCCGCGACGCGCCCCGAGGGCGCGACGGATCCGTGGGATCGCGCGCTCTCCACCGTCGAAGAGCTCCTCGCCGCATGGTGGTCGACCGCGTTCACGAAGAAGATCGCGAGCGCCCTCGAGCTCGCGGAGGGGGGCGCGATCGGGCCCGTCCTCGACGCCCTCACCCCCCTGCTCGCCGAGCTCGAGTCGGTCGACCGCCGGCTCGACGATATCGCGCGCGTGAGCCACCCCGAGGGCGAGCGACGGGTGCGTGAGGGGGTCAAGCGCCGCGTGGTCGGTCCTCACCTCGGCGCCCTCGTGAGGACGGCCCTCGTCGCGCGGATCGCGGCCGATCCCTCCGCCCTCGCCAACGAGGTACGCCCGCTCGTCACGCTGCTCTCGAGGCACGATCTCGCCCGCGCGGTGCCGCTCGAGAGCTGGCTCGCGTGGTGCGCGGCCGCCCTCGTCGAGCCCGAGGCAATGGTCCACCCTGCCCCCGCCGGTCCCCCGAGCTATGAGGGATACCGCGCCCTGCGCGACACGGAGACGCGCGCGAGCATCGCCTTCACGCTCGCCGACGTCGCGCTCAGCGTCGATCCCGAGCTGCTCGGGGACAAGGTCGCGGACCCGGCCGTGCTCCTCGCGCAGCGGCTCGCGACCCTCGAGCCCGCGGTCGCGGTGGCGTGCGCCGCCCTCGATCTCGAGCGGGTGGGCCGCGCCCTCGACTACCTCGAGGGGTGGCTCGCCGCCTCGGAGCCGCTCGCGCTCGCCGACGTGGCGCGCTCGCGCCTCTACGACATCCTGTGGGACGAGTCGGCGCTGACCCGGTTCGCGGCCGAGACGCGCCTCATCGAGACGCTCTGGCCGGTGGCGAAGGAGGGCGCGACGCGCGCCCGCGCCCGCGTCGAGGCGCTCGGCGCCCGCGCGATGGAGAACGCGATCCGCGTGTTGCGTGCGCGCAGCGATCAACCCTGGGCGGCGACGCCGTGAACAACGCGGAGCGGATCGCGCAGCTGCGCGTGCGCATCGAGGCCCTCGCCACCAAGCCGCCCGAGGAGCCGGGCCGCGTCGAGCGGGCCGTCGCGTCGCTCCACCGGCTCTTCGGCTGGCGCGCGACGTACCGCCGCGAGCGCCTCGAGGCGCTGCTCGGTCTGCTCCGCAAGGAGGAGCCGTCGGCCTCCCCCGTCATCGACGCCCTCTACGCTGCCCTCGTCGAGGCGGGCGAGAACCTCTCCCAGTGCGAGAAGGCTTCGCGCATTCACCGGTATGTTCCGAGCGCGCACCTCTCGTGGCTCACCCGCGTCGTGGACACCCTAGGCCACATCGCCCATTTGAACGGCGGCCTCGGCAGCTCCGAGCAGGCCGCAGACCGCGAGCTCGCGAAGCGCCTCGGCGCGAACGTCGACGCGGGGCGCCTGCTCGCCCCCCTCACCCTCGTCATCGAGAAGGCCCGCGTCGCCATCGCAGAGGGGGCTTCGAGCGCCGCCACCGCGACGGCGCCCTCGCCCTCGCCCGACCATCGGGTCCTCGAGCTCGAGCTCGCCGCCATCGATCACGTCATCGAGGCGGCCCGCGGCGAGACCGAGCACATCGAGCGCCGCCGCCGCCTGCTCGAGGCCGCGCGCAAGCTCCTCCTCGACGCGAGCGCGGCCCTCCCCCTCGAGCGAGAGGGGGTGGTCGCCCGCGAGCGCGACCTGCGCGAGCAGATCACGTGGCTCGATCGCCTCGAGGCGGCGGGCGTCGAGGCTCGGGTCGGCGTCACCCACCAAGTCCGGCGCGCGCTGCGGCGCGGAGATCGCGAGCGGCTCTACGCCACCCTCGTGGCGATGGACAGCTTCGCCCTTGGGCGCGGTGATATCGAGCTCGCGCGCGCATGCAAGGCCGGCCTCGATCGCGTGGACCCCGAAGGGCGCGCGGGGGCGGTGGCCCCCGACGTCTCGTTTCGCCGCTCCGCTCAAGACCTCTTCGGCAAAGAGACGCTCGCTCGCCTCGAGCAAGAGCTGAAGAGCGCGAGATCGCGCGCGGAGCGCGGCGGCGACGCGGAGACCCGCGCGCTCGCCCTCGAGTACCTCGCCCCGGGCTGCACGCGCGCCCTCTCCGCGGCGATGGTCTCCGTCGACGGATGCTTCGAGGTCGGGGCGCGGCTCTCCCCCGTTCGGGCCCAGGAGATCGAGGAGCTCGTCCGCGTCGTCGACCAACCCACCCGCGAGATGATCCTCGTGCAGGCGCGCTCCCCGAACGATCTGGGCGCGGCCATCCTCGAGGACCCGCGCCGCCTCTTGCTCGATCTCGCCGCGGGCCGCCTCCTCTCCAAGAAGTACATCGATCGTCGAGACCGCGTCGTCGAGCGCACCCGCCTCGCGGGCGAGGTCCGCGTCTACCTGCTCGACGGATCGTCATCGATGATGGATGGCTGCCCCGGGGGCGCCCGGGCCCGCATGCGCGACGCCATCCTCCTCGCCGAGCTGGCGACCATGATGCGCCGGCTCGACACCCCCGGTCGTCGCCTGCGGCTCGCCCTCTTCTCTCGCTTCTTCACGAAGCGACTTCAGCCCGTCGTCGAGGTGCGAAGCGAAACCCAGGTCCTCACCGCGATGGCCGACGTCGTCGGCACCCCGCGCACCGGCGGCACCGACATCGAGGCCGCGCTCCTCTCGAGCTTCTCTCTCATCGCCGACGCCAAGCGCACCGATCCCGATCTCGCGCGCGCCAGCATCGTCCTCATCACCGATGGCGAGGCGGAGGTCGACCTCCAGAAGATCCAGGCCGCCCGGGAGCGCGCCGCCGACGTCGTCATCGGCGTCAGCGTCATCGCCCTCGGCCAGGAGAACCCCGCCCTGCGCGCCCTCGTCGCGCGCCAGCGGGCCCGCGGGGAGCGAGCGTTCTACCATTACCTCGACGATCCGACCCTCCACGCCCTCGCCAATGGCGAGCTCGCCGGTCGCTCGCTCCACTTCTCCCTCGAGGCCGCGCCCCCGCTCGCCACCGAGCAGATCGAGGCGGTGCTTCAAGAGATCGACGACCTCGCCTCCGCTCGTCAATCGACGAAGGCCGAGGGCGCGCGCGCCCACGAGGAGGCGATCAGCCGCGATCGCCTCGCCCTCGAGCGCCGCTTCGCGCGCTGGTTCCCCGCGACCCTGGCGGGGCCTCTCGCGCCCGGCCCGAGCGAGGCCCGCGTCTCCGACCAGCTCCACGCCGACCTCCAGACCGTGACCGTGCTGCTCGCCGCCATCGCCGAGACGATCGGCGATCTCGGCGCCGATCCGCTGCATCGTCGCGCCGACGCGATTGACCTGCTCGAGCGGATGCTCCCCGACGCGCGGATCAGCCCCGGTCGCTATTTCGAGCTCCTCACGACCTCCCCCGCCTTCTTCGCGGCGCCGTTGGTCGCCGTGCATCGCGCGGCGGAGGGCGCGGCCGCCCATTTCGACGGGAAGCTCCAGGCGTCCAGAACGGCGCCGCTCAGGGCCCGAGGGCGGCCGTGACATTCGCCTTCGGTGGTGAGCCGCGGTAGCCGTGCTCGGCGCGGAGGTGCCGTCTCGTGAGGTCTCCAGCACCAGGCCGCGCCGAGCACACGAACGCGAACATCAGCGAGCGCGCGAGCGCGCAATGGTCCGCTGCCGTCGCGGCAAGGGGCGGCGTCGGGGACGGACCGCGGCGCGAGGCCGTATCATCCCCCGATGCGCCTCACGACACGCGCCGTCCTCGGGTCGACCCTCCTCTATGCGCTGGGGTGCGGCTCGGGGCAGGGCGAAGCGGTCGTCGCGAGCGCGGCGGGTGCCGCCTCCGTCTCCGCCTCGATCGCTCCGTTGGCGGCGCCTCCGAGCGCCTCGTCGAACGTCGTCCCCGACGCGGTCGCCAAAGCCCCCACGCGACCATTTCAGCTTGTCGCGGATCTCCCGGAGGGCCCGCTCCTCTGCCTGTTCGGCGACGCGCTGGGCGCCATCGTCTCCGTGCCGGACGACGTGGTCGCGGAGTCGTCGCTCGCGATCCCGTTCATCCTGCGGGGAAACGCGATCCAGCGCATTGGAACCCAGACGGTGCACCTCGGCCGCTGGGAGCGCGCGAACGACTGCATGAAGGAAGGCGACACGCTCTACGTCACCTTGACCAAGCCGCAAGAGCGTGGCTCTGCGTACCATTACGAGGCTGTCGAAGGGAAAGGCTCTCGCGCCCCGATCGACTCCGCCACGCTGCAGCTCGGGCGCTATCGACACCTCGACCCGCCCGCGTGCGGTGGGAAGCCCCGAAGTGGCATCGAGCCAATGCGGCGTGCGTACGACTTCGAAGAGGAGAAGCGGGGATTGACCTTCCTCCTCGGCGAATCTTGTGACGGGAAGACGGTCGCCCAGGTTCTGAGTCGAGACAAGAAGGCGAGGTTCGTCGAGTTGCCCGACGGCGCGCGACTCGGCGCGGCCGGGGACGACGTCTACGTCACCACCGACAAGACCATCGCTCGCTGGGAGGGTGAAGGGTTCAGCTCGAAGCCGCTCCCCCTGCCCACGCAGGATCGGAAGGCGTACGTGGATGGGCTCTTCAAGGCGCCGGACGGCGCGCTGCTCGTGACGATGAGGGTCCAGGGCAAGGGGGCCGAGCATTTCATCCTCGTGGATGGCGCGTGGGCGCCCCTGCGAGTCGGCGACGATCAAGCCGACTTCGACCTCGTGCAGGGTCCGACGACGCTCTGGGCCTTCTCCAAGAAGGGCCCCGCCTATCGATACCCCGCCCCCGACGAGCCGAAGCTCGAGCCCGTCGACGTGCGCGCGCTCACGGTGGACAAGGACCGGTGGCTCCGCACCGTCGTCCCGCCGTTCTCTCGAACGCCTCCTGGGCCCAAGTGCTTCACCCACGTCGTCGTGCTCTATGGCTTCACCAAGGTGACGCCCCCCGACTACGATTTCCCTCTGACCCGGAAGGCCCTGAAGGGCCACCCCGAGCTCTCCGCGGCGCGGCTCGCCGTCGTCGAGACCTTCGGCAAGAAGTACCTGGTTGCCCTCGTCCAGAGCTTCGAGGAGGCGACCGCCATCTCCAAGGTCATCGAGAAGAGCGTCCAGGGAAGCAAGCCGCAGATCGTCTGCAACGACCCCACCGTGGTCCGCGAGCTCCCCTTCGATTGGAAGACAGGCGAGCTGGTTACGAAGGCCAAGTAGTCAAGGCACGAGCGCGTTGCACGTGCCCGGCTCCGGATAACAGGCCCCGCCCACGCAATAGCCATCGCAGTCCGCGTCGGTCGCGCAACCGCGCGGACCGCATTGGCCGCCCGTGCACGCCGCGTTCGCGCCGCACTCGTCGCCTTGGGGACATGCCATTGGCGCGCACCGCAGATCGGCGCCGCACTGCCCGCCGGGCCCGCAGTCGTCATTCGAATAGCAGCCTGGTCTACAGGTCATGTCCTCGCAGCAAGGGTCGGGCTCGCAGATCTCCATGTCGCCGCAGTCGCCGTCGCCCACGCACACCGGATCGAACGTGCACATGACCGCGCCCCCGCAGAAGAACGTCCCCGGCGCCGAGCAGGTAGAGCCGCCGTCCGTGCCACAGTCCGCCTCTTCGCGGCAAGCTCCGTCGGCGAGGTCGCCGCCCTGTCCCGCGCCGCCCTGGGCCGAGCCTCCCGCGCCTCCCGTGCCTGCGCCGCCCCCTCCCGTCGCTCCCGCGCCGCCGCCGCCGGTCGTCGAGTCGTCCCCGCACCCCGCGACGAGCAGCACCAACGTCAGACAAGCCATCGGTCGAAGCATCCGATGAAGCTATCACAGGGCCGTCGACGCTCGCGGGCCCCGAGGCGCTCGCGGACAGAGGTGAAGGTGAGGAGCGTATACTGAAGGCGATGGCGCGCTTTCTTCGGTTCGGGTGGATCTCGACGGTGGCGCTCGCGATGGGGGCGATCGGCTGCGGCGACGACGCGGGGACGGGGGCCTCGGGGGGTGGCGGCGCGGGCAGCGGCGCCGAGGCCGCCGGAGGATCGGGAGGCTCCGACACGGGCGGCGCGGGCGGCGGCACCTCGGAGAGCTCGACGATGAAGAGCGGAGCGCGCCTGAAGATCGAGGTGCTTCGCACGGGTGACGCCGACACGTTCTCGACGTTCTTCGACGCGGAGCTCGCGACGACGTGCACGCCACTCAAGAGCCTCGACGACCGGCTGCGGTGCTATCCGAGCAGGAGCGCGTTCGTGGGCTACCTCGACGCGGCGTGCACTCAGCCGGTGGCCTACACGCAGTCTTCGTCGTGCAACCCGGAGGTCCCGGCCTTCGCGGTCGAGAGCGTCCCGACCCACGACGACCCGTGCAACCCGACCTACGGTCAGCGCGCGCTCGAGGTCGGCGATCCGCTTCCCCCGGCCACCGTCTACGCCCTGAGCGGCTCCGACTGCGTCGAGCAGGGCGTCTCCGACGAGATCTACGAGGCGACCCCGTTCGACGACGAGGGCTTGGTGGAGATGGACGAGGTGGAGGAGTCGCGCGGGCCCGACCTCGCGGCCCGCCTTTGGACCTCGGGCGACGGGATGCGCATGGTCCAGTTCTTCGCGCGGGACGTCGCCGGGATGCGCCAGTGCATGCCCGCGCGCTTCGCCGACCGAGATCGCTGCCGGCCTCTCGTCGCGGCGACCGTCATCGCCCCCGCCTACTCCGACGGCGCGTGCAGCGACGAGATCCCGAGCGGCGTCGCCACGAGCTTCGAATCCTGTCCGACGCCGGCGATCGCGGTGCGCTACGACACCTCCCCCGAGTGCCTCTCGAGCGTCTCCTTCTTCGATGTCGGCGCCGAGCTGCCGGCCGCGTATCGGGTGGGCGACAGCGCAACGTGCCAGTCCCTCGGCGGCGCTTTGCACGAGGCGGGGGCGCAGATCCCCGATGAGATGTTCCCGTCATTGGATCGCCTCGCGGTCGGGACGGGCGCGGTGAAGGCGATCCACTACCAAGTCGAAGGAGTGGACGTCGTCGCCCCAGAGCAGCACGAGCTCGCGGACGGCGCGCCTTGCTATCCTTATCCTTTCGAGGACGGCGTCGTGCGCTGCGGCCCTCCGACCTTCGCGTACGTGCCCGCCTCCGGAGGCCAGCGCCTCTACGCCGACGCCGCGTGCACCCAGATCGTCGTGGGCATCCGCGAGGGCTGCCCTGCCCCCGAGAGCATGGACTATGCAGTCGTCGGCAGCGAGCTCGAGGGCTGCGCGACGCAGCAGCCCCACACCCTGGGGGCGGTGCACGACGGTGCCCTGTACTCCAAGCTCGGGAGCAACCCCTGCGTCGGGTATTCGCGCGCGCCGAGCTACGTCTATCGGCTCGTCGGCGAGGCGGCCCCGAATGGCGAGTTCATGGAGGTGACGAAGGTCACCCTCTGACAGGGGTATGTCTTGGCCCAGCGCCGGTGAGGGGTCGCGATCAGGCCGGGGTCGCGCGGACCGCGAAGTTGCTCACCCCGCCCGTGAAGGAGATGTCGATGCGGTCGCGCGCTGCCCCATAGTCCGGTGACTCCCAGCGGATCTCCCCCGCGGCGGAGCCGAGCTTGAGGGTGTCGATGGAGATCTTGCTCGCCCCGCCGACGATGGAGACGCGGACGGGCACGCCCGCGGGGCGCGCGATGACGACGTCGCTCGCCCCGTACCGCACCCTCACCGTGACTGTCCCGGAGGGGCGGCCGAAGGCGAGCTGCGAGTCGCTGACCCCGCCGTCGATGACGAGCTCGGAGACGTCGAGGTCAGTGAGGCGCGCATCCACGTGGGTCGCGCCGCCGGCGAGGACCACGCGCCAGCGGGGCAGGGGGCTCATCGCCACGTGCACCTTCTTCTTCCACTCCAGGATCTGCGCGAAGGAGAACCGTTTGTACGCGAAGACGACTCGCCCGCCCACGGCGCTGACGGATGGGGGCGTCCCCTCGAAGCGCGCACGATAGAGCTCGTCGTCGCGGCCCGCCTCGAACACCACGTGCCCGACGCCGCGCGAGAACTCGAGCGACGCCTCCCGGAGGTCGCCGAGCGGCGCGACGAGCTCGCTCGGCGTCGCCCCCTGCGCGCGCGGAGGCTCGACCTTGGGGGGCGTCGAGCGCGCGTACGCGGGCTGGATCCGCCGCGTGTGCTCCTCGAGGATCGCGATCGCCTTCCGCTGAAAGTCCGCGATGAGCTCGAGCTGCTCCGGGGTGTAGCTCGTCGCCAGATCCACGAAGGCCTGCTCGAAGGGCGCCATGAGCTCGCGCGCCTCGCTCAATCGCTCCGGGTGGACGCGGACGAGCACCTGTCGGCGGTCGCGCTCGTCCTTCTCGCGGCGCACGTAGCCGGTGCGCTCGAGTTTGTCGAGGACCCCCGTGATCGCTCCCGTGGTGAGCCCGGTGAGCTCGGCGAGGCGGCCCGCGGTGAGCGGCCCCTCCGCGCGCATCGCCAGATCGAGGCACTTCGACTCGGTCGCGTTGAGCCCGAGCCGCGCCGCGAAGGCGTCGTGGAAGAGGATGGTCCGCGCGCTCAGCTCGCGACCGACCTCTTGACCGAGCCGCCGCGCGAGCTCGACGTGGGCGGGATCGGGCTTGGGACGCTTGCCGGCCATCTCTGTTCTCCGCTCGGCGCTCGGCCCAGGCTCTGTTTCGCCTCCGGCGCTTCGCGCCTCCTTCGAACCTCGCGCGGCTCCGTCGAAGACTCCTTCGCCGCTTCGGGCTTGGAGTGAGCATCTATGAGACTCGTACGAGCGGCGCAAGCGGTTCCCAGTGGGTCGGCAAGCAGACCCTTCTGCAGAAAATTAGTTGACGAGCTAAGATAATCGCCTTAGCTATCGAGGTACATCGATGATGGCCGCCGACCTCCCCGAGAAGCCGTCGCTCGACCGAAGCCTCGACGCGCTGCGGATCGATCGCCCGGCCCTCGCCCCGTCTCGTCGGCGCGGGCGCCCCATCGCGCGCGGCGTCCTCGCGCTCGGCTTTGTCGTCGCGCTCGCCGCCTTGGGCTATCGCGGGCTCCAGTCCGTCCTCGCCGCGCGCCACGCGAACGAGACCAAGACCCCTCCTCCTGCGAGCGCCCCGCTCAGCTCGAGCTCGCCAATCGTCGAGCTCACCGCGACCGGGTACGTCGTCGCGGAGCGAAGGACGAGGCTCTCCGCCGAGGTCGCGGCCCGCATCGTCGCCGCCCCCGCGCGCGAGGGAGAGACGGTCCAGCTCGACCAAGCCGTCTTCACCCTCGACGACACCCGCGTGAGGGACGATCTGCGCGTCGCCAAGGCACGCTCGCGCTCCGCGCAGGCCCGCGCCGAGGTCGCCCGCGCCCGCCTCCGCGGCCTCGAGCAGCGCGTCCGCCGCGAGGCGTTCCTCGCCTCCGAGGGAGCCGTCCCCGCCGCCGGAGCAAAAGATCTCGCCGCCGATCTCGCGGTCGCGGCCGCCGAGGTCCGCGCCCTCGACGCGGAGTCGACCGTCGCCGCCGCCGATATCACCACCCTCGAGACGTCCCTCGAGCGCTATGTCGTGCGCGCCCCTTACGCCGGCATCCTCGCCATTCGCACCGCCGAGCTCGGCGACGTCGCCTCCCCCGGGGCACCCCTCGCCGAGCTCGTGGAGTCCGCCACCTTGCGCGTCGACGTCGACGTCCCGGAGGCCCGCCTCGGCGCCGTCACCCTCGGTGGGGCCTGCGAGATCGTCTTCGACGCCTGGCCCGACAAGCGCTTCGCCGCCACCGTCCTCGGCGTCGGGCCCCGCGTCGCCCGCGCGAAGGCGACCGGCACGGTCAAGGTCAAGCTCACCGAGCGCCCGGAGGGCCTCCGAGAGGACATGGCCGCCCGCGTGTCCTTCTTCAAGCCGCCGCCACTGTCACGTTGATCTCAACAGGAGTGATTGTCATGTCCCCCGAAGCGAACGCAGCGGGCAGGCCCTCCGTGCGCCTGCAACAGATTGGTAAGGAGTACGCGCGCGGCGGCGAGACGCTGCGGATCCTCGACGGGGTCGATCTCACGGTCGAGCGCGGGGCCTTCATCGCGTTGATGGGCCCCTCCGGCTCTGGCAAGTCGACCATTCTCCATTTGGTCGCCGGCCTCGACAAACCGACGCGCGGCACGGTCGAGGTCTCGGGGGCGCGCCTCGATACGATGTCGAGCGCGGCCCTCGCCGAGCACCGCGCGCGCCACCTGGGCATCGTCTTTCAAACCTACAATCTATTGCCGGTCCTGACCGCCGAGCAGAACGTCGCGCTCCCGCTCTACCTGCTCCACATGAGCAAGAAGGAGCGCCTAGAGCGAGCGCGCGTCGCCCTCTCCATCGTCGGCCTCGAGCACCGAATGACCCATTACCCCAACCAGCTCTCCGGCGGTCAGGAGCAGCGCGTCGCCATCGCCCGCGCCATCGTCAACGACCCCGAGGTCATCGTCGCCGACGAGCCGACCGGCGATCTCGATCGAGCGAGCGCGGACGCGGTGCTCGATCTGTTCGTGAAGCTCTCCCGCGAGCTGAAGAAGACGATTGTCATGGTCACCCACGATCCGGCGGCGGCCCAGCGCGCCGATATCACCCGCCACCTCGACAAGGGGACGCTGTCGTGAGCCTCTTCGGCCTCGCCGCCCGCAACGTGCTCCGAAACAGGACCCGCTTCACCCTCACCGTCCTCGGTCTCGCCGTCTCCGTGCTCACCTTCATCACCCTCGAGACGGCCCTGCGCTCTTGGGACAAAGCCCGCGAGATCGCGCGCCGAGATCGCCTCGTCACCCGGCACAAAGTCACCTTCATCCTCGGCCTCCCGAAGCGCTATGTCGAGGAGATCGCGACCGCCAAGGACGAGCGGGGCGCCCCCCTCTTCGCCGCGACCACCTATGCATCCTGGTTCGGCGGGCGCGATCCCAACCACGAGAACGACTTCTTCGCCTCCATGGCGGTGGATCCCGAGACGTACTTCACCGTGTACGACGAGGCGCGCGTCGACCCCGAGGCCCTCGCCGCCTTCAAGCGAGATCGCAACGCCGCCATCGTCGGCGATCAGCTCGCCGCCAAATTCGGGTGGAAGCGGGGAGACACCGTCACCCTCGAGACGCCGCTGTATCCCGCCCCCGAGGAGCGACCGTTCACGTTCACCATCGCCGGCACGTACACCACCGCCGAGCACGGCGGGAACCGCCAGTCGTTCTTCCTCCGCTGGGATCGATTGAACGACACCCTGCCCCCCGATCTGCAGGATCAAGTCGGCTGGATCGCCAGTCGGACGGCCGGGGAGGGGAGCGCCGCCGCCGTGGCCGAGCGCATCGACGCCAAGTTCGCGGACCGCGACGTGATGACCCTCTCCCAGGACGAGCTCGCCTTCACCTCCGGCTTCCTCGGCATGGTCTCGGCCGTGCTCGACGTCATTGGCATCCTCGCCATCGTCATCCTCGCCATTACCGGCCTCATCCTCGCCAACGCGATCGGCATGAGCGTCCGCGAGCGCACCGCGGAATATGCCGCCCTGAAGGCGATCGGGTTCCGAGCCAAGCACCTCGTCTCCCTCATCGTCGCGGAGGGGGCCATCCTCGCTTTGGCGGGAGCCGCCGCCGGCGTCGGGTTCTCTTTGGTCCTGGTCAATCAGGGCCTCGGCGTGTTCCTCGAGCAGAACCTCGGCAACATGTTCCCCGTCTTCCGCGTCGACGCCGTCACGGTCGCCTTCGCCGGCGCCGCCGCCCTGGGGCTCGGCGTCATCTCTTCGCTGCTCCCGGCCGCGGGGGCCTCCCGCATCCCCGTCGTCGACGCCCTCCGCCGCGTCGCATGAGGTCGAGATGATCCCCATCGCCTACAACATCCGAAGCCTCACCGTCCGCAAGACCACCGCCGTCGCCACTGTCCTCGGCGTCGCCCTCGTCGCCCTCGTCTTCTCCGCGACCCTCATGCTCGCCGCCGGTGTGGAGAGGACCCTCGCCGAGCACGGCCGCGACGACGTCGCCGTCGTCCTCCGCAAGGGCAGCGACTCCGAGCTCGCCAGCTCCGTCGACGACCCCGCCGCCGCCGTCGTCCGGGCCATGCCCGGGGCGAAGCGCAGCGCCGCCGAGCTCGTCACCGTCGTCGCATTGAACAAAACAGGCGCCCCCGGGATCAGCAATGTCACCCTCCGCGGCGTCGCCGAAGACTCCTATCCACTGCGAAAGGACCTGAAGCTCCGCTCCGGAAGGATGCCAAGCCCCGGCACCGACGAGGCCATCGTCGGCCAGCGCGTCGCGGGCCGATTCCGCGGCCTCGAAGAGGGCGGCTCCTTCGAGCTCCGCCCCAACCGCAAGGTCAACGTCGTCGGCACCTTCGAGGACGCCGGCTCCTCTGCCGAGTCGGAGGTCTGGCTCGACCGCGACGTCCTCCGCTCCGCCTTCGGCCGCGCCGGCTCGAGCTCCTCCCTGCGCGTCGAGCTCGCCACCCCCGGCGACCTCGAGCCCCTCCGCGCCGCCGTCGAGCACGACAAACGCCTCGGCCTCACCGTCGAGAGCGAGCGCGCCTTCCTCCAGCGACAGTCCCAAGGGCTCGGCCTCTTCATCAAGGTCCTCGGCACCATCATCGCCGTGCTGTTCTCCATCGGGACCGCCATCGGCGCCGCCATGACCATGCACGGCTCCATCGCCCATCGCCGCCGCGAGATCGGCACCCTCCGCGCCCTCGGCTTCTCCCGAAGCAGCATCCTCATCGGCTTCCTCCTCGAGGCCACCGCCCTCACCGCCGCCGGCGGAGTCCTCGGCGCCACCGCGTCGCTCGCCCTCGGCGCCGTCCACGTCTCCATGGTCAACTACGCCACCTGGTCCGAGCTCGTCTTCGGCTTCGTCGCCACCCCGAAGACCGTCCTCGAGTCCATCGCCTTCGCCGTCGCGATCGGCGTCGCGGGCGGTCTCGTGCCCGCCATTCGCGCCGCCAGCCTCACCCCGCTCTCGGCTCTCCGGAGCGCCTGAGCGGGGATCGCTGGCTCGAGCTCGCGGCGGAGGTCCAGGAGCGGTAGCAGCGCCGCCGCGTCCTTGGGTCTGCAGTCGATCACCTCGTGGCCGAAGTACGCCTCGGGGATGACCTCGCCGCCGGCGGCGCGCGTCTCGCAATAGCGGTCGAAGGCGGAGCGCATGACCGCGCGCTCCTCCTCGACGTCGCCATTGCATGCCACGACGGCCGCTTCGAGCGACGCGACGAGCGCGCGAATCTCTCTGCCGACCTCGTCTTCAGTGAGGGCGCGGGCCTCGAGCGGCGCGCTCCCCCCGATCGTGGCGCAACCGTGGCTCGTTCTGCAGTCGTCGACGGAGCCACCATGCTCGCGCCCCCGTGTCCTTCGGCGCTCCTATCGACGCTACCTGCCTCTGCGCGCCGACACCGACTCCAGACGGCAATGACCGAGAAGCGGAGCGTCCACCAGCCTGCCCTCTCCCTTGCACACCGTGACGATCTCCGCGCCCCGCGCGAGCCCCTCCACCTCTCGTCGCGGGATCCCGCTCAACATGACGGCTCGAGTCAGAGGCCCCGCCACCGGACCTATCTGGACAATCGGCGCGTCGTCGGAAGACGCAGCGCTCACCAAGACGACGAGCCCGCGCACCTCCACCTTCTTCCCCTTGAATCGACTGTCCGCCGCGGCGCGATCGCCTTCATACGCCGAGAGGAGCTCGGCCGCCGTCACCCGGATCGCCTCTTGCTGCTCGAAGGGCACCTCTGTCGTGGTCTGCGGCGACGGCGGCTTCCCCCGAACCAAACTCGACAAATGCGCGCGGTTCATGATGAGGAGCGCGATCACGGCCGCCGCCGCGAACGACGCATAGAAGCCGACCCCGCGCCCGGGAGCCGGCGGATTGACCTGCGAATCTTCTCCTGCATTGGGACCGAGCGTTGGATGCATGTGCCGACATCCGGCCCCGTAAACACTGCCCGTGCCAAGCAGCGTTCCCCCCGAAGTCCGCCCCAACCCCTCCAAGCCCCTGAGTCTTCCTTCGCTCAATAGGGTCGCCCGTGCCCCGGAGAGACAGGGATCACCCTCTGCCGCACCCCCCACGCAGCTTCGCCAGTCTCCCCGGAAAACGCTCACCATCTCGCAGCCCGGGCCGCCTCCACCCCCAAAGCCCCGCCATGCTCGCCAAGCAGCGGGCCCCCTTCCGCAAAGCCGCCCTGGTTCGCCACCGCCTCTCGCCAGAGCGCCTGCCCGCGAACCGCCGCCACGTCCCCCGCCGCGCACGGACCGTGCGCCGTGAGCTGTACAGTCCGCGACGTCACCCCCAAGAGCGCCGCGATCTCCCCGTTCGACAGCCCCTCCTGCCTCGCCAAATGCACCGCCGCCCGCCGCGCCCGCGTCACCTCCGGAGCGCGCCCCGAGAGCTGCCCAATCGCGAACGCCCCCGCCGCCGCCCCCGCGAGCTCCCCCAGATCTGGCGCCCCCTCCTCCTCCCCCAGCGAGCGCCCCGCCGCGCCCAACAGGCCAATCAGCTCGCCCCGCCGCAGCCGCGGCAGAGCCGCCCAGACCCTCCGCGGAAGCTCTCCATCCACCACCCGAAGCCCCAACGTGTCCAAGAGCGAGCTCCCCTCATGGAGCCGATCGAATGAGGTCCCGTGCCGCTCCTCCTGCCGCAGCACATAGAAGAACGTCCGCGCCAAGTGGTATTGGCGCACCACCGGCTCGAAGTGCGCCCGCTCGAACCGCGCCGCCTGCCCCAGCTGCCACCGCAGCGCGCACCCCACCGCCTGCGCGAACCTCCCCGCCTCCGCCCGCGAACAGCACAGGAGCGCATGGAGATGCGTGTCCGCGATCCGAAACGCCAGCAGCCCCCGCCGCCGCCCCTGCTCCAATAGCACCCTCGCCCCCGCCCGCAGCGCACGCGCCTCCGTCGTCATCACCCTCCGCCCCACGAGATGCATCACAATCTGAAAACCGATTGGTTGGTCCATGCCCTCCCTCTCGACCCGCCACCGCTCCCCGTTGCCCCGCCCCCTCTGTTTCTTACGGCGCCCGCCGCCCCCGCGCCGGCACGCTCACGCGAAAGAGCCCTCAGCCGCGAAACATCCCGGGTGGCTTTGCGAGATCCCCCCTCGCTATTTCGCCGAGCTCTGCAGAAACCGACCCGACGTCTCGGGCCGCGCGCGCGCCGCCCCTCGAATTCCCGCGATTCTCGCGAAGGAGCGACCCCCCCTGCCGCAAAGCCCCCCGCGCTGGTTCGCGCGCGTTTGGGTGCCCCCACCGGTCGCGCTGACGCGCGCCCACCGCCCCCAAATCGCTCGCTGCGCTCGCTCAGGGGGCGGTCGCGACTGGCGAGCAGCGACCGCGGGCTGTCTGTGGTCTGGGCGGCCGGGGGGCAGGGCTCTTGGAGATCGGCAATGTCCGCCCGGCGGGCGGGAGCGCGGGTGGGTCATTTCGAGGAAGGACGGCCAATGAGCAATTCGTGAGCGGCCGCGCTGACGGCCGACCTCGTTGAATGCCGCTGGCTCGATGGGCGTAGCATGGCTCGATGCGTCCTTTGCTCCGCGCCGCGCTCGGGCTGAGTCTGTGTGCCGCGGCGGCGTGCGGCCCGGGCGCCGCGGGTGCGCCTTCCGCAGGCGGCCCGGCGATCGAGCCGCCTGCGCGCGCCTCCGCGGTGGCCTCCGCGGTGGCCTCCGCGGCGCCCCCAGCCGCCTCGGTCGAGACGGCCGTCGTCCGACCCTTCCAGTTGGTCGTGGAGCTCTCCAATGGGCCGACGTTCTGTCTGTTCGGCGACGCCCTCGGGGCCTACGCGCAAGTCGCCGACGAGGCGCACGAGCGCGAGCTGCTCACCGTGCCCTTCATTCTGCGGAACGGCGCGCTCCAGCGCGTGGGCTCGAAGAAGATCCATACCGGGGATCTCGAGGGGGTCAGCGGCTGCGCCAGGGACCGCGACACCCTGTTCATCGCGGTGACCCGACCGGACGGGCGCACCTACGAGGAGAGGTTCATCCCCATCGAAGGGCGAGGAAGCCTCCCTGCCCGGGGCGACATGCCCATCCTCTGGCGGCTCGGATACTTCAACATCGACACGCCGAAGTGCGGAGAGCAGGCCACGGCGGACGGAACCGAGCCGATGAGCAACACCTTCGACGGCATGTTCATGGATAGCGGCACTTTCACGCTTGGCACCTCTTGCGCGGGGCGCCCGATTGCCCAAGTCGTGGGTCGCGACAAGCGGTCGCGCATCGTCGACGTCCCGTCCGGCGGTCACCTGCTGCGAGTCCGACAGAGTGTCTATCTCGTCGTCGCTGGCACATTGTCCCGATGGGAGGGGGAGCGATTCTCCCCCAAGCCGCTCCCGGCGCCGGGTAACTGCAAGGAGAATTATTGCATCCGCGATCTCTATGAAGCCCCCGACGGCACCCCAGTCATCCTCTTCGAAGATGACGACAAGAGGTCCGAGCTCCTCATCGCCTCGAACGGCGGTTGGGCTCCGCTCCGCCTCGACGACGACTCGGGCTTCTATCTGCTCCAGGGGCCCAACAGCCTCTGGGCTATCTCCGCCAAGGGCGCCTACCGGTATGCACGGCCCGAGGACCCGAAGCCAGGGCCGGTCGACGTCAGCGCCTTCACCACCGACCGAGCGCGTTGGATGAGGACGGTCGTGCCGCCATTCTCACGAAAGCAACCCGGCCCCGGTTGCGACCACCACGCCGTCGTGCTGTACGGCTTCACCAAGACCACGCCGGCCGATTACGACTTCCCGCTCACGCGCAAGGCCCTCAAGGGCCACGAGGAGCTCGCCGCCGCCCGCCTCGCCGTCGTCGAGGAGCTCGACAGGAAGTACCTCGTCGCTCTGGTGCCCCAATACAAGGTGGCCGTCGCCATTGCCAAGGTCATCGAGAAGGGCGTCCAAGGCAGCAAACCCCAGGTCGTATGCAAAGAGCCCAAGGTGCTTCGCGAGATCACCTTCGACTGGAAGACGGGCGCCATCGTCCCGGCGGGGAAGTAGGCGGCGCGCGCGGCGGGTCTCTCCGGCGAATTGGCGGCCTCCCTTTGAAGCAGCGTGCTCGCCATTTCGCCGAGATCCTCCGAGAGAGCCCCGTCGCCCTGGGCGCGCAGGCCGGGGCGGTGTCCAATCCCGCGATGTCGGCGAATTGGCGCGGCCCCCTGCCGCAAAGCCGTCGCGCTGCTTCGCCCCATCGAGCCACCGCATCGCTATGGCGCGGGGCACCGGGACGTCGCTCGGGGTGTCTTTCTCGCTGAAAGTGACGGCGGCGTCTTGGCGTACGGTCAGCCCGATCGGGCGCCGCCGGCGGTTCCGCGCGACCCATGGGCCCCGCTCAAATGCGAGCTGTTCAATCGCCGAGGACGGGACCGCCCCCTGAGCGAGCGCAGCGAGCGATTTGGGGGCGGTGGGCGCGCGTAGCGCGACCGGTGGGGGCACCTCATCGAAGTCGGTCAATCGAACGCGACGCTCCGCCACGGGTGGCCGTCCGCGGTCCCGCACATGCCCATGACCATCGCGCGCCGAAAGAGGGGGACGCGCCCCGCGATGGGCATGAAGGCGTCGCGCATCCAGCCGAGCGCGTCGTGGTCGCTCTGGAAGAACGGGGTGAGCGCGCGCGTCACCCATTGGAAGTAGCCGAGGTGGTGCCGGCGCCGAAGCGAGTAGGCGTCGAGGGCGCGAACGAGGGGCTCGCCGTCGAGCTCTTCCAGGCAATCGGCGAGGACCATCGCGTCCCAGAGGGCGAGGTTCGCGCCTTGTCCGAGCTGCGGGCTCATCGCGTGCGCGGCGTCGCCGAGGTGCACCACGTTGTGGACGTTCCAGCGCTGCATGACGACGTCGTGGTACGCCGAGAACAGGACGTCGCTCGGGGAGCGGATCTGATCGAAGACGAAGCCGGCCTCGGGCGCGAGCGCGTGCAGCGTGCGCTTCCAGTCGTCGAAGCCGGTCTGTCGCCACGCGTCCACGTCGCGCCCAGGGATGGACCAATAGACGCTCACGAGCGGGGTGGACCCATGCGATCGCGGACCGAGACCGGTCGGCAGAAGGCCGAGCATCCGGCGCGTGCCGTCGACGACCTGGTAGAGCCGTTCGCGAAAGACGCGGTCGGGATCGCGCGCGACGAACCACAGCGCCCCCCACGGGTACGGCTCCGAGGAGCGGGAGAGGCCCGTGTCGTCGCGCAGCCGCGATCTCGCGCCGTCGGCGGCGACGATCAAATCGTGCGGACCGTGATCCACGCCGTTCGCGTCGCGCACGAAGGCGCGCCCGCGGCCCGCGCGCGCGAGCCCCTCCGCGCTGAGCCCGAGCCGGAGCCGGATGCGCTCGTCGGCGACGACGGCGCGATAGAGCGCGTCGAACAGGACGCCCCGATGGAGCCCGACCCCGGAGAACGCCGCGTCGACGTCCCGATACTCGAGGTCGAGCAGGCGGCCCCCGTTCGCCCGAACGACGCGGAGCGCGTCGAGGCGCTCGCCGCGCGAAGCCACCTCGTCGAGCAGGCCGAGCCGCCGAAGGACGTGCTGCCCCGTCGGCTGGAGGATGATCCCGGCGCCGATCGGCATGGGCGCCTCGACGCGCTCGTACAAGGTGACGCGATGCCCGCGCCGCGCGAGAAAGAGCGCCGCCGCAGGCCCCGCGGTGCCGCACCCAACGATACCGACGTCGAGCGTGCGCATCCGGGATCAGCTCGCCGCGCGAAGGGGCGCGAGCCCAAGTGTTCGCATGGTGCGCAGGTTATCGCGGTCTCGCGAAGCGAGGGCGGTGTCGTTTGGGCCCGACCGGCGCGCCCCCGCCCAAGCGCCGGCCACACGTCCGTCCGCCCACGGACGCGGCCGAGCGCCGGGCCCGAGCTCGCGAGCGGTTCGACGCCGGCGATCTGAATGCCCCGCCCCGAGGCACGCCCTGGCCCACCCGCGCCGAACACACCACCGCCCAAACCCGCCAATCGCCCCCGGCACGCTTGTTGATTCCGCGCCCTTCATGCGAGCCGCCCTCTTCCTTCTCTTTGGTGCACTCGGCCTCCTCACCGCCTGCGGCGACGACTCCGAGACAGGAGGTGCCGGCGGCGCCGGCGGAACCCCCGCCGCAGGCGGCAACGACACCGGCGGCGGAGGCTCCGCCGCCACCTGCGAGAGCCAAGCGTCGCCCTCCACCCGCGCCGTCACCTTCACCCTCACCAACGACACCGCCGCCGACCGCTACGTCCTCGTCGAAGGAGCCCTCTGCGACCCATTCACCATCACCGACACCAAGAGCGGTGATGCCGTCACCTTCTTCGCCCCCGACAACACCTGCAACTGCGAGTGCGCCGGCCCCCCGCCCCAAGGCCCCCGCCGCCTCGTCCGAGTCGCCCCCACCGAGACCACCACCATTCCATGGGACACCCGCACCCTCGAGCTCTGCAGCTATGAAGAGAGCTGCGGCCCCGACCAGACCGCCACCGCCTGGACCGGCTGGCCCATCCCCGTCCCCGACGCCCAATACCAGGCCACCTTCCAAATCCTCGAGGCCCCGCCCGCCTACTGCCAAGAAGACCCCAACACCCCCGGCAGCTACCTCTGCTCGCTAGACACCGCAGGCGACCCATCCTGCGAAGGAACCTCCCAATCCCAAGTCACCTTCACCCTCGGCCCCGACGACCTCGACGTGCCAGTCTCCATCGGCCCCTGAGCGCCCTCCGCACCCCGCGCGAATCATCCCGGGGGGCTTTGCAGCACACCCCCCCGCCATTTCGCCAACCCCCGCAGAAACCGACCCGTCCCAAGCCTCCCGCGCCCCCGCGCCGCCCAAATCTCCGCGCTCGTCGCGAAATACCGAGGGGGCATCTCGCAAGCCACCCCAGTTGTTTCGCCCGCCCCCCTCCGCGCGCTCGCCCCGCGCGAATCATCCCGGGGGGCTTTGCAGCACACCCCCCGCCATTTCGCCAACCCCCGCAGAAACCGACCCGTCTCAAGCCTCCCGCGCCCCCGCGCCGCCCCAATCTCCGCGCTCCTCGCGAAATATCGAGGGGGGATCTCGCTAAGCCACCCCACTTGTTTCGCCCGCCCCCCTCCGCGCGCTCGCCCCGCGCGAATCATCCCGGGGGGCTTTGCAGCACACCCCCCCGCCATTTCGCCAACCTCCGCAGAAACCGACCCGTCCCAAGCCTCCCGCGCCCCCGCGCCGCCCAAATCTCCGCGCTCGTCGCGAAATACCGAGGGGGGATCTCGCAAAGCCACCCCAGTTGTTTCGCGCCTCACCAGAGGAGGTGCCCCCACCGGTCGCGCTACGCGCGCCCACCGCCCCCAAATCGCTCGCTGCGCTCGCTCAGGGGGCGGTCGCTCATGGCAGGAACACCGACGTGAACGCGAGCTCGATCGTCCCCTCGACCGAGCTGAGCCCGCCCGGGGCGCGGGCGATCATTGGGACGAAGGCGTCTGTCTCTTCGAGCAAGTCGACATTGCTGAGGCTCACGCCAATCCCGCCCGCGGGGGGCGAGAAGCTCGCGGCGTCGGAGGGGAGGTCGGGGAAGACGAACGAGCCCTCGGTCGTGGCCGCGCGGGCGGCCCGCCAGCGCCATTGAGAGGTGTCGTCGCCCTCCGTTGCCTGGAGCGCGAGGCCGTCGCCTGGCTCGCCGGAGTCGCCCAATGCGAACGTGACGGAGGTCGCGCTCGCCTCGAGGGTCGGCGTGGAGAGGCGTCCCCCGTCGAGCTCGAGCGCGTCGGGGAGCTCTTGGCTGCAGCCGCGGCGGAGCTCGCCGACGGCGTGGCCGCTGGGCGGATTGTCGGTCCATTGAATGGTGTGGCAGTACGACGCGCCATATCCAATGGCGGCCTTCAGCGCCTTGGTGGTCTGGGCGGGGGCGGGCTCGAGGAGGACTCCGTCGTCGATGCGCGGGCTGAGGGCGGCGTCGTCGCCGCGGGCGCTCAAGCCGATCGAGAGCTCGTCGCCGAACGCTCCATTCACGGCGACCTCGACCTCGGCGAGCGGCGCGCCGGTGAACGAGAAGTCCAGGGTCGCCTCCGAGCCGGCGACGAACGGCAGGTCTTTCTGAACCGCATAGTCGACGAGGCCGGCGTCGCCGGTCGCGATCAAGACCGCGTCGAAGGTCTCCTTCCCGGGGCAGCCCCAATAGCCGTCGAGCGTCGCCGCGCCGCTCGTGCCCGCGACGAAGCCCGTGACGCCGCAAGAGAGGACAATCGTGTATTGGGTGACCCCGTCGATGGGGGCCACGTCGAACGTGACCGACATGGGCGCCTCCGGCAGCGTGACATTGGGCGCGAGGTGGACCTCTAGCACGGCCAGATCGCCGGGAGGATAGAAGCTCCGCACCTCGCGCACCGTGCGGAGGGCCGGCTCCTCGAAGGTCGTCAGCTCGTCGTGGCTCCACAGGGTGGTCACGAAGCCCCCCTCCGGAACGAGCACGTCGACGCTCCCGTCTGCGCCCGAGACCACCGCGTCCACGAGCGATCCGTCCGCGTTCGACACCACCACCACGACATTCGCGACGCCCTCGCCCGAGGCCGCGTCGAGGGTCCGCACCGTGAGCGCCCCCGCCGGGGTGCTGCCCTCGCCGCCCGCTCCCCCGCCGCCGGGCAGGGCCGCTCCCGATCCGCCGCCGCCCGCTCCCGCGCCGCCTTCCGCGGTCCCGCCGCCCGTCTCCTCCTGCACCTCCGGCCCGCACGCGGCCGCGCCAAGGAGCAAGCAACCCACCACCGAGATCTTCGAGATTGAACGGTTCGCCATGAGACCCTCGAGGCGAACCACCATAAGAGAAGCGCCGTCGCCGACCACGTCAGCGCGATCGATGGGGGTTATAAGCGGCGCCGATGGCCCAGATCTCCGCGATTCCTCGGCGCGGCGGCGTCGATTCGATGCTCTCTCGCGGCGTCGCGATTGTGTTGTTCTCCGCGAGAGGGGCGGGCGAGACGACCGATTGGCCGCGGACGGCTCTCCACGGACCGTCGCGGTGCGGGCCGCGCGCCGAGACCATCGCCAAGCGCGCTCGGTTCGATGGTAGGGTCCGTCGCCCCGATGGCGGACACGCTCTACCTCCTCGAGTCCGAGTTCGTCGATCCCGCTCATCCCGGGCGGCGATTCTACTGTTGGCATTGCATGCTCCTCGAGGGGTTGCTCGCCCGGTTCACAGCCCTCGCCGGTCGGCTCGAGGTGCGGCGCGTGTCGTGGCCGCGGCCGCGCGCCGCCCTCGTCTCGCTCCTCGGGGAAGAGCACCAATCGCTGCCCGTGCTCGTTCTCGGGGACGACACCCCTTACGAGCGCGCGCGCTTCCACGCCGGTCAGAGGGTCATCGACGATATGGACGAGATCCTCGCCGCCCTCGCCGTCCGCCACGGGTTTCCCCACAAGCATCCATAGTGGAAGGCGAGGGGAGGGATCACGGCGACGCGATCGCGGACAGGCTCGTCTTCAGCGCCGACCAGGGCACGAAGCAGAGCTTCGTCCGCGGGCCGCTGAACGTCTCGTCGCCGGGGATCGTCAGCGGCACCGCGAAGACCACGCCATTGCGCGTCAGCGCGAAGGCGCTCAGGTCCGCCTCCGTGTACGTGGGCCGCGCCTTCAGCGGCTTGCCGCCGAGGTCCCGCCCGCAATGCGCCGCGATCACCGACTCGGGGCTCGCCACCTTCGCCGTCACGTCCTTGAACGTCACCGCCCGCGCGCGCTGCGAGCCGATAGGTCGCCCCCATCGCGACAGGCGGGTCGCTCGGCTTGGCCCGCGTGGTTGGCATCAGGTCACTCCACGTGTCCGAGCCAGGGTTGCACAGTACGCTCACGAGTGCGAAGCGCCTCATCGGATCCTGTCCCTAAAAGAGCGCAACTCACAGCCGATGGCGCAGGATGCCCCGAATGAACGGCGCCGTATTTCCTTCCAGCGCCCGGAGGGCGTCGCGGCTCGCCGCCGGGTCCGTCGCGATCGCGAGCGCCGCCGCGTGATCGCTCCGCGCGCGCGGAGCGGGGACGCTCGACTCGCGTCGATAGGAGAGGAGGCGCTCCACCCAAGCGCCGTCATCGTCACCGTCCTGCCCGACGTCCGGAGTGCGCGCGAGCAAAGGGCTCTCCACGAGCCGGTCCAGCGCCGCCGCGAGCGCCTTGGCGCGCGCCGATTGGAAGCTCCAGCTGCTATGCTGACTGTGCGCGAGCGGAGGTGCCGGAAATCGCAATCCCAGCCGCGCGTGCGCGGCCTCGGAGACGCTCACGTCGTGATCGCCGAGCAAGTCTCGAAGCACGTTCGCCGGCGTCGCCGGATGCGCCACCACCGCCATTCGAACGAGCATCAGCGGAGCGCGCGCGAGCGCCTCCAGGACGTCCCTCGGACATCGCGGGTGCGTCGCGACCGCCCGCCACAGCCACGGCACGCGCTCCGCCACCCGACGGAGCCCTTCTTCGATGGAGCCCTCCGCGCCGAGGAGCGGCTCGAGGACGGACTGTCCAGCCTGCCCGAACGCGACATACGCGGCCTCGTCGGCGAAGCCCGCAAGCCTGCTCCACCGCCAGATGCGCTCGAGCCGATCCAACCCCCGACAAGGCGCGCGCACCCCCGCCTCTCCCGCCTCGAGCGGCATCTCCATGGCGACGTGCGTGAGCAACGCCACCCCGTCGCCCCTCGCCGTCCAGCGCCGCAGCGCCTCTGTCCAGCGCGCGTGCATCGCAATCATGTCGACCAGCCAATTGGGCCTCTCGAGGCGCTCGCACAACAGTCCATTGGACGCGAGCTCGCTCACTGCCGGATTGGAGGCGACAGACTCCAAGACCTCGAGCGGCGGCCCCAGCCGAGCCAGCGCCTCCGCCCCGAGCGCCAGGTTCTCGCACGCCGCCCGCCGGACCAGCACCGATCGATGCCGCGTGAGCACGGCCACCCGCTCCGGGTCCGTCGTCGAATAGGCCTCGTCGCGCGCCACCGCGTCCGCCTCGCGCGCCGCCGCCAGCGCAGCCGGAGAGGGGTCGCGCAGGAAGCCGCAAGCCTCCTCCAGCGCCGGCCTCAGAGCGGGATCGCCGATCGCCGCCTGAATCGCGTTCCGCAGCCGCTTCTCCCCTCCGAGCGGCCCCTTCAGCGCCGTCAGCGCCGCCCGCAGATCGAGCAGCTCTCGCAGCCCCGGGGTCCGCCTCGCCACCTCGTCGGGCTCGAAGTCCGCGAGCCGCCGGAAGCTCAATCGCACCTGGAGCGGCGGCGCCCCCGGCTCCATCCGGTTCGGCACGTCGATAGCGAGCGACGGCGAAAGAGCGCTCATCGTCGACCTGAAGCTCGTCGCGTCCACGCTCATCACCGGGCTCGACATCCCGCGCGGCGCCTCCTCGGACAGATCGCTCAACACGAGCAGCCTCAGCGGCAGCTCCCCTTCCTCCAACCCGCCCCCCGCGCGCAGCTCCACCCGGTCCATCCCCGCCACCGGCCTCCGCGTGTGCCGCTGCCGAACCTCCTCCGCCACCTCCGCATCCTCGATCTCCGCGAGCCTCTGCTCCAACGTCGAATCCTCCCGGCCTCGACGCGGGGCCGCCAAAGCGAAGATGTCGTCCACCACGACGTCGCGCCAAGCCGTGCGCGGCTCCAGCGCCGCGAGCCACCCAAAGAACGCCCCGTGTCGCGCCTCGATCTCCTCGACGAGCCCCGGCGCCATGCACGCGTGGTGGAACAAGTACGCCCCCGCGACGTGCGCCTTGTCGAAGCTGTCGAAAGCCCTCTCCGCTCTCAACAGCTCGGGGCCCAACGCCGGAGCCGCCCGAGGCTCATCGCTGTTGCCGATCAAGCGCTGGCTCCCTTCCACCAATCGCTCCCCCGTGAGCTCCAGCCTCGGGACGCCGTCCAGCCCCCGCTGGCTCACCCGCGCCCATGGCTTCGTGAACACCTCGACTCCATGAGCCGTCGTGTGCACTGTCCTCTCCGATTGCCCGACGTAAGCCGCATAAGCGTACCGCACCCATATCGTCCCGGGCGGAGGCGGCCACTCCGAAGGATACGGCAGCGTCACCCGCGGCCCAAAGCGCCCGGACGACACCGCGTGCACCTCCTCCCAAGCCCCCATGACGAGCGCCGTGCCATGCTGATAAGCCTCTCGCGGAAACACTCCGCCGACCGTGCACGCGCAAACGACGCCGGTCAACAGCGCCCACCCCGCCACGCGAAACAACCTGCCCGGCTTTGCACGATCCACCCGAGCTGTTTCGCCAAGATCCGCACAAACTGACCAGTCGCGCCTCGCCCCCCGCGCTCGCCCCCGCGAATCTCCGCGATCCCGGCGAACGAACGACCCCCCCTTCCTCAAAGCCCCCCGCTTCTTCGCCGCCCGCCGCGCCCCGCGAAACAACCTGCCCGGCTTTGCACCCGAGCTGTTTCGCCAAGACCCGCGCAAACTGACCAGTCGCGCCTCGCGCCCACCAATTCAAGCGATCCCGGCGGAAACAACGACGCCCCCCTTCGACCAAGCCTTCGCCGCACGGCTCCGGGAGAGGTGCCCCCACCGGTCGCGCTACGCGCGCCCACCGCCCCCAAATCGCTCGCTGCGCTCGCTCAGGGGGCGGTCGCACCGCCCGCCGCGAGACCTCGACGCGGGAGGCCCGAGGGGTTGCGCTGGAAACGGCGGGGCGCTCGTGAGAAGAGTGGGACGATGAAGCATGGCCTCGCGCCCGCCGCCAGCGCCGTCCTCCTCGGGCTGGGCGTGGCGGCGTGCCGGCAAGTGATCGGGATCGAGACGCGCTCCGAGGGCGCTCCCCCGGTCGCGCTCGGCGATGCATGCGGAGCGTGCGTGGAGTCGGTGTGCTCCGCCTCGGAGCGGGCGTGCGCGGAGGATCCGGCCTGCGCGGAGGCGGCCGCGTGCATGGCGGCGGCGGGCCTCGACGACCCCGCCGGCCGCGCCTCTTGCCGCGAGCAGCACTTCAAGGGCGCGGTGACGAGCGCCTTCGCCGACCTCGATGCCTGCATGCGGTCGGACTGTCAGGCCGACTGTTACGGCAACTCCGGCTTCTTCGCCGCCTACTCCAGTGAATGTCAGCTCTGCACGGAGGCGGCCTGCGCCGATTGGCCGAGTCGCTGCGTCGCCGACCCCGTGTGCGAGGCCCTCGCCGTCCAAGCCTTCGGAGAGGGGCCGGAGGGCCACAATCCGTCCTCGACACCGCCCTCACCGCCGCCGCCGGCGCCGATAAGGAGGTCGAGCGCGAGCTCGCCTATTGCGTCATCAGCGAGACCTGCTCGCTCCCGTGCGGATTCGACGGGCACGACCTCGCCTGTGTGTCCGACTATCAGTGGCCGCGCTCCCTCGAGCCGCAGGCGAACGCCGAGGTCCTCGTCCGGCTCGTGCGCCAGGACTTCAGCGAGGAGCCCTTCCCCGGCGCGACCGTCGATGTATGCGGGGCCGCCGGCGACGCGTGCGTTCCGACCGACACCGCCGTCGCCGACCCGCAAGGCCTCGCCACCGTGTCGTTGAAGCTCGACGGCAACTTCGGCTTCCGCGGCTTCTTCCGGACCCGCGCCGGCACGATCCAGGGCGAGCCGACCTATCCAATGCAGACCTTCGCCTATCCCGTCGTCGGGGATCGCCGCGGGCTCGCTCCCACATTTCGCACCGAGCTCGCCACCTCGGCGATCCAGCTCCTCGCGGGCAGCGCGATCCCCGGACGCGCCCAGGTCGTCGTTCAGTTCTTCGACTGCGGCGCCCGCCAGGCCGCCGACGTCTCCCTCCAGCTCGCCCCCAGCGTCCTCGAAGGCGCAACGATCCACGACTGGGGAAACGGACTGTACACCGTCTACAACGCCAATCCCGGCTGCTTCGACGTCGTCGGCGTAGACCCGCGAGGCCACGAGACCCACCGAATGCGGCTCATCGCCTCTCCCGACATCGGCACGTGGGCCTATGTCCTGCCCACGAGCGATCCCCCCGCGCTCGGCTATGCGTGTACTCCGAGCCAGGAATGACCCGCGCCGCGAAACAACCTGCCCGGCTTTGCACGATCCACCCGAGCTCTTTCGCCAAGACCCGCACAAACTGACCAGTCGCGCCTCGCCGGCCCCGCACGACCCCACCAATCCCCGCGATCCCGGCGAAACACCAACCCCCCCTGCCGCAAAGCCCCCCCGCTCCTTCGCCCTCCGCGGCGCGCGCCGAGGCTCGCGGACGGGCCTGGGCGCCAAAGCACGCTGCCTGAGCACGACAGGACTCAGGGCTTCGACGGGGAGCCGCCGAGAGAAGCTCACGTGGCAGGCGAATTGGATAGTTCCACGAGGGAGCAAGCTCGATGGGACACGAAGCGCCCCAGCCGCACAATCCCCGCGCGCGCCGGGCGCCGGCGAAATATCGAGCCGGCTTTGCCGCACCCCCCCTCCCAACTTCGCCAATCCCCGCAGAAAACCCCCCCGCGAACGCCCGCGCTCGAGCGCCGCACCCGCCAAATCCTCGCGAGCGGCGCGAAACAGCGCGCGCCCTGCCGCAAAGCCCCCCTCGACCCTTCGTCCGAGATCCCCCCAAGCGCCCGAGCGGCGCTTCAGGGAGCGACCCGGCCGCGAATGGCGAGCACCAGCGCCGGCAGCTCGAAGGCTCCCGAAGGCCTCCCCAGGATCTCGAAGCATGCGTCCCGAATGGCGTGACGCCGAGCCTCATCCTGAGCGACGAGGTAGCTCGCGGCGGACCCGACGCCGGATGAGAGGGGCGCCCAGAAGTCCTCGAAGTCCGCGTACCGCGCCTCGATGACGATGTCCTCGACCGTTACGTCCAAGAGCGGCGCCGCGCCAAAGAGCGCCTCGAGCTCTCCCCGGCGCCGCATCGGCAATCGAGCGTCGTCCGGCGCCCCAGGGTCGAGCCTCAGGGCCGCGTCCCAAAAGGTCCGCGCGAGCGCGAAGCCGTTCGCCTCGAAGGTGCACGCCGCAACCACGCCCCCGGGGCGCACCACACGGGCCATCTCCGCGATGGTGCGAGGGGCATCCCGAACGAACGAGAGCACGAGCTGACACAGCGCCCCCGCGAACGCGCCGTCGCCGAACGGCAGCGCCTCCCCGAACGCGCGCCGGACGTCCACACCGGGAGCGCGCGCGCGGCACGCGGCAATGAAAGGCTCGGACGGATCTACC
Source organism: Polyangiaceae bacterium (assembly GCA_044225865.1). Classification (GTDB taxonomy): domain Bacteria; phylum Myxococcota_A; class Polyangia; order Polyangiales; family Polyangiaceae; genus Xiheicaenibacterium. The sequence continues at coordinate 80,193 of JBGAID010000003.1, read as the reverse complement.
CCCGCCACGTTCGAGCCGCCCATTCGCTCCGCGAGGACCTCCGTCAGCGCCCCCGGCCCGCACCCCACGTCGAGCACGGGCCCCTCCGCCATCCCGGCGAATGACAGGAAGCGCGGCGCGAGCAGGCGCGCGTAGCGGCCAATCAGCAGGTCATACGCGCTCCCCGCGACGTCGAAGGTCATAAAGCGATGATCGAGAGCGAGGGAGCGGACGTCAAGCGACGACCTTCGCCGGCCAGTGATGGCGGGGCCGCCGTCATGGCTCACCGATGTCGTCTGCACCCGCACGGTCGGCGGGTGTTTCCGCGAGCGCCCCCGCCACGCGAAACAAGCTGCCCGGCTTTGCAAGATCCACCCGAGCTCTTTCGCCAAGACCCGCACAAACTGACCAGTCGCGCCTCCCCCCCGCGCTCGACCCTGCCAATCCCCGCGATCCCGGCGAAACACCGACCCCCCCTTCCGCAAAGCCCCCCCCGCTCCTTCGCCGCCCCCACCGGTCGCGCTACGCGCGCCGCCCCGAGATCACTGCGCGCAGCCGCTCGGTGCGGACCCTTCGATGGGCGTGACCTCGCACTCGAACGTCCCGTAGAGCGAGGGGCAATCGGTCGCGCTCCGATACCGCTCGATGCAGCCCTCCACCGAGGCCGTGTCGTAGAGCATGCAGTCCCCGTAGTCGTGCCGCAGAAAGTCCGGGCAGAGCCGCGTCGTGGTCGGGCACCCGAGCTCCAGCCCGTGACCGACGTAGGCCTCGAGCAGCTTCTCGCAGGCCTCGTCCTCCATTATCGGCGCGACCGCCACTACCGGCGCCCCGCCCGCGCCCCCGCTGCCGCCGTTCCCGAGCGGCTCCGCACCGCCCCCGCCCTCGCCGCCGCCGATCACGTCACCGCCACCGCCGGTCGCATCCGCGCCCCCGTCGCTCGGCGAGCCTCCCGTCACGACCGTTGCGCTGCAACCCACCAGCACGAGCATCAAACCCCCCGCTGCTCGCAAAGGGCCGCCGCCCGAAAGCCAAGGTTCCATGGTGTTCTTCATCACCGAGGCCGATAACCAATTCGCGTGCCATCGCCCCCTCCCGGCGAGTTGCGCTGGATCAGCCAAGCCACCCGGGCGCCCTCGCGTTGCAGCGCAACCTCCGCTTCAGAGAGGCGGGCGCTGCCGCCGCGCTCCGCCTCCCCCGCGCGCGCGGCCCGGTGTGCAGCCCCTCGCACAGGTCGCGCTCCCGACGTGCGCAGGCCTTCCCAATCGTCGTCCTCGCCCACGAAACAAGGTGCCCGGCTTTGCAAGATCCACCCGAGCCTTCCCCAAGACCTGCAGAAACTGAACAGTCCCGCTCCGCCCGCCGGCGCTCGCCCCCCCAATTCCCGCGATCCCGGCGAAACACCGACCCCCCTTCCGCAAAGCCCCCCCCGCTCCTTCACCTCGCAGTCCGTCCTGGGGACGAAAGCACGCTCCTGGGCACGAGAGGACTCTGGGCTCCGCGCGAATACGCGACGACGTCGAACAACAAGCCGGCGCTGCCCCCGCGCGCTCTCGGGAGAGGTGCCCCCACCGGTCGCGCTACGCGCGCCCACCGCCCCCAAATCGCTCGCTCCGCTCGCTCAGGGGGCGGTCGCTATGGCCTGGGGACGAGAACACGCCGTGTGAGCGCGAGAGGACTCAGCGCCCAGGACGCGGCAGGCGAACCCCGGGACGCGGTCACGTGCCGCGTGGATTGGACGGTCCCGCGAGCAACCCGGCTGCCGGCGCCGGCACGCGCGCTTCTATATATGCCATTCCCGAACCGTCACTATCCACTTCAGCGCGCCCGATTCAATCGATGTTCCAGTCCGGAGCGCGGCGCGCGTCTTCAGGGCGCGACCCGGCCGGGAATGGCGAGGACCGGCGCCGGCAGCTCGAAGGCGCCCGGAGGCTTCCCGAGGATCTCGAAGCAGATGTCCCGAATGGCGCGCCGCCGAGGCTCTTCCTGAGCGACGGGGTATCTCGCGGCGGGCCCGACACCGGACGAGGGCGGCGCCCAGAAGTCATCGAAGTCCGCGTAGCGCGCTTCGATGAGGATGTCCTCGACCGTGACGTCTCTCAGCTGCGCCGCGCCGAAGAGCGCCTCGAGCTCCCCCCGGCGACGCAGCGGCAATCGAGCGTCGTCCGGTGCCGCAGGGCCGCGTCCCAAAAGGTCCGCGCGAGCGCAAAGCCGTTCGCCTCGAACGTGCACGCCGCCACCACGCCCCCCGGCCGCACGACCCGGGCCATCTCCGCGATGGTCTGAGGGGCATCCCGAACGAACGAGAGCACGAGCTGACAGAGCGCCCCCCTGGAACGTGCCGTCGCCGAACGGCAGCGCCCCCCGAACGCGCGGCGGACGCCCACGAAAGGAGCGCGGCCGCGGCACGCGGCGATGAAAGGCTCGGACGGATCCACCCCCCGCGACGGTCGAGGCGCCCATTCGCGCCGCGAGGACCTCGGTCAGCGCCCCCGGCCCGCACCCCACGTCGAGCGCCGGCCCCTCCGCGACGCCGGAAAAGGACACGAACCTCGGCGCGAGCAGGCGTGCATAGCGGCCAATCAGCAGGTCATACGCGGACCCCGCGACATCGAACGACATGCGGCGATGATCGAGAGTGAACGAGCGAGCGTCAAAGCGACGACCCTTCCCCCGCGAGGAGCGAAGAAGGCCCCGTGGTCAGGGATCTCGCCGACAGTGCTTTCGGCGAACCTTGGAATTGTAATGTCGTGCAGCGCGACCGCGCTCAGGGGCGGTCCGTCCCGCGCCGGCGAAACAAGTGCCCTGGCTTTGCAAGACCCACCCGGGCTGTTTCGCCAACACCCGCAGAAACTGACCAGTCCACCCCCGCCCGCCGCGCTCGCCCCCGCCAATCCTCGCGATCCCGGCGAAGCACCACCCCCCCTGCCGCAAAGCCCCCGCGCTCCTTCGCCCCTCGGCCGCGCCCGCGGAGTCCGTGAGCAGAAGAGAGGTGCCCCCACCGGTCGCGCTACGCGCGCCCACCGCCCCCAAATCGCTCGCTGCGCTCGCTCAGGGGGCGGTCGCACCCGGCGGAATGTCCGATTCGCGGGTGCGGTCGTCGCGACTGAGGTGGATAGTCCTCACCGGTCGGAGCCGATTGACGGGTCGGGCGGCCCTCTGCTCTATTCCACCCTGGAACGTTCTCGCTCGTTGGGGGCCGGGGGAAGCGAATGGCATCGACGCTGACGTGGTTGGACCACTCCGACAAGGAGCGCCGCCGGGTATTGGAGGCGCTGGATCGGTTCAAAGAGACGGACGCGCGCGACGAGCTGGGCCTGGGGTCCATTCGGGATGGGTTTGCGAACCTGCTCTTTCCCGGGACGAATGTCCTGATGACGCGGGCTCGGTATTTTCTGTTCGTGCCTTGGCTGTATCGGGAGCTCTTGGGGAAGCGCTCGCAGGCGGACTTCGAGCGGCGGCTCCGGGACGCGGAGGTGAGGCTCATCCACGCCCTCGGGGATGACCTCGGGGTGATTGGGCGGGTCGCGAAGGGGACGCTGAAGCGCACCGCGAGCAGCATCTATTGGCTGGGGCTGGGGAGCTGGCGAATTCGTTCGGGGGCGTACCGCGAGATCTCTCAGGCGGAGTATCACGCGCAGGTGGCGGGCGAGGGCGAGCGGTCACCGTCCCTCCCGCGCGACGACGACGACAATCCGCTGGACGGCGGCGCGGGCGGAGCGTGGCACGGCCACTTGCCGAAGGCGCCGGCGGGGTTTCCAGAGGGGGCGACCCTCACGCTGCAGCGGCGCGAGGCGGAGTATCTCCGAGAGCGCATTCAGACCTCCGCGCCGGACTCGCTCTTGGCGAGGATGACAGAGCCGGGCTTCGTTCCAGACCCGGCGCCCGAGCTCGCGTGGATGCTGCCTCGGCTCGGGGAGCTGTCGCCGGCGCTGAAGCGGGCGCTGCATCACGCTCAGTGCTTCTCGGAGGTGATGGAGGGCGCGGCGCTCCTTTACAATCTGATGCTCGCAGAGAAGTCCAAGAGACCGAGCGCGGATGAATATCAATCCGAGCTCGGGGCGTGGTCGGAGCGGCTCTCGGAGAGGGCAGGGGTGCTCGCGGCCTGGGACCTGCGCGAGCTCTGGGCGCTCCTCGAATCCGTCGCGGCGGTGCGGGAGTCGACGCGGGCGTTCGTGTCGCAGTGGGTGGCGCTCCGGACGTGGACGTCGCCGGCGCGCGCCAGGGAGGACGCGACGGCGCGCAGGCTCGTCGCGACTCGAGAGAGGGAATTGAAGGGGCCGGCGCGGGCGCGGCTCGTCAGTCCGCGCGCGCTCGAGCTCTGGAGCGGGGCCTCGGGCCTGAGGCCTATGTCGTTTCGCTGGCCGGTCGCGGTGCAGCTCACGGGAGAGATCGTGGAGGCGCTCCGTGCTTGATCCCAGATCGAGAGGGGCCCTGCTCGAGGCGCTCCGTCCTCCGCCCGGCTATCGCGTCGACGCCGCCATCGCCGCGACGTACTCGCTCGATCTGCGGGCGCTCCTCACCGCGCCCCTCGCGTTCTCCCTCTATGACCGGCTCGCCGCGCGGGAGGGCCCCGGGGAGCTGGACAGTCTGGCGCTCCTCGAGGCGGTCCGCCGCCACGCCGAGCGGCTGGTCGTGTTCTGTCAGGCCGGGAAGATCGCCGTCCCCAAGGCGCACCAGAGGCTCGTGACCTATCTCGAGGGCAGCGTGGTGCAGGCCCGCGCGCGCCACGAAGGGGGCGTCTTCCACCCGAAGCTGTGGGTGGTGCGATTGACCAGCGCGGAGGCGCCCGTCCGCTACCGGGTGCTCGTCAACAGTCGGAACCTCACCTTCGATCGCTCGTGGGACACCATGCTCGCCCTGGATGGGGAGCTGCGAGATCGCAAGAACGCCATCGCCGCGAGCAAGCCCTTGGGGGAGCTCGTGGCCGCGCTCCCGTCGCTCGCCCTCCAGCCGAGCGCGTTGAGCGAAGGGCGCCGGGCGATGGTCGCCGAGATCGCCGACGAGCTCCGCCGGGTCGAATTCGAGCGGCCGGAGCACGTGGACGAGGTGGTGTTCTGGCCCATGGGCCTCGAGGGCCGGCCTTCCCAGCCATTCCGAGAGCGCCTCGGCCCCCGCACCCTCGTGGTCTCGCCCTTCCTCGCGGGTGAATGTCTGGAGAGCCTCGCCGACCAGAGCGATGAGGTCCACCTCGTGTCGTCCGCCGCCGAGCTCGACAAGATCCGGCTCGAGACGCTCCGCCGGATGCGGAGTGTCCACGTGCTGAGCGACGCCGCCGAGGGCATCGAGGACTCCGACGAGCCCCCCGCGTCGACCGGCCTCCACGCCAAGCTCTACGTCACCGACAAGGGTCGCGGCGCGCGGGTCTGGACAGGATCCGCCAACGCGTCGAACGCCGCGTTCAAAGCCAATGTCGAGCTCCTCGTCGAGCTCGTCGGCAATCGCAAGATCGGCTTCGAGCGCACCCTCGAGAGCCTCCGCCCGTTTCTCGTCGACTATATCCGGGAAGACGACTCGACCCTCCCGAGCCCCGAGACGGTCGCCGCCGAGCGCCTGATGCGCCGCCAGTGCGAGTCGCTCACCTACGCCGACTGGGTCGCGACCGCCGAGCGCGACGGCGCGGGCGAGACCTTCACGGTCACCCTGCGGGCGCGCGGCGCGTGGTCGAAAGAGGAGCGCTGCGCGATCTCGGCGTGGCCCATCAGCCTGCCCACCGCCCGCGCGCTCCCCCTCGAGCCCGGCGTCGCGCCGGTGTTCGAGGCGTGCTCCCTCTTCGCGCTAACGCCGTTCTTCGCGTTCGAGGTCCGCCACCCCGATGCCCCCGAGGCCGAGGTCTTCGTCGTGAAGGCCGTCCTCGAAGGCGCCCCCGAGGACCGCCCCGCGCGCCTCCTCCAATCCATGCTCGACGATCCCCAGAAGGTCCTGCGCTTCTTGAAGATGCTCATCGCCGTCGACGCGAACGAGGCCCTCGCCGTCCTCGATGGACTGGACGACTCCCGCGCCCCTCGCCCCGGCAGGCCCCGCGACCTCATGGATGAGCCTCTCTTCGAGAGCCTCACCCGCGCCCTCGATCGCAACCCGGAGAGGCTCGTCCAATTCGAACAGACCCTCCGCGAGCTCCGGAGCGGCGAAGGCACCCGCGCCCTCATGCCGCCCGGGCTGGACGATCTCTGGGCACCGCTCTGGGCCGCCTACCAAACCATGGCTCGCGAGCGATCGGGGGAGAAGCAATGAAGAGCGTCGCCGAGAAGGTCCTCGCCGACCTGAAGGACTTCCAGCGCAAGACCGTCGACTACGTCTTCGATCGCCTCTACGCCGAGGGCGGCTCGAGCCGCTTCCTCGTCGCGGACGAGGTCGGCCTCGGAAAGACCATGATCGCGCGCGGGGTGATCGCCAAGGCGATCGACCACCTCCGCGGCCGGGTCGATCGGATCGACATCGTCTATATCTGCTCCAACGCCGACATCGCCCGCCAGAACATCAATCGGCTCCGCGTCTCCGACGAGCAGCAAGTGGCGCTCTCATCGCGGCTGACGCTCCTCCCCCAAGAGCTCGACCGCCTCGAGCGCAACCCGAGCAAGATCAACTTCATCAGCTTCACCCCCGCCACGTCGTTCGAGCTGGCCCAGGGGCTCGGCCGCGTCGAGGAGCGCGTCCTGCTCTATCGCCTCGTGCGCGCGCTCTGGTCCCTCGGCGACAAAGCCGCCGCCAAGAACGTCTTTCGCGGCAACGTCGCCCCCGAGCGGTTCCGCCAGCGCATCGAGCAGGCCCGCGAAGACGTCGAGAGGTCCGTCGCCGCCTTCCGCGCCAAGATCGCCCAGCACGACGCGGCCCGCCCCGCGATGCCCACCATGCGCGAGCGCTTCGACGCCCTCTGTCAGGCCTATCCCCGGACCGACAGCAACCCCTCCCGCGAAGTGTCCAATGAGCGCTATCGCTTCATCGGCGATCTGCGCCTCTTGCTCGCCGCCAGCATGGTCGACGCCCTCGAGCCAGACCTCATCATCCTCGACGAGTTCCAGCGCTTCAGCCACCTCCTCGGTGGCGAGGACGACGCGAGCCGCCTCGCCCGCGAGCTGTTCGAGTACAAAGACGTCCGCGTCCTCTTGCTCTCCGCCACCCCCTACAAGATGTACACGACCGCGGGCGAGTCCGAGGACCACTACACCGACTTCGTCCAAACAGTGAGGTTCCTCGAGCGCGCCCGGGCCGACGCCACCTCCCGGCTCGACAGCGTCATCGCCGACTATCGAGAGAGCCTCCTCGACATCGGCCGCGGCGCCGCCCGCCCCGAGAAGCTCCGCGAGGCCATCCGCGGCCTCCAAGACCACCTGCGCACCGTCATGGTCCGCACCGAGCGCCTCGCCTCCACCCAGAACCGCAATGGCATGCTCGCCGAGACCCCCGGCATCGCCCCCCTCCGCGAAGAGGACTTCCACGCCTATCGAGGCCTCCAAGAGGTCGCCCGCGCCGTCGACGCCCGCGACACCCTCGAGCTCTGGAAGAGCGCCCCGTATCTCCTCAGCTTCGTCGACGACAACTACGAGCTCGGCCGCGCCCTCGAGGCCAAGCTCGCGACCCCCGGCGGCCGCGCCGCCCTCGAGCCTGCCATTCGCCGCTCGAGGAGCGTCCTCTCCTGGGACGAAGCCGAAGCGTTCCGCCCCCTCGAGCCCGGCAACCCCCGAATGCGCTCCCTCCTCCACGACGTCGTCGAACAAGGAGCCTGGAAGCTCCTCTGGGTCCCCCCGTCGCTACCTTACTATCGCCTCTCCGGCGCCTTCGCCCAGCCCGAGCTCCGCGGCTTCACCAAGCGCCTCGTCTTCAGCTCCTGGCGCGTCGTCCCCCGCGCCGTCGCCGCCATGGTCAGCTACGAGGTCGACCGCCGAATGCACGAGCACGACCCGCGGGCGCGCAACACCCCCGAGGCGCGCGCGCGGCGGGGGAGGCTCTTGCGCTTTGGTAGGACTGAGGGGCGCCTGAGCGGGATGCCCGTCTTGGCGCTGCTCTATCCGAGCCTCGCTCTCGAAAGATCGTGCGACCCGGCCAAGCTGTTCCTCGAGCGGTGCGCGACGGGCTCCGAGCAAGCCGACACCATCCCATTGGACGACATCCTCGCGGACGCACGCCAGCAGATCGAGATCAACCTCAAGCGCCTGAAAGCGAACGTCACGGATGGGCCGGTCGACGAGCGATGGTATTGGGCCGCTCCGCTCCTCCTCGACAAGCTGTTGGCCCCCGCCGAGACCCAAGCCTGGTTCAATCAAGAAGCTCTCGCCGCCTTATGGGCCGGCCAAGAACAAGAGCCCGAAGACGCGGACGCTCCCGAAGAAGCGCACCAAACCGAAAAGAGCCGCGACGACGACGCCTGGAGCCTCCACGTCGAAGAGGCCTGCAAGATCGCCCGCGACCCGAACGCCGCCGCCACCCTCGGTCGAAGGCCGGACGACCTCCTGGACGTCCTCGCCGAGCTCGCCGTCGCCGGCCCTGCCGTCGCCATGCTCCGCGCCCTCCGCCGCGTCGTCCGCGACGAGCCCCACCAAGACCCCGACGAAAAACGCTCCGCCGAGCTCCGCCTCCGCAACGGCGCCGCCCGCATCGCCTGGTCATTCCGCGCCCTGTTCAATCGCGGCAGCGTCACCTGGATGCTCCGCGCCGATCCCAGTGCTGCCGAAGAGCCCTATTGGCGCATCGCCCTCCGCTACTGCGCCGAGGGCTGCCTCCCTGCCGTCCTCGACGAGTACGCCCACGTCCTGCGCGACCACCTCGGCATCCGAGAAGGAAGCCTCCACCACCGCGTCCACGAGATCGCCGACGAGATGCGCGCCGCCCTCGAGCTCCGCGCCGCCCAAGTCCAAATCAAAGACTACGTCCCCGACCAGCGAGGCCGCGGCCTCGAGCCCCGCACCCAGAACCTCGCCTGCCAGTTCGCCGCCCGCTTCGCCGACAAGACCCAAGACGACCTCGAGAAGACCCGCCCCGACCAAGTCCGCAAAGCCTTCAACTCCCCCTTCTGGCCCTTCGTCCTCGCCACCACCTCCGTCGGCCAAGAGGGCCTCGACTTCCACAACTACTGCCACGCCGTCGTCCACTGGAACCTCCCCCACAGCCCCGTCGACCTCGAGCAACGCGAAGGCCGCGTCCACCGGTTCAAAGGCCACGCCGTCCGCAAGAACGTCGCCCAAACCCACGGCCGCGCCGCCCTCGCGACCGAGAGCACCGACATCTGGGAGAGCCTCTTCCAGCACGCCGCAAGAGAAGCCAAAGAAGAAGGCCGCAGCGAGATCGTCCCCTATTGGGTCTATCGAATCGACGGCGGCGCACAGATCGAGCGGAGGATCTTGGCGCCGCCGCTGAGCAGAGAGCAGAGCCAGGCGTGGGCCCTGAAGAGGTCCCTCGCGGTGTACCGGATGGTGTTCGGGCAGCCGCGTCAGGATGATTTGGTGGAGTACCTGACGTCGCGGGTGTCGGGGGAGGAGCTGGAGCGGCGGATGGGGGAGGTGAAGATCGATTTGGGGCCGTGACGCTCAGGAGCGACCAGACCAGTAGCGCCGACGCAGTCGGGCCATCATCTCGTCAGCGGCAGCACCGGGAACTCCACGCGCGAAATCCGCCTGCCGCTTCTCGAGCACCTCGAGCAGCTCGGGCTCCACCGTCACTTCCAGCGTGGCGTCGAGCTCGTATCAGTGCCGGCTGTCTCGCCCACCTTGCCCAGGTCCCTCCAAGGACAAGGACGTGCAGTCATCGCGAAGTGCGAGGCCGGTCGCCTCCCGACCAGCTCCGCCGGGCGAGGGGGCGCTGCGGTCGTGACGTGAGGGACCAGTGCGACCGGGCTGAGTGACCATAGCGGGTCGCATCGCCGTAAAAACCAAAGAGTGAGGACCGAGTGTCTCAGGTCGATTCTCTGCAGCGTTCATCGGTCGTTCGCGAAGTCGCGCCTTCCCGCTCGACCGGCGATCCGTGCTTGAGCGTTAGACCAGAGCCGGCGATCATCAGTAGGCTGGGCCCCTGCGACCAGAGACGCATAGCGCTCCAGCTCGTGTCCGACTCTCATGCGCATTGCCCTCTATTTCCAGAACGTGGTCAAGCCTGCCATGTGCGCTTGCTGCGGTGGCCGCGCCGAAGCGGCGGTGAAGGCGCTCGGAGCAGCGGCGACTCTGAAGCGGGTCGACCGAAAGGAGGGTAGCGCGCGCTGGTTTCCATACTGTAACGCGTGCGTGCGGCACACGAAGCTCGGGCGGCCGATGGACTTCGCTACGGGTGTTCTTGCTGTCATCACGCTGGGGCTCTATTTCGTGTACTACCTGGTGCGGCGTGCTCGCGCGAAGTCGGCCTTGAGCAGGCGGTGCGCCTGCGTCGGCCCGGCGGTGTCGGTGCTCGACGCAGGGGAGTCGTTTTACGATATCGAGCTCCGGGGGCGCGCCTTCGCAAGGGAGTTTGCGCTCGCAAACCGGCGGACCACGTTGCAGCTGGATTGGTGGGGGCACGCTGCACTGGCCGAGCACGACGCGACAGCGGTGCCCCCTCGCCGGCCGCCATTGCCGCTTCCCTCGCCGCGCGCCTATCCGCGGGTCGCGGCGCAGGCCGGGCCAGTTGTGGGTCCGCCCTCAGCGCCGCTGTCCGCGGTGAATCGGACCGTCCCCCTCGCCGAGAGGCAGTCCGGGCCGCCCGTGAACCAGGCCGCGCCGCCCATCCCTGGCCTGAGCACATGGCTCTTGGAGCGCCCGCCGCCGAGCAAGCCCGCGTGGATGGAGCGGCGTCCCTTGCCGCCGCCTCGCGTGGCCGTCACGACGCAGTTCGGTGGACCGCGCGCGCTGCCCCCGCGGCCGGCGCTTCGCACTCGAACATTGTCCGGAACGGGCCCTGGGGCACCCGCGGTGCTGGTGGCGCCGAGGGAGCGGTTCGTCGGTGCTGGGGAACGTGTCACCGTCGCTGGCCGCGCCATCGCGTCACCATTCACGTACGTGTTGGACAGCTCGACGGAGACTGCCGACGCGAGCACGATTGTCATTGGTACCCCGGTTGGCCGCGCCGCGAGCGCGACGCCGTTGCCGTACTGGCCGAGCTACGCTGGTGCCAACCCGGACCAGCGCGCGGTCTATCTCGACTGGATGGCGGGCGGCCGAGTCGATCCCGATGTACCGATTGGGTACGTCTTCATATTCTTCTACGGGCTCGAAAGGCGCGTCCTGATCGACGGGCTCGATGACGCCGCGGTGCGGGAGGAGATCCTCCGCCTCCGCTCGGTGTACGCGGCGCCCTCCTTTCAGAGGTACTCGGCGGAGCTCCTCGTCTTTCTGGACGTCCGCGTGCCGGAGCGCTTCCAGCGCGTCGCGAAAGAGGAAATCGATCTGCGGCTGGGAGCGCTGATGTCGGAGAGCGTCAATGCCATCCTCGCGCTGACCGCTTGGTACCATACCCATCGGGAGCCCCTGCCGGCGCGCCACGCTCTCGTGGTCGCGCGCGGGATGGAGAGCGCAAAGCGTGGAGTGGTCGTGGAGCGCGCCGTCGCTGAGGTCTCGGACCTCTTCTCTATCCGCTATGAGGCCGCCTTCGGACGAGGCATCTTGTTGGAAGCGGCGAAGCTGCCGGTCTCGGTTCGGTACAGCCCGGCGAGCGCGAGCTTGCCTGGTGATCTCGAGGTGTCGCTCCCGAACGTCCTCGGTCGTGCATCTCAGTTCAATGAGGTGGTCGCCGTATGGAACAGGTGCGTCGATGACCTTCGGAAGGCGAGCAGCCGGAAGGCTGGCGGCAAAAGCCTCGATGCGGACGGATGGGCCGCGCTGCCGCCCGAGCTGCGGGCGCAATACGATCATCCTGACCAAGATAGGTGGGACGAGGCGGTGGCGGGCTTCCCGGTGCTTGGCGCCTTCCATCTTGTCCAGGCCGGTCAGCTCGCGACGCTGCTGCGGCTCGGCAAGACGGCGAGGGTCACCGCCGCCCAGCTGAAGAAGATCGGGCGGCGCGCAGAGGAGGTCGGATATGCGATCGAGCCGGATCCGCGCATTCACAGCGGAGCCGTGGGCTGGAGCTCCGAGCTCCTGATATGGCGAGGGGGCGCTGCGATGCCGGACCCCAAGATACACGCCGGTGTGTTCGCGATGGTGACGCTCGGCGCCGCGGTGGGGCTCGCGGACGGTCAGTTCACTCAGGATGAGCACGAGGTGCTGGGCTCGTTCCTGACAGAGGTCTTTGATCTGAACGAAGACATGCGCATTCGCGTCGAGGCCATGTCCCAACTCGTCCAGCGACAGCCGGCGCGGATCGATGCGGTCGCGAAGAAGATCGCCAAGTCGGTGACGCGCGACGAGAAACAGAAGGTGGCGGGGCTGCTCGTGGCCATCGCCGCCGCGGACGGCATTGTCGGGGAGGCGGAGAATCAGGTTCTTCGCAGGCTCTACCTCCAGCTCGGGCTCACGGAGCTCGATCTCCGACGCGACTTGGGTCAGACGGACGCGCGTCTCTCCAGGCCGCGGGGCACGATGCCGGGCTTGGTGTTGGACTACGAGCGAATCGCCGCCCTCACTGCTGAGACACGTGACGTGGCGAGCTCCCTTGGGCGGGTGTTCGACAATGACGACGACGGGGAGGCGAGCTCCGAGCGAGATGTGGGCCTGGCGGCCAGCCCGCCCGCCGTGGAGCTGCCCCGCGCCTCCGACGGTATTGTGAAGCTCGCGGCATCGCTCGACACACGCTATCACGCTGTGCTCGAGGACTTGCTCGCGAGGGACAGTTGGCGGCTCGGCGAAGTGAGGGACATCACGGGTCGCCACGGGCTGATGCAAGAGGCGGTCTTCGTCATCATCAATCAGTGGTCCGACGAAGCTCTCGGCGACTTCTTGATCGAAGACCAAGGTGACTGGAAGATCAATCGAGCGCTGGCGAGGGTGCAAGCATGACGACGCAGAGCGGGACGCGAACAATCAAGGAGCGGGACCGGCAGGCTATCATCACTGCCCTTCGCGCCGGCGTTGTTCCCAGGACTGGACTTCAGCACGTCCAGGTTGGCCGGAAGGCTGAGGTCGACGCGATCTTGAAGGACCTCGAGAACGCCCAAGAGGGTGGCGCCGGTGTCCGCTTCGTCATCGGGCGGTTCGGCGCAGGCAAGAGCTTCTTCCTGAACCTGGCCAACGCCGCTGCCCTCGCGAAGAACTTTCTTGTCGCCCGAGCTGACATCACAACGGACCGCAGGCTTCACGGGACCGGTGGCCAGGCGCGGGCGCTCTTCGCCGAGCTCATGCGCAACCTCGCGTCCAAGGCGAGACCAGAAGGCGGCGCCCTCCGGTCCGTGCTCGAGAGATTCATATCGGAGGTCGCTCATGAGGCGGGCGAATCCGACGACGCGGTCGAGGCCGCCATTGTCAAACGGCTCCGACCGCTCCAGGAGCTCGTGAGCGGCTTCGAGCTCCATGCGTTGCTCCATGCATACTATCGGGCGCACAGGGCGGGTGACGACGCGACCCAAGAGCGCGTCATCCGCTGGTTGCGAGCCGAGTACGACACGAAGTCCGAGGCGCGCAAGGATCTCGGCGTCCGCGCGATCATCGAGGATCGAGACTTCTACGACTATCTCAAGCTCTTTGCCGCCTTCGCTCGGATCGCCGGGTACAGCGGCTTGCTCGTCTGCATCGACGAGCTCGTGGTGCTGTCTCACCGACTCGCGAGCAAGCCCGCTCGGCTCGCGAACTACGAGGCGATCTTGCGGATCGTGAATGACTGTCTGCAAGGAAACGTGGAGGGTCTGCAGGTCCTGTTTGGCGGGACGGACGATTGTCTTCTCGACAAGCGTCGCGGCCTCCACAGCTATGAGGCTCTCGCGTCGCGCCTCCAAAAGAACGAGTTCGACCGAGGCGGTGTCGATGTCTCCGGCCCCGTCATCTCGCTGGCCTCGTTGAAAGTCGAGGAGCTCTACGTCCTCCTCGAGCGAATACGCGACGTCTTCGCCCGCGGTGACGCGGCCAAGCACCTGATCCCAGACGAGGGGCTGCGCGCCTTTCTCGAGTACTCACGGCGTCGACTCGGGCAGGAGTTCTTCGCATCCCCGCGTGACACGGTAGCGCGCTTCGTCGCTCTGCTTCAGCTCATGGAGTCCGATCCGGCCCACGACTGGCGCGAGTCGCTGGGGAAGACCGACGCCGTGGAGCTCCCGCCCAGCTCGTCCGCGGAGGCGTCCGCAGGGGCTGTGGAGGAACGCGACGACCTCGCGACATTCAAGATATAGCCATGATCTCCGGCTTCCATCTTCTGCATCCGGGCGTCCAGCGCGCCCTGTGGGAAATGCGGTGGACGGAGCTGCGACCGATTCAAGAGCGCGCAATTCATCACCTCCTGGGCAGCGACGTCGGCGGGGACGTCGTCATTTCGTCGCGGACGGCGAGCGGCAAGACCGAGGCGGCGTTCCTCCCCGTGATCTCCGCCATCGCCGAGCGCCCGACCGGGAGCGTCCGCGCGATGTACGTCGGTCCTCTGAAGGCGTTGATTAATGACCAGTTCCGACGGGTCGAGGAGCTCTGCGAGCGCCTGGAGGTGCCCGTCTGCAAGTGGCACGGTGATGTCGGCAGCAACGTGAAAGATCGTCTCCTGGGCTCCCCCGCCGGGGTGCTGTTGATCACCCCGGAGTCGCTGGAGGCGATGCTCGTCCTGCGACCGTCCCTGGCCGAGAAGGTGTTCGGGCAGCTGGCCTACGTCGTTATCGATGAAATGCACGCCTTCATGGGCACGGAGCGCGGCGCGCAGCTGGTGTGCCAGCTCCACCGAATCGCGTCCCGCGCTCGCTGCGATCCGACGCGAATCGGCCTGTCAGCGACCCTCGGCGCGCCGGAGGCGGCCCTGTCGTGGCTTCGACCCGGAAAGAGCGCGACCTTGATCGCGGACGGTGGCTCCACCACATTGCAGCTTCGGGTGGAGGGGCTGTGGAAGCCGCCGCCGGCGCCAGAAGCTCCGTCAAAAGGAGCTGACCCGACAGTGCGGCAACTGGCGCGTTCGATCCTCGCGGTGGGCGGTGGTAAGACGAACCTCGTCTTCGCGAACGCCAAGGCCGCGATCGAGCTCCTCGCCGATGCGTTGGCGACCGAGGCGCGCGCCATGGACCTCCGCGACGAGATTGTCGTGCATCACGGCTCCCTCTCGCGGGACCAGCGCCTGTCCGCCGAGCAGCGCCTTCGGGATGCTGCTGCATGCACGGCCGTCTGCTCCAACACCCTGGAGATGGGGATCGACATCGGTTCCATCGACATGGTCATCCAAGTCTCGGCGCCGTCCTCCGTCGCCGCGCTCACCCAGCGCGTCGGGCGGAGCGGGCGCCGCGGTAGCCCGCGAATCCTCCGTGGCTTCTTTTCCGCGCAGGCCCCGACTGGCGAGAGCACCGTGTGGGACCGCCTCCACCTCGACGTGCTCCAGGGCATTGCTGCGATTGAGCTTCTCCTCGCCAAGTTCGCGGAGCCCGCCTCGGTGGGCCGGGCGCACCTATCGACGCTCGTGCATCAGTGCCTGGCCTTCTTGGCGGAGGCGGGTGGGGCGGGGCCCAAAGTGCTGTTCGACAGCGTGGTAGGCTCCGGCGCCTTCGGCAATGTCTCGACGGAAGAGTACAAGGCCATCCTACGCGGTCTTAAGGAGCAAGAGCTCATCGACCAGATGGCGGATGGCAAGATCATCCTCGGTCTACGCGGCGAGGAGATTGTGGGGCACTACACGTTCTTCGCGACCTTCAGCACCCAGCAAGAGCTGCGCGTGGTCTTTCGTGGGGAAGAGATCGGCACCGTGTCCGCCGCGCCCGAAACTGGCGCCCAGCTCACTCTCGGGGGGAGGCGGTGGCGAGTCGACGCCTTCGACCCAACCCGCCGGGAGGTGACTGTGAGCCCCTCGAAGGGCGGCGGTGCCCCCTCTTTCACTGGCAGCAGCGTCTCCGTGCACGCGGCGGTTCATCAGAAGATGCGGGCCCTCTTGCTCGGTGAAGAGCGGCCGGCCTATCTCGATCGCGTCGCGCTCGAGATCCTCGGGAGCGCGCGGGCCGAGGCCGCCGCCCACAGCGTCGACCGCGGCGCGGGGGCCGGCGAAGGGGCCGTCCTGCTCTATGCGTTTGCGGGCACGCGCGTGCAGCGAACGCTGGCTCTCATACTCGCCAAAGCGGGACTGAAGGCCGTCGATAGGCGCGTCGGCTTCGAGGTCCAAGCGCCCGCCGACAGGGTCGCGAGCGCGCTCTGCGACTTCGTGGCGGACCCTGACATGGGCGCGCTCGCGGGTTATGCCGACGACAAGCTCCACGCGCGTGAGCAGGGCCGCGAGAAGCTCGAGCGTTTCGTGGCGCCCGAGGTCTGGAGGCGGGCATACGCGGCGGAGGAGCTCGACAAGGAGGCGACGGTTGTTGTCGCCGAGAAGCTCGCAGATGCGCTCGGCTCCGGCTCGTGAGCGGCCGGTTCAATCGCCCGAGGCGTCGGCGGCGTCCATGGCGCGTTGCTCCCATTCCTTGTAGGTGATCCCGAGGCCTTTGACCCGCCACGCCTCGCGTCCGTTGACGGAGAATCCAACGACCACGGCGGCCGCTCCTGACGGAGAAGCAAAGGCGTAGTCCGCGGCAAAGCGCAGCGCGGCCGGGTTGTTCGGTACGGGGACGAGCACCCCGGCTCGCAGGAGCTCCCCCCTCTGGGCGCGCGGGCCCTCCCCGAGCGAATCGCCCTCTCTCGCCCGAGCGTAGGAATTCGCGAGGACCACGAACTGCCCGTCGCGCACGGCGCACTCGGCTCTCGAGTCCTCCCACTTGAGCTCGAGCCGAAGCTCCTGGCTGGCAGATGCATCGGGTCCTTCGATCGCGAAGACGTCGACTCCGAGCGTCGGCAATAGCAGCCTGACGTTCTCGAGATAGGTCTCCATATCCGCCAGGTCAGGCTCGGGGAGCTTGCCGCCGGTGGGCTCGGTGACGTTCGTGACCTCTGCGCGCTTGGCCTGTTTAATTTCACGAACGAGGGCGGCCTCGAGGTGGCGCACGTGCGCCTTGGTAAGGTTCTCGTCCTTGGAGACGAACGCCACGACGTGCGTCCAGAAGTCCTTGGTGCCGTCGTGGCTCGAGAGGCGTGCCCAGACTTCGTCCCCCTCGCCGACGTAGACGCGCAGGCGCGAGGACGAAGCGTCGGGCGGGCCCACCAGCACATAGACCCCAGTCTTTCGGGCCTCTGCCCTCCGCGCGAGCCTCGCCAGCTCCGTGCGTGGACACATGATGGCGAAGCCGGTCCAGTTGCCGACCTCGGCCGTCCTCATTCCTTGAGGGGTGCCGTCGACGAGGAAGAGGCGAATGGATCTGCCGGCCATGCGTGCGTGAAAGATAGCACCCAGGAGACTCGTCAGTGTCACCACGGCGACAAATTCCGGCCGGGCCCAGCGCGGTCAGGAGTAGGATTCACGTTCCATGGCGAAGCCTTACGCCCAGCAGGCCGTCTGTCTTGCCATCACCGATCCGGAGTGGTTCCGGAACCTGTCCGCTTACGCCCCGGGCGGCGTCATCGACGAGGTGAACTTCTGGGCGCCCAAGGCACAGACGCCGCCGAAGAAGCTGCTGCCCGGAGAGCCCGTCTTCTTCAAGCTGAAGAGCCCGTACAATGCGGTGGCGGGGTATGGCTTCTTCGCGAGCTGGGCGATCCCGACGATTCGGGAGGCGTGGTTGATCTTCGGGCACAAGAACGGTGATCCGACGGAGCGGGCGTTCTATGAGCGGTTCGCGAGCATGCGGCAGAGGCCGCTGGAGCAGCTGGACGTGGACGTCGAGAAGGTGGGCTCGATGGTGCTGCGAGAGGCGCATTTCTGGCCCCGGGAGGCGTGGCTGCCTTGGGGGACGGAGATGGGGTGGCACCCGAGCATCCAGCGGAGCACGACAGAGACGGACCCGACGCGGGTGAGGCTCTTGTTCGATCGGGTGGGCGCGGACGCGCTGGCGCCGCCCGCCGAGTTCGCGGAGTCGTTTCTGCCCCTCGCGACGGACGAGCGGCTCTTGGTCGCTCTCGAGATGGCCGCGCGGGAAGGGCAGGGGAGCTTCCGCCTCCGGCTGCTCGAGGCCTACGACGGCAGGTGCGCGATCACGGGCGAGCACACCGCGCTCGTGCTCGACGCCGCGCACATCCAGCCGTACTTGGGGCCGCGCAGCAATCACATCCAGAACGGGATCGTGCTCACCAAGGAGTTCCACGTCCTTTTCGATCGCGGCTATGTCGCGGTCACGCCCGATCACCGGGTGAGGGTCTCGCCGCGACTGGCGCTCGATTGGGGCAATGGGAAGCGCTATCGCGAGTTCGACGGGAAACCGCTCGCGCAGCTCCCGGGGCGCGCCGCGGACCGACCGAGCGTGGCGGCGCTCGAGTGGCATTTTCGAGAGCGGTTCAAGGCGGCGTAACGAGGCGTGATGTGGTCGGACATTCCACGACCGAGCGCTGTGCATCCGCCCGGTAGCAGCGCCATTCCGCGGCGGTTAGCTCTTGGATCATGGCGACGCTGGCGCAGCTGCGACGGAACCTTCTGTTCGGCTGTCTGAGCTTTTTAGGCATCACCTGCGCCGCTTTGCAGATCCGGCTCTTGTGGAATCGCAGTCCCCGCGACGATAATGCCTGCCATCGTGGTGTGTTGTCCGACTGGCGTCGGTGGGATGGGGGGCGGAGTTTGGTGAATGGGTGTGGGTCGCTCGCGGCCCGGGATCAGGTGGAAGGATGAAGCCGGTCGTGAGCCGGTTCATCCATGATGGAGCCGCAGACCGAGAGCCTTCGGGCGTCCTGGGCGAACCGGTTTGGGGGCCGGCGGCTTGGCTCCGCGATCTGGAGCTGCGGTTGGGGCTGCCTCAGGTCTACGCGTCGGAGGCCCACCGCGCGCACGCGTACGCTCGGAAGCTCGCGGCGTGCCTCGGGCAGAAGCCGTTCTATTCGCGGTCGTTCGACGTAGACCCTCACGGCACCGCGGCGACGCTCCTCACGTGGCGTGACGAGCTCGTCGAGGCGGGCTGGTGCTTCGAGCAGATACCGAACGCCGGGCCACGCGTCGCGGCGCTCGTCGCGGCGGAGAAGGCGGGAGATCATGCGGTCCCGCTCGGCCTCGCGGATCGGCTCGCGCGCTCCGAATTGGAGCTCGCGAAGACGCCTTGTCGTCTCTATGAGAGCGTTCGACTGCTGGAGCCGCGGCAGGTCTGGCCCGAGGGCTGGCGGCGGGTCATGGATGTGCTCGCGGGGGCGGGGACCGTCATCGAGGAGGTCAAGCACCGCGAGGCCCGCTGCGAGGGGAGCCACGACCTCGGGATGACGCAGCGGATATTGGCGGTCCCGGGCTTCAAGGCCAGAAAGTGTGACTGGCGAGGCGACGGGTCGCTACTCCACGTGACCGGGCGGACCTCGTGGGAGCTTGGAGAGACCATTGCCGGTCTGGTGCGCTCGCTCGATACGGATGACGTTTGTGTCATTCGACTCGGCGACGCCGCTCCGCTCGAAGCGGCGCTGTCGCTTCAAGGTATGGCTGGTCAGGGTCAATCGGCTACCAGTCCGCTCCGCTCTCCTCTCCAGGTGTTGTCGCTCGGGCTCGCGTTGTTGTTCGGACCGCGGGACCCGTACCGCGCGCTCGAGCTCTTGACGCTCCCCCGCGGCCCATTCGGGGCCCACGCGGCAAGGATGCTCGCGGACGCGATCGGTCGCGCGCCCGGGATCGGCAGCGACAAGTGGCGCGAGGCGAAGGCCAAGCTCGAGGTCCCCAAGGACCCAAGCGACCCTCGCCACGTGATGGCGGCGGCCGGGAGTACGGCGAAGATCGAAGCGTGGTTCGAGTGGCCCGTGTTCGGCCGGAATTGTGGCGCTCCGCGAGCAGCCGTGGTCGATGTCATTGCGCGCGTTCGTACGTGGGCGGCGGGCCGCCCCCACGATGAGGCCGGAGTCAATTGGGCGATCCTCGCCAATGCGTGCTCGGATATGGAGCGACTCGTCCTCTCCCATCCTCGCCACTGCTTGTTGCCTCACGAGATCGAGGCGTTGGCGTCGCGCGCCATTGGCTCCGGCATGCGCGCGGACATCTCGGTCGAGCGCGCTGGACGTGTCACCCACGTCGCGACCCCCCACGCCATCCTTCGAGAGCACGACGCGATCCTCGTCTGGCACGCCGGGTATGAACCGAAGGGGATCGGGCAGCGAGCGCCGTGGCGCAAGGCAGAGCTCCAGGCATTCAAGGACTTCGGGTTGTGCTTCGCCGATCACGAGAGGGCGATGCGCGCAGAGGGCGACGCGTGGCGGCGGGCGTTCGGCTCTGCTCGGGCGCTGTTCGCGGTGGCCACGCCGGACGCGCACCTCTCCGCGCCGCAACCGTCGCTCCCTCTCTGGGACGAGATCGTGGCCCGCACGATGGCGGCGCCGGTCGATATTCGCAGGGTCTCGACGACCATGGCGGCGGTGCTCCAAAGGGAGCACGTCGCGGAGCCGCTCGCGCCTCTCTCGCTGCCCAAAGCGAGCAGCGTGTGGAACGTGGAGCCGACCGCCCTCGGGCGGGCGCTCGAGGCGGTGAAGAAGCTGTACCCGACCGCGGTCGAGAGCCTCGTCGCGTGCCCGCTTCGTTGGGTGCTGGAGTCGGTCCTGCAAGTGCGGCGAAGTCGATTGAGCAGCGTCCCGGAAAAGACGCAGCTCTATGGCAACCTCGGCCACCGGCTCGCGGAGAACCTGCACCGCATGGGCGCCCTCTCCAACCCGGAGGCGGTGGACGCAGTGGTGGACTCAGCGCTCGAGTCTCTCATCTTGCATGAAGGTGGCCCGCTCTTGATGCCGGGGATGACGGCCGAGCGGGGGCAGGTCTGTCGCGTGCTGATCGACGCGATGCGCGAGCTGTCGCGGACAATCGCCGAGAGCCAAATGGAGGTCGTCGGGGTGGAGGTCGGGACCAACGCCCCGTGGGGGGACCGAGAGATCTCGGGCAGGATCGATCTCCTTCTCCGCTGCAAGGATGGCTCCGGCGAGGCCATCCTGGATCTGAAATATGGAGAGTCACGCTATCGAGAGGCGCTGACGAAGGGCCTGGCGCTCCAGATCGCGATGTACGCGGAGACGCGCCGTCGTGAGACGGGCGCCGCCAAGCCGATCGACGCTGCATATTTCGCTCTGAAGAAGCGCCGCGCCGTTGCCCTGGACGGGGGCCCGTTCAAGAAGGCTCGCGTCTTCGACGGCGAGGCGCTCGACGAGACTTGGCGCAAGACAGAGCGAATGGTGCTGTTCTTGTTCGACCAGCTCGGCGCGGGCGTGGTGCGCGCCTCGGCGGCCGCGGAGAACGACAGCGATCGCTTCTTCGCGCACCACGGCCTCACGGCTCCCAGCGTCGGCAACGAGCACTACGACGCGCCGGCCACGTCGGCGTGCACCTATTGCTCGAATGGGGCGCTGTGCGGTCGCGCCTGGCGGAGGCTCGCGTGACGGCGCGAAGGACGGCAGAGGGCCTCACGCTCGTGGGCGCGAGCGCCGGGACCGGGAAGACCTATCGGCTCACGAAGGAGGTCGAGGGGGCGCTCACCGGAGACGCCGGACCGCCCATTCGTCCGGAGGGGCTCGTCGCGGTCACCTACACCAGGAAGGCCCAGGTCGAGCTGGAGAGCCGCATTCGCCGGAGCTTGCTCGGCTCCAAGGTCGCGGGGCAGGCGTCGCAGCTTCCCCAGGCGTATCTGGGGACGGTCCACGCCGTGTGCCTGCGCTGGGTTCGGGAGCTCGCCCTCGACGCTGGGGTCGCTCCGAACATCGAGGTGCTCGCCGACGAGGGCCTCGCCCTATCGACGGTGCTGGAGGAGACGGTCTCCCCCGACGACCGGGAGGAGCTCGACGAGCTCGCGGAGCGCCTCCAGATGCATATCAATCAACAAGAGGGACAGGTCTATTGGGACCAGCCCGTGGAGGACATCATCTCGCTCGCGCGGAGCGGGCGGATCCGACCCGCCGCGCTCGCGGACATGGCGAGGCGCTCCGCGGAGACCTACCTCGCGCTCTTCACGGGTCCGGTCGACGACGGACCGAAGCTCGACCGCGAGCTCGAGGCTCAGGTCGTGCGGGCCCTCGCCGCGATCGACCCTCGGACCGACGTGACGAAGCAGACGCGGGAGGCGATCGACGCTCTGAAGGACTATCTCCGCGCGGCGCGCGCAGGAAAGGCGACCTGGGCGCAATGGACAAAGCTCGCCCACCTCAAGGCTGGAAAGAAGTCGGAGCCCGCGATCTTGCCGGTTCATGAGGCGGCTTCGCGATGGGCGAGCCACCCGGACCTTCGCGCCGACATTCGGAGGTTCACGGAGCTCGTCTATCGTGCCGCGGCCGCCACGCTCGACCTCTACGCGAGCTGGAAGCGAGAGCGCGGCCTCCTCGACTATGTCGACATGATCGACGCCGCCCTGAGCCTCCTCGAGGATCCGGAGGTCGCGAGCGATCTGGCCGAGAAGCTCGAGCTGGTGGTCGTCGACGAGCTGCAGGACTCGAGCCCGATCCAGCTCCTGTTGTTCCTGCGTCTCCACCAGATCGCCGGGCGGTCGACGTGGGTCGGGGACCCGAAGCAATGCATCTTCGAGTACGCGGGGGCGGATCCTTCGCTGATGGACGCGGTCATCCACTGGGTGAGGCGCAGCGGCGGCACCCCGGACCGTTTGACCACCAACCACCGTTCTCGCCCGAGCCTCGTCGAGCTCTGCAACGCGGTGTTCTCCGGCGCCCTCGCGCGATATGGGGTGCCGGCCGAGGACGTCCGCGTGGGCGCCCACCGCAGCGCCGCGGACGAGGCGGAGCTGGGCCGCCTCCCCGCGATGGGGTTGTTCTACTTCGACGGAGCGCAGCAGCGTCAGGCGGAGTCTCTCGCCGCGGGGATCTCTCGTCTCCTCGCTCGCCCCGAGGAGACGATGGTTCGAGACCCGGTCCACGGCGCGCTGCGCCCCGTGGAGCCCCACGACATCGCGGTCCTCGTCGCGACGAACAGTGAAGGAAAGCTTGTCGCCGACGCGCTCGCCCGGCTCGGCCTGGGGGCGACGTTCGACCGGCCCGGCCTGCTCGCGACGCCGGAGGGGGTCGCGATGGCGGCGGCGCTGCGGTTCGTGCTCGACCCGCGCGACTCGCTCGCCGTCGCCGAGCTCGAGGCCCTCCACGGCTGGAACGGTGAAGGCGCGGAAGCGTGGCTCACCCGGCGCCTCGCGAGCGGAGCGGTGAGCAAGGCCCGGTGGCGCGACAAGCTCGACAATCGCCGCCCGGCGGCGCTGGTGCTCTCGCCGCAAGAGCTGGTCGAGGCGGTCTTCGTCGCGATTGATCTACCTGCGCTGTGCGCCCGCTGGCCCAACCCCGCCCTGCGCATCGCGAACCTGGACGCCCTCTGGAGGTTCGCGCGCGTCTACGAGCAGCGGTGCATCGACGGCGGGGAAGGGTGCTCGCTCTCCGGGCTGCTTCGGTTTCTGGACAGTCTCACCCGCGCCACGTTTCGGCACGGGGAAGAGCGCCGCGCCGACCAACAGCACAGCGGGAGCGACGCGGCCTGCGTGACCGTCATGACCTATCACCGGTCGAAGGGCCTCGAGTGGCCCGTGGTCATTCTCTCTTCGCTCGATCGGGGCCCTCGTCCCGCCATCTTCGACGTCGCGCCCGAGAAGAGCGCGTCCGAGCTCGACCCCGACCATCCCCTCGAAGGGCGGTGGATTCGATATTGGCCTTGGCCCTTTGGAGGCGCCAAGGCCGAGCTCCGCGACTGGGCCGAGCAATCCGAGGTCGGCAAAGTGGAGATCGAGCGCGAGAGCAGCGAGCGAGCGCGCCTGCTCTATGTCGGGTTCACGCGCGCGCGCGACCACCTCGTCCTCGCGGCGAAGGTGACGAAGAGCGTTCCTCAGTGCGCCTGGCTCGACGAGCTGACGTTCGAGGGCAAGCCGGCCGTCGCGCTCCCCCGCGCGGACTCACCGACCAGCACGGTCGAGATCGGAGGGCCGCTCGCGCGCTCGGTTCCGGCGCGCCTCTTCCACCTCGAGCCCTCCCCGGCGGAGGAGCCCAAGGAGCCAGCGCGCTCCTGGTTCCAGCGCGCCCCCGTCCCACTGCGCCCCCCGTATTGGATCCGCCCGTCCGACGGCGAGCACGAGAGCCTCGGAGGTCCGGAGCTTCGGATCCGGGAGGTCCATCACCCGATTCATCCGCCGCTCGTCCGCGCGACCCAGGCGCAAGTGCTGTGGAGCCGCGTCGGCGACGCGCTCCATGCGTTCCTCGCCGCCGACGTCGAGGGCCTCACCCGCGAGGCTCGTGAGCGCATCGCGCAGCGGCTCATCGAGGCGTTCGAAGTCGGGGACGCCTACGGCCCCCATCGCTTCCTCGAGGCCTCCGATGCCTTCACCACGTTCGTGCGCAACCGCGTCCCGGACGCGCGTTGGATGCGCGAGGTCCCCATCGAGGCGCGCGTCGGAACCCCCGAGGGCGAGCGGGCGATCGACGGCCGGATCGATCTCCTCCTCGAGACCGACGAGGCGTTCATCATCGTCGATCACAAGAGCTTCCCCGGGATTGGGGAGGCGGTGTGGCGCGCGAAGGCCGAGGAGCTCGCGCCTCAGCTCGCGGTGTACGCCCGCGCGCTCTCGATCGCACGTCCCGACAAACCCGCGTCCGCGTGGCTCCACTTCGCGACGGGCGGAGCCATCGTCACGTTCGACCTCTGCGCCGCATAACCCGATCGAAACCCGGCCGCGCGAAAGGTAACCTCCGAAGCCCATGTCCCAGCGCCTCCAATCCTCCGAGCTCGATGAGATCCTCGCGCTCCAGCTCACCGTCGCGTGGGCGGGAGAGAGCGGGGGAGACCGGCTCGGTTGGTGGAATTCGGACCTCGTCGATCCGGAGGGCGGCGGCGATCTCTTCTCTCGCCTCGTCCCGAAGACGGCGGCCTGGGCGAGCCTCATCCTCGTTCGCGAGGCGGCGCGCGTCATCGAGCACGAAGCGCGCAAGGCCTTTCACCAGCGCGACGCGATGTGGACGCTGTTCCACCTCGGCTTCGCCATCGACGAGCAGCTCGCGGACCGCCTCGCCGCCCACCGTCGCTCGCTCCGCCCGCCCAAGGAGGTGTTGGGCCCGCGCTTCGCGGTGGGGGGCCCGTGGTCCAAAGAGGCGTTCTCCTCCTCGCTCGAGAAGCTCGGGAAGCCCAAAGTGGAGACGGAGCCCAACGGCCGACGAATCAAGACCCGCGTCTCCTCCCCCGTCGAAGCCTGTGTCCTCCTCGCCGCCGCGCTCGTGCCGCTCGAGAAGCGCTACCCCACGCCTTACGTGGAGGCGCCGGCGTGATGAGCACCAGCGTGTCCACCCGGCCGAAGAGCGGGGCGCCGCCCGCGGATTGCGGTCCGCGGCGCAACGCGGAGGCGACGATCGTCCACACGCGGATCCTGCGATGCATGCTCGCGGTCGACGACTGTCATACGTATTGGCGCCGCGTCGATCTCGGGTCCGCCCTCCCGGGGCGCGCCGACGAGGCCTTCTCCCATCGTTGGTTCGGGACGAAGAGCGAGGCGCGGGTCCACACCCTCGTCGCCGACATGGCGGAGCGCTTCGATCCGTTCCCGGAGGCGCTCGCCCTCCTGCACCAAGTCGACCACGTGCCGGCGGCGCTGCGGCCTTGGATCTGTCATGTCCACTTGCAGCTCGCCGATCCCATCTATCGCCGCTTCACGGGGGAGCTGCTGCCGGAGCGGCGCAAGCTCGGCTACACGACGATCGATCGCCCGCTCGTGACCCGCTGGATCAGCGAAGCGGAGCCGGAGCGCTGGTCGCCGTCGACCTGCATCAAGTTCGCGTCGAACCTCCTCGCCACCGCGCTCGAGGCCGGCCTCATCAAGGGGCGGAGGGATCCTCGCTCGCTCGAGATGCGCCACCGACCGGGCGAGGCGATTGGCTATGTGCTGTACCTGCTTCGCGGGGTCGAGACGAAAGATCCACTCCCGAGCGGCCCCTATCTGCGCTCGCTCGGATTGACGGCGGACACCCTCATCACCGAGTCGCTGCGCGTCCCCGGCGTGACGTGCGCGCGGGTTGGCGATCACGTGGATCTGACCTTCGAACAGGCGAGCCTCACCGCCTGGGGCGCGCGCTACCTGGGAGGGGCACCATGAGGGACTTCCAGCACCCGCTGCCCTTCCGTGAAGCGCTCGCGGCCCTCCGGAAGGATCTCACGACCGAGGGCGGTGAGATCAGCACCGTTCGCAACTACAACTTCGCCATCCTGCCCTATCCGCCAGAGGAGGAGTTCCGCCTGCGCGGCGAGATCCAATCGCTGATTGGCGAGCTCATCGATCGCGGCTGGTACGTGGGGGAGATCGCCCTCCATGGCCTGATGATCAAGCGCATCGAGGCGCAAGAGCCCGGCTTCATCGAGGCGATGATCGCCCGCGAGAAGCGCCTGAGCCGCTCCGCCGATCCCTTTCGCGGGCTCCGCGCCCTCAAAGAGAAGGTGTCCAATCTGCTCGAGGGTGAGGACGGTCTCGCCAAAGACGTCATCGCCGAGGTGAAGCGCATCCTCGCCGAGAGCGGGCGCGGCCCCGATCGAACCGTGATCTTCCTCGGGCGGGCCGGGGCGCTCTACCCCTTCATGCGCACCTCGGCCCTCCTCAAGCACCTCACCGGACAGACCGAGAATGCTCCTGTCATTCTGCTCTATCCCGGCAAGGCCGACGCCGACGGCGGCCTCTCCTTCATGGGCGTCGTCCCCCCCGACCGCGACTATCGACCTCGGATCTACCGGTGAAGACCATGCTGCTAGGCGATCTCTTCGAGCGCGAAGTCACCCGAGCCATCCCACCGGTCGTGTATTTCCACGAGCAGCAGCCGGCCGAGGTGAAGCGCGAGGTCGAGGAGTACATCATCACCGGCGGCTACCCGAAGACGGACGACCGCTACACCCCCGACGGTATCCACGAGCACCTCGTCCGGCTCCTCACCAACATCGCCGCCGATCTCCAGCCTTCGAAGGCGAATGAGTCGAAGCGCGTGCAGCTCCCTTCGTGCTGGATCTCCGGCTACTACGGCTCCGGAAAGTCGAGCTTCGCCAAGCTCCTCGGCCTCGCCCTCGATGGTCTCGCCCTGCCCGACGGCCGCCCCCTCTCCAAGGCGCTCCTCGCTCAAGACCGCTCCAAGAACGCCCACGAGCTGACGGACGCGTGGCAGAAGCTGACTTCGCTCTGCGAGCCGCTCGCCGTCGTGTTCG
Source organism: Polyangiaceae bacterium (assembly GCA_044225865.1). Classification (GTDB taxonomy): domain Bacteria; phylum Myxococcota_A; class Polyangia; order Polyangiales; family Polyangiaceae; genus Xiheicaenibacterium. The sequence goes on along the minus strand of JBGAID010000003.1, from coordinate 53,040 downwards.
ACGTGGGGAGCAAGGCCCGAGACGACGAGCACGTGCACGCGGTCGCCGTTCGACAGGTCCAGCAGCGGCTCGGATACTCCCGGACGAGCAACCTCGTCGCCGAGTACGAGCTCAAGCTCGAGCTCGAGGGGATGCACGAGGCCTTCTTGTCCAAGGTCCTCGACGTGCAAAAGAAGCCCTGGAGCGCGCTCAAAGACAGCCAGCTCGTGGAGGACGAGTTCTCCCGCATCATGCACGAGCTCCGCCCCGATCTCTTCCCGGACGTCATGACCTGGGTCGACAGTCGGGCGGGGTCTGCGTTCGAGAGCCGCCGATCTGCGGACGAGGCCGCCATCGCCATTCAGCAGATGATGGAGCGGCGCTTCCCCCGCCGGACGCTCTTCATCGTCATCGACGAGGTGAGCCAGTACGTCCACGACAACACCGAGCGCATGCTCGCCCTCCAGTCGTTCGTGTCCGCCCTCGGGCAGCGGATGAACGGTAAGGCGTGGGTGCTCGCGACCGGGCAGCACAAGCTCGAGGAGAGCGCGGGCGCGGGCGGGGAGATCGCTCGCCTCAAGGATCGCTTCCGCCCCGCGCTCCGGGTCCACCTCGGCACCGGCAACATCCGCGACGTCGTGCACAAGCGCCTGCTCCGAAAGAAGGAGACGGTCGAGCCCGATCTCAAGCAGCTCTTCGACGAGAACCTCTCGGACCTGAAGCTCTATGCCTACAAATGCGAGGACATCGCGGCGACGGAGTTCATCGAGATCTATCCGCTCCTACCCAAGCAGATTGACCTGTTGATGGATATCACCACCGGCCTCCGCAGCCGGTCGGTGCGCTCCCAGGGCGACGCCTACGCCATTCGCGGCCTCCTCCAGCTCCTCGGGGATCTGTTCCGCGAGCGCGGCCTCGCCCAGCGCGCGCTCGGGCAGCTCATCCCCATCGACATGGTCTACGAGGTCCTCCACAGCGCCCTCGGCCCCGACGTCTCGCTCACCCTCGGGCGCGCCATCGATCACGCGACCAAGCAGAAGGACGCCCTCATGGCGCGCGTCGTGAAGGCGGTGGCGATGCTCGAGCTCGTCCAAGACGACAAAGACAAGAAGACGACGGCGGAGCTCGTCGCGCGCTGCCTCTACGAGCGGCTCGGCCAAGGCAGCATCGAGCGCCAAGTGCAGAAGGCCCTCGACGAGCTGGTCGGCCATGGCTTCGTCGCCCTCTCGGAGAAGACGGGCTACAAGATCGAGAGCGCCGCCGGCCAGGAGTGGCAGCGCGAGCGGGACATGTACGTCCCCGCCGCCGAGCACGTCTCCGAGCAAGTCCGCGAGACCTTGAAGACGCTGCTCGACGGCACCGACGCCATCAAGCTCGACCAGCTCCCGCTGCCCTGGGTCGCCTATTTCTCAGACGGCCTGAGCGCGAAGGACGTCCGCTTCAAAGACGGCGGCAAGTACACCGTCATCACCGCCGACTTCCAGTTCACGCGTGGCGAGGGCTCCGACCACTGGGTGCCGAAGAGCACCAGCCAGGCCTTCGAGAACCGGTTCGTCTGGGTCGCCGGTGACTCCCAAGACGTGCGCGCCATCGCGACCCGGCTCCTCCAATCGAGCCGCATCGTGGATCGATATGGCCGCGCGAGCGAGGCGTCGATCTCCGAAGACACGCGGCGGCTCCTGATTGACGAGCGCAACCGCAATGATCGCATGCGCAACGAGCTGTCGGCCGCCGTCCAGAGCGCTTGGATGGGCGGCAGCCTCTACTTCCGAGGTCGCCAAAAGAGCCCGAGTGATTTCGGCGCCACCTTCAAGGTCGCGCTCCCCGCCTACGCCGCCCTCGTCGCCCGGGAGCTCTACCCCAATCCCATCACCTTCTCGATCAAGGAGAGCGACGTCGCGTTCCTCATCAATGACCGCGATCTCGCCGCACCGCCCGCTGTCCTCGGAGAGGGGAAGCTCGGCATCCTCTCGCTCGATGGGGGCCGACACGAGGCGACCTGCCAGGGCCGCCTTCCCACGGACATCCTCGCCTTCGTCAAGGCGCACGGCAGCGTCGAGGGCTCGACCCTCATCGAGCGTTTCGGCTCGCCGCCTCACGGTGTCGCGCCGGATCTCATCCGCGCCTGCGTCGTCGGAATGCTCCGTGGGGGCAAGGTCCGGATCGAGATCCAGGGCGTGGGCGAGCTGACGAGCGTCAAGGACGAGGGTGCGCGCGAGCTGCTCAAAGACAGCGGGCTCCGGCGCGCGCAGATCACCATCAACACCAGAGAGACGCTCTCCCCCCGCGATCGAAACAGCATCTGCGCGATGTTCAAGGAGACGCTCGGGGTCGACGTGGCGCGAGAGAACGACGCCATCGCCGACGCCGTCGTCACCCGATTCGCCAGCGTCCGCGACCGCCTCAACGAGATGGAAACGCGCTTTCGCCGCCTACCGAACACCATCCCTCACCCGAAGGCCCTGGATGATCTCGCCCGCGCATTGGAGACATGCCGGCGGAGCCGCCAGGTCGAGTCGATGCTCCAGGGCGTCAAGACCTCCACCTCCCTCCTGCGTGAGGGCATCACCCAGCTCCGGAGGATGGAGACCGATCTCTCCGAGGAGGCCATCGAGACCCTGCGCGACGCCGCCTCCGTCTCTCAACACCAAGCGGTCGCTCTCCAAGCGGTCGACTGCTCGGCCGAGGTCGCTCGCGCCCTGGCCGTCGTCGAGCACCGCCTGAGCTCCGAGCGCCCCTGGGAGGACACCGGCGGCCTCGCCGCTGCGGTCTCGGCCATTCGGGGCGAGTATCAGTCCCGCCGGCGGGCCATCCTCGACGCCCACGCCCAGAAGGTCGAGGCCCGCATCGACGAGATCAAGCGGCGCGACGGTTTCGACAAGCTCGACGCCGACGAGCGCCACAAAGTGACTCGGCACGTCCGCGAAGGCGGCGCCGCGAACACCGATGAGAAGGCGATCGCCCCGCCCCTCGAGGTCTTGCCCGTCCTGCTGCGGGATCGGCTCGAGACCGCAGCCGACAAAGCGCTCCTCGAGCTCGGGTCGCTATTGGAGTCGAAAGGGGGGGCGCCCATCGTCGACATCAGCCTCGACTTCCGCGGCCGCGAGATCAGGAGCGAGGCCGAGCTCGACCGGCTCCTCGACGACATCAAGCGCCGCATCCTCCATGAGCTCTCGGCCCGTCACCACGTACGATTGAAATGAGCGAGAACGCCACCCTCCTCGATTCGACCGCCAAAGAGGCGCTCCGCAAGATGGTGCGGGGCCTGAGGATCAAGCTCGTCGACGAGATCAGCGACGCCGCCGAGGGCGAGTATCAGCTCGCGGTCGACCACACCAAGGCGAAGCTCGGCGAGGCCCAGCGGTGTCGCCGCGACCGGCTCGAGGCGTGGATTGAAGAGCAGCTCCGCGCCAGCGCCGGCGCGGCCGAGAAGAAGACCAAGCCCAAAGCCGACAAAGACACGCGAATCCGCTACCTCCGCCAGGCCGTTCAAGAGGCCGCCCACACGCTGCTTCATCGCTTGGTGCTCCTGCGCATCCTCGAGCACCACCGCCTGCTCTCGCCCCCCGTCATCACCGGCGGCCTCAAGAGCGCCGCGTACGAAGCAGAGTTCGCCCACTACGCCGGTCCCCTCAAGACGGACCCGACCCTCGGCTACAAGCCCCTCCTCGACACCGTCTTTGGCGAGCTCTCCCTCGAGCTCCCCGGCCTCTTCGGCACGGTCGGCCTCACGGACCTGTTCCCGATCCCCGCCGCCACCCTGCGCGACCTCGTCAGCGCGTTGAACGACCCGGCCCTCGACTGCGCCTGGGGCGACGACACGACCCTCGGCTGGGTCTACCAATATTGGAACGACCCCGACCGCGAAGCGCTCGACAAGAAGATCGCCGACGGCGGCAAGATCGAGCCGCACGAAATCGCCCAGAAGACCCAGATGTTCACCGAGCGCTATATGGTCGAGTGGCTCCTCGACAATAGCCTCGGGCTCACCTGGCTCTGCACCTGCAAAAAGAACGGCTGGAAGGCAGAAGCCGAAGACGTCCTCCCCGTCCTCGACGCCCGCCGCGCCGAATGGCGAAAAAGGCGAGAGGCCGGCGAGGTCGAGCTCGACGCGCTCATGCCCATCGAGCCCGGCCTCGAGAACGCTTGGAAGTACTACGTCCCCCAGCCCATCCCCCCCGACGCCATCGACAGCGCCCCTGCCTCCGTCCGCGACCTCAAGCTCCTCGACCCGGCCTGCGGCTCTGGCCACTTCCTCGTCATCGCATTCGACCGTCTCACAAGGATGTACGAAGAGGAGGCGCGGCATCGAAACGTTCAATGGTCTAACGAAGAGATCGCCGAGAGCATCCTCGCCAACAACCTCCACGGCATCGACATCGACCCCCGCGCGATTCAAATCGCCGCCGCCGCGCTATGGCTCAAGGCGAAGCTCTACGCGCCCAACGGCCGGCTCGACCGATTGAACCTCGTCGCCCCCGTGCTCAGGCTCGCCAGGCTCACCGAGAGCGACCCCGCCCTCGTCCGCCTGAGAGATGATCTCGAGCGCGAGGTCGGCCTCCCCAAGCCCCTCACCACGAAGCTCGTGCAATCACTCGCCGGCGTCGACTACCTCGGCTCGCTGCTCAAGGTCGACAAAGCGGCAGAGGACGCGCTCAAGGCCTACGAAGAGCACCTCGCCAAGAACGCGCAGACAAAGCTCTTCGAGCCAAACGACCCTGCACCGATCAAGCGCGAGCTCCTTACTGGCGACGCGAAGGCTACCGTCCTCGCGAAGCTGGAAGCGTTTCTCGGCCACCACTCGGCCTCGGAGGACCTTGGGGTGCGCCTGGATGGCGAGCAGCTCGCGGCGGGGGTCCGGTTTGTGCGAATTGCCAGGGAGGGCGCCTATGACGTCGTCGTGGGGAACCCGCCATATCAGGGGCTGAGCAAGACAGAGCGCTTTGAGTATGTCGTGAAAAACTATCCGCGAGGAAAGGCGGATCTGTTTGCGGCGTTCTTGGAGCGGGGCTTGGAATTGGTCCGCGAAGGTGGCGTTTCAGCCCAGGTAACCATGCGTGGTTGGATGTTCCTGGGTCAATATCGTGCGCTTCGGGAGTATCTGCTCAGCGAACGCGATCTGCACGCAATCGCAGATCTCGATTCGGGCGCGTTTGAGGAGGTGTCTGCAGCTCAGGTTGTCCTCTCCGTAGCCTGCAGTGTCTTCGTTCGAAGGGCGCCGGACATAGCAGCTGTTGCGCTACGACCAACTCCGACCGAGGATCGAGCGAGCGCAGGGATGACTGACCGCAAGCGTGCGGGGCTGCTCGCGCAGGTCGGGCGCTACGAGTTCGACCCAAAGGGCTTCGCGGTCATCGAAGGCGAGCCCATTGTGTATTGGTGGACGAAGGAGTTTCTCAGGCGGTACGGGGCCGCGCAGAAGCTTGGTACAATCGCTCCAGTCAGGCAGGGGTTGGCGACGGCGAACAACGCCCGCTTTCTTCGGGTGCCCTGGGAGATTGAATCGCGACCGAGCCTGGTAAGCAGCGGGCGCGACACAACGGCCCGTGCCGCAACACGCTTTGTTCCATATATCAAAGGCGCCTCAGGACAGCAATGGATCGAGCCGCTGCAGGATGTGGTTAACTGGTGTTATAACGGGCTTGAGGTCCGAACCTATGAGCTTGCTGGGCGCATCGCCTCGCGACCTCAGAATCAGGCGTTCTACTTTAGGAGAGGCATCGCCTTTACCACGATTGGTGCTTCGTTCTGCGCTCGATTGCACCTGTACCCCAGCATCTTTGGAGATATGGGTCAATCCGTCTTCCCGGAGGAGCTCTCGTCTGTTCTCTGTGCTATGAACGCTAAGGAGAGCCGATTTGTTCTTGAGAGTCTCAATCCTACCATTCATTTCTTGGTCGGAGACGTGGCTCGCCTTCCGCTATTTCCGGTTGACGGATCGGATCTCATTGTCTCAGCGCTCCGGGCTGCTTTCGAACAACACGAGGCAGGTCGCGAATCAGCAGTGGAGTTCACCGCGCCTGGTCCTTCGGCGTGGCGCTATGCCCAGGATTGGGCGCAGCGCGCTGTTGATCGGGCTGGCGACGTTCCGCTCCCGTCGTATGAACCCGAGCACGATCCGCCAGCGGCCGAAGCTCATCTCTCGTTCGCAATCGGTGTTGCCTTTGGACGGTTCGGCGCAAATGGGGAAGGCGTCCTCGATGATCCGTCCAGAGATACTCTTCCCGCCGGCATCTTCTTCGTCGGGCCGGGCGTTGAACTCTCCGATAGCCTGGACACGGACCCAGGCTCCGTCATTCTCAGTGCATGGGCTCAGCACCAGGCCGCAATAACTGAGGGCAGAGCGATCCCGCTGCGTGACTGGCTTCGCAAAGACTTCTTCGCGTACCACAAGGCACTCTACGAAAACCGCCCAATCTACTTTCCGCTCTCCAGCGAGAAGAAGACATTCGTCGCCTGGGTGAGCATTCACCGCTGGACGGATCGAACCCTCCAGACCCTCCTTGCGGAGCACGTCCAGCCCATCCTTCGGAAGCTCGACGGAGAGATCGCCGACCTCGCCGTCGCGCGCGCGAGCAGCGACAAGAAGACATCCCGCGCCGCCGATCAACGCTTCGTCACGGCCATGCGGCTCCGGGACGAGCTCGGTGCCTTCGCCGAGCTCATCAGCGCTTGCGCCGAACGCGGCGCTCCGCCCACGGACGCGCAATGCCCTCCGCGCGCGGCGGACGCTCCATACGTGATGGATCTCGACGACGGGGTCATGATCAACAGCGCCGCTCTGTGGCCTTTGCTCGCGCCTCAATGGAGTGATCCGAAGAAGTGGTGGAAGCAGCTTTGCCTGGCCGAGGGCAAGAAGGACTATGACTGGTCCCACCTCGCGCGGCGGTACTTCCCTGGTCGGGTCGAGGAGAAGTGCAAGAAGGACCCGAGCCTTGCGGTGGCCCATGGGTGCTTCTGGAAGTACCACCCGGCGAAGGCGTACGCGTGGGAGCTGCGGCTGCAGGATGAGATTCGGGAGGGGTTCACGATTGATGAGGATGGATCGGATGCGGCGAGGGCGCGCTTTGTGACCGACCACCCTGCCGAGGCAGAGGAGATCCGCGCGAAGGAGGTGGCGCGGCGCGAGCGCCGGCGGAGGGCGGAAGCGTCCGCGGAGCCCGCCTCCGACGAGGAGGTCGACGCCGACGACGACTGACGTGTCGTCCGAGAGCGCCGCTCCCCATATGACGATGAACAGAGGAAGGTAGACCGATGAAACGCGTGAGCCAATTGGAGGTGCCTCGAATCGAGTCGCTCCGGATAGAGAACTATCGAGCCTTGCAGCGCCTCGAGCTTCGCGACATCACGCCCTTGACTGTCTTTCTCGGTCCGAATGGGAGCGGTAAGTCGACCATCTTCGATGTGTTCGCCTTCTTGTCGGAGTGCTTCTCGTCCGGGCTGCGCAAGGCTTGGGACCGGCGCGGCCGGTTCAAAGAGCTTCGGACGCGCGGCGCCGAGGGCCCGATCGTCGTGGAGCTCCAATATCGCGAGAAGCCGAAGACGCCGCTGATCACCTACCACCTCGAGATCGAGGAGGAGACACGGGGACCAGTGGTGACGAGCGAATGGCTCCGATGGACGAGGCGCGCCCCTGCCTATCCATTCAAGTTTCTCGACTTCGTCCGCGGGGAGGGGGAGGTCGTGTCCGGCGATCAGCCAGACGCGACCGCGGAGCGCGTGCGCGAGAAGCTCGACTCCCCGGAGCTCCTCGCCGTGAACACGTTGGGCCAGCTGGCAAAACACCCGCGGGTGGCGGCGCTGCGTCGATTCATCACGAGCTGGTATCTCTCTTATCTCTCCGCGGAGAGCGCGCGGACTACGCCCGAGGCGGGCCCCCAAGAGAGGTTGTCGCAGACTGGCGATAATCTGCCGAACGTCATTCAGTACCTCAAGGAGCAACACGAGGAGCGATTGGACACGATCCTCGCGGTTCTCTCGCGGCGAGTGCCGCGGCTGGAGCGAGTCACCGCCGAGGCGATGCAGGACGGCCGCCTGCTCCTGCAGATCAAGGACGCACCCTTCGATCGTCCCGTGCTCGCCAAGTACGCGTCGGACGGCACCTTGAAGCTCCTCGCGTATCTGACAGTTCTTTACGATCCGGACCCGCCCCAGCTCATCGGGGTGGAAGAGCCCGAGAATTTCCTGCATCCCAAGTTGTTGCCCGAGCTCGCGGAGGAGTGCCGCAATGCATCGGCGAAGACGCAGCTCTTGGTCACCTCGCACTCACCGTTCTTCGTCTCGGCGCTGCGTCCGGAGGAGCTTCGCGTCCTCTACCGAGACGAGCGCGGATACACCCAAGCGCGTCGCGTGGCCGACATGCCTCGCGCCGCGAAGATGTTCGAGGCAGGCGGGCGGCTCGGGCACCTGTGGATGGAGGGCTTCTTCGACGTGGGCGATCCGCTCGTTCGGTCCGGTGGGCCCGTCGCCGTACCCAAGAAGGGGGGCCGCCGATGACGACGTTGGGCTGGCTCGAGATCTTCGTGGAGGAGCCATCGGCGGAGCATGCCCTCCGTGGTCTCATCCCGAAGATTCGTCCGGACATTGGCGAGCTCTTCCAGATTCATGCGTTCGACGGCGCCGACGACATGCTCAAGAAGCTGCCTGACCGACTTCGCGGATATGCGGGTTGGCTTCCGAGCGACTGGCGAATTGTCGTGCTGCGCGATGAGGACAGAAAGGACTGTCGCAAGCTCAAGTCGCGCATCGAGAAGATGGCCCGGGACGCGGGCTTGGTCCCGAAGGGGAGGTCAACCGGTGCATCCTTCCAAGTGCTGACCCGCATCGCCGTCGAGGAGCTCGAGGCATGGCTCTTGGGGGATGTCCCGGCGCTCGCGAGAACGTACCCGGGTGTGCCTGCAACGCTCGGCAATCAGAAGGCGTATCGCGACGTGGACCAAATCAAAGGAGGCACCTGGGAGGCGCTCGAGCGGGTCTTGCAGGGCGCCGGACACTTTCTCGGCGGGTTGCCCAAGATTCAGGTCGCGAGAGAGGTCGCCGCCAACATGGACCCCGATCGGAACACTTCGAAGAGCTTTCAAGTGTTTCGGGATGGCCTGAGATGTCTCTAGGACGGACCACGATGCGGGGGGTCACGCAGACTGTCTTGGCCGAAGTATCCAAGAAGGTCCGCGAGCTCGGGACCGTCATTTGGATAGATGCGGATGGCCACTACGGCGGCATCGTGGACGCCCTGCGTTCGGGCACGAATCGCTTCCCATACACCGCCGTTCGCTTCGATGGCAGCTACCTCGAGCTGATGCTGGCGCTCAAGTCGCATTGCACGGGTCCGCTCCCCGACAAGCTCCTCATCCATCTCCCCGGCTTGAACAAGGAGACGGTCAAAGAGACGCCGATCTACGAGATCTACAAAGCCGGCAAGGTGTTCGAGAAGGCGCTCTCCACGGTGGTACGCGAGGCCGCGGTCGGGATCGCGCGGCCGGAGGATGTCGAGGCGTTCCTGCGCGAGCCGGGGCTGACGCTCGAGGCGGCGGACCGCTGGCTCGAGGCGCAGCAGGTCCGGCCCACGGACAAGGTGTCGCTCCTCTTGGATGCGCTCGGCACGGACGACGTCGTATTGGATCTCGTGGCGGGGCGCGACCGGGTCGCATCGCACCTGCCGGCGCACGGCGAGAAGGTATTTGCGTATCTGGAGACGAAGCTCGGGGTGACGCGCGCTTGGCGAGCGTTCGTCCTCGGGGATGCGGAGCTCCGGCCCGCGGCGATGAGCTCGCTCGTCGCGAGCTGGTTGATGGCGCTGGAGTTCGTGCAGGATTTGAAAGAGGCGGCGGTAACGCCAGAGGTGGCCGCGCTCGCCAATGTGGGGGAGATCGCCAAAGACTGCCGGCGATTGGTATCGAAGCTGCGGGCGGCGCACCCGGATCTGTACGAGTCGGCAGCGAACGAGCTTCAGGATCGATTGGTGGCTGAGCGCACGAGCCATCACGCCGGGGCGCTGGGGTCGATCGACACGTTCCGATTCGAGGAGACGGCGGTCCGGACGGCGGTGCTGGCGGCGCTGCGGGAGGGCCGGTGGCAGGCGGCGGCGGAGCTGGCCGAGCATCGCACGGCGGAGGAGTGCTTTTGGGTCAAGCGGTCTCCTTCACTGCAGCGGACGTGGGAGATCCTTCGTCACGCGAGCAAGCTGGGGGTGGACCTGGCCACGAATGGCGGGGCGCTCGGGCGGTGCGGATCGCTCGACGAGGCCATTGGCGTGTATGCAGAGAGGCTCGCTCCCGTCGACCGGCAGCACCGGATCTTCGAGCAGCGCTTTCATGCTCAGCTCAGCTCGGAGCTCGAGGACTACGACGCCCTCCTCGAGGTGAGGACCGCGGTCCGGCAGGCTTATCGCCGTTGGGCGGACGAGCTCTCGCGGGCGTTCCACGAGCTGTGTGTCCGGTATGGCCCGCTGCCCTCGCAGGCGCTGCGGCAGCGCGGGGTGTACGGGGACGAGGTGCACCCGCGTCTCGAGGCGGGCGGCCGCGTGGCGTATGTCATGGTGGACGCGCTGCGCTTCGAGATGGCGCAGGCCCTCGCCGTCGAGCTCTCTCGGGAGAAGGGCCGCGTGCATCTGGGGGCGCGGCTCGCGGAGCTGCCCACGGTCACTTCGGTCGGGATGAACGCGCTCGCGCCCGTCTTGCGACCGGGGGGCGGGCTGCGGCCGGTGCTCGCGGACGGGGACGTCAGGGGCTTCACGGCCGGGGAGTTCCAGGTATGCGAGCCTGCGGATCGCGTCCGGGTGATGGGCCAGCGCAGCTCGGACGCTTCGTCGGTGGTGGACATTCCACTGGAAGACTTCCACTCGATGACGTTGAGCGATCTGCAGCGGCGACTTCGCGGCAAGTCGCTCGTCGTGGTGCGCAGCCTGGACCTCGACACGGCGGGGGAGAGCGAGCTTCATCTGAGCACGTTCGAGCGCACCCTCACCCAGCTCAAGTCGGCCCTCTCGATGCTGGGGCAAGCGGGCATTCAACAGATCGTCGTGGCCTCTGACCATGGGTTCTTGCTCCAGGACTCGACGGTCGACAACGTGCCATTCGGGGCCAACATGCGGGTCCCGGACCGCCGCCACGCCGTCCTGCCCTCCGCGAGCGGGATGCCCGGCGTCTTGGAGCTGCGCCTCTCGTCGCTCGAGTACGAGGGGGGTGACGAGGATCTGCGGTTCGTGTTTCGGCCGGACACCGCGGTGTGGAAGACGAGCAAGCGCGTCGCCTCGTTCGTCCACGGCGGCAACTCGCTGCAAGAGCGCGTCATCCCCGTGCTCACGATCGAGCGTGAGGGTGCGCGCGGCAAGACGATGTCGCGGTACGAGGTGGTGGCGCGGGCCGAGCCGGCGCACCTCGGCCGGCAGCGATTGTGCGTCTCGGTCCGGGTGCAGACGCACGCGAACCTCGCCCTCGGCTTCGTCACGCCGAAGCAGATCAGCCTCGCGCTCCGCATCCCCGGTGACAGCGGCGGGACGCGGATCACGTTGCTCGATGCGCACCCGCCCGCGTCCCTGCTCGAGGGGCGCATCCTCGTCGCGCCGAACAAGGAAGAGGCGCTCGTGGAGTTCGAGCTGGAGGGCCCGGTCGACGATAAGGTCCGGGTGGAGATCTTTCACCCCGAAGCGGCGGAGGACGTCACCCCGAAGCTCGTGGAGGGCTTCTTCGACGTCGCGCGGGATCGCCGGCTCGGCAAGGTCCGGGACACCACGAGCGTGCCGCCCGCGCCGGCACCGGCCGCGCCCGCCGCGTCGGGGGAGCAGGGCTGGCCGAGCTTGATCGAGGACGAAGCGTTTCGGAGAGTGCTGCAGATCGTGGCCGAGCGCCGCTCGATCAGCGAGGAAGAGCTGGTGCGCGTCCTGGGCAACGCTCGTCGGGTTCGGACATTCGCCCGAGAGTTCGATCGGCTGCGGGCGCTGCTACCCTTCGAGGTCGAGGTGCTCACCGTGCAGGGCATGAAGGCCTACGCCCGCAAGGACTGAACGATGGCGATCCGAGAAGCGAAGGACATCTTCCAACGGCTCCGCAACGGGGCCGTGCCCGAACGCGGCCTCGAGGCGTTCGCCGTGGGCATCGAGCGGCATCGCAAAGAGCTCCAGCGCAAGCTCGACGAGGCGAAGTCCGGGTCCGGCGACGTGAAGTTCCTCCGCGGCGGGTACGGCTGCGGCAAGACCTTCATGGCGAACCTCGTCGCGAGCGACGCCCAGCAGCAGGGCTTCGTCACGAGCTTCGTGGTCGTCAGCGACAACGATTTCCATTTCCACAAATTCGAGGACCTCTACGCGAAGGTCGTCACCGCGCTGAGCACCCCGGCGTGCAAGCAAGGCGCGCTGGGCGACATCCTCGACCGGTGGATCGGCGGCATCGAAGAGAGCCTCGTCGCGCTCGGCGAGAAGGAGGACGATCCCACCTTCGACGAGAAGGTGATGGCCAAGCTCGACGAGAAGCTCGCCACCCTCACCGGCGGGAGCGCGCCGGCCGACATGACCCGCGTGCTCCGGAAGATCTTCGAGCTCAAGCAGGCGGGCCGCCTCCAAGAGGCCTCGGGCCTCATCTCTTGGCTCTCGGGGAGCACCAACGTGGCGGCGAGCTTCAAGACCCTCGCCGGCGTGAAGGGGGAGATCTCGAGCACCAACGCGATGGCCTACCTGCGCGGGGTCCTCGAGATCATCAAGAGCGCCGGGTACGAGGGCCTGGTGATCATCGTCGACGAGGTGGAGACGATCCTCCGCGTGCGCGGGGACGTCCGCAGCAAGTCATTGAACGCGATTCGTCAGATCGTCGACGCGGCCGGCCAATATCCCCGTCTCTTGTGGGTCTTCACCGGTACGCCGAAGTTCTTCGACGACCGACACGGGGTGAAGGGCCTCGAGCCTCTGCACGATCGCATCAAGTACGAGTCGTTCAATGGCGTCCCGAGCCTGCGCCAGCCGCAGCTCGAGCTCTCGCCGTTCGACGGCGAGCGCCTCCTCAAGGTCGCCCTCAAGCTCCGGTCTCTCCACCCCGATCTTGCGCCCGACGTCGCCGAGCAGCGCCTCCCCAAAGAGCTGATTCAACAGCTCATCGAAAATGTCACGAAGGGCTTCAATGGCGATGTCGGGGTCGTGCCGCGACAGTTCCTCCGGAAGTACGTCGACCTGCTCGACATCCTCGCCGACCAGCCAGAGCAAGATGCCCACACGCTCCTCGGCTTCCAGCCGAGCAAGCTCACCTCCGAGGAGGAGGCAGTGCTCGCGGGGCGCCCGCTCGACGAGCCCGCGGACGAGGGCTTCGGCGGGTCGAATGTCTCGATGTAGGCCGCGCCGATGAGCGTCTTCTCACGCTTCCCCGAGGCCCTTCAGCACGCGATCGCGGCGCGGCTGGGCTTCACCGAGCTCCGCCCCGTGCAGGAGCTCGCGGGGGAGGCGATCCTCGACGGGAAGAACGCGGTCGTGCTCGCCCCGACCGCGGGGGGGAAGACCGAGGCGTCGATGTTCCCGGTCATTGGGTCGATGCTGCGAGAGCCTCCCAAGGGGGTCGGGGCACTCTATGTCGCTCCCATCAAGGCCCTCCTGAACAATCAGGAGATCCGGCTCGGCGACTATACGGAGATGGTCGGTCTGCGGCGCTTCGTGTGGCACGGCGACGCGGGAGCCAGCCAAAAGGACGCCTTCCTCCGCGACCCGGCGGAGCTGCTCATGACGACGCCGGAGTCGCTCGAGGTCATGCTCATGTCGCCGCGCGTGCCCGCGCGACAGATCTTCGGAACGCTTCGGTTCGCGGTCATCGACGAGGTTCACGCGTTCGCCGGGACGGATCGGGGCGCCCACCTCATGAGCGTCATCGAGCGCCTCGCCGCCCTCTCGGAGCACGACGTGCAGCGCATCGGCCTCAGCGCCACCGTCGGCAATCCAGACCAGATCGCCGTGTGGCTCCGCGGGAGCTCCAAGCGAGAGAGCGTCGTCGTCGATCCTCCCAAGCCCAAGTCGCAGCGGCTCATCAAGATTTACCTGCGCGAGGACACCTCCGACTTCGCGCGCGTCGCGGTGAGCGAAGGGCGGGGGAAGAAGAGCCTCTTCTTCTGTCAATCGCGGGCGCTCACGGAGGCGGTCGCGGATGGGATGCGGGGCGCGGATATCGAAGTGTTCGTCCATCACGGCTCCGTCTCGAAGGAGGAGCGCCTCGCCGCGGAGGAGCGGTTCGCGCAGGGCACCAACGCGTGCATCGTCGCGACGTCCACCCTCGAGCTCGGGATCGACGTGGGCGGCCTCGATCTGACCTTCCAAGCGAACGCCCCCAGCACTGTCTCGTCGTTCTTGCAGCGCATGGGCAGGACGGGGCGCCGTCCCGGGACGGTCGCCAACATGACATTCGTCTGCGACGAGGCCGTCTCCGTGGTTCAATCGACCGCCCTCGTGCAGCTTGCGTCGCGAGGTTGGGTCGAGCGGGTGAGGGACGAGACCCGCGCCTGGCCAGTCATGGTCCATCAGATCCTCGCCATGACCCAGGAGCACGGCGGCATCAGCGCGGAGCGATGCTGGCTCATGCTCGAGCGTGTCCCCGACTTCCGCGGGATCTCCCGCGATGAGTATCTCGAGCTCGTCGAGCACATGAAGCGAGAGAGCTTCCTCCTCGAGTCCGGGGGCCTCCTCAGCATGGGGGACGCCGCCGAGCGCGCCTTCGGCAAGAAGAACTTCCTCGAGCTCTATGCCGTCTTCTCGAGCCCCGTGCTCTACAAGGTCCAGACCGAGACCAAGCGCGACCTCGGGAGCCTCGAGCAGGCGTTCGTCGACCGCCTCGTCGAGGACATGAGCACCTTCCTCCTCGGCGGCCGCGCCTGGCAGGTCATCCACATCCACCACGGCGATCGAGTCGTTCGCGTCCGCAACGCCCCTCGCGGAAAGAAGCCGAGCTGGGGAGGCTACATCCCCCAGTTCCTCGGCTTCGAAGTCTGCCAAGCGATGAAGGCCGTCCTCACCAGCGCCGACGAATATCCATTCCTCGATAGTCGCGCCAAAGCAGCCATCACAGAATGGCGCGAAGACCTCGGCGCCCTCCTGAAGCGTGGCGGAAATGAGCTCCGCTACGACGACGGCGCCGTCACGTGGTGGACATTCGCGGGCGGCCGCATCAACCAAACCCTGAAGTACGCCCTGGAATGGAAGGGCGGATGGAAGGTCGTCCCCGACAACTTCGCCCTCAAGGTCACCGGAGACGGCGTCACCCACGAGACGGTGAGGGCGGTCATCGACGAGCTCCGCCCCGATGCGTTCTGGCGCGAGCCCGAAATCCGACGAAAGCTCTATTCGATGGTGCCCGAATACCGGCTCAGCAAATTCCAGCGTGTCCTACCCGAAAAGTGGCAGGTCGAGATGGTGGGGGGCTACCTGCTCGACTTCGAGGGAACGGCCAGGGTGCTCGCCTCCGATATTGTTTCGGGCGGTGCTCAGCAGTAGCATCGCGACCATGGGGGCTCTCGACGTCGAGAAGTGGTCGAAGCATCTGGCGGCGATGCGGTCCGATACCGCCTTTGTCGCGCTCATGGCTGAGCGAGACGCACGCCGCCAAGTCGTTCGGGGGGAAATGCACGAGCTCTTTGCCGACCTCCGGGAAGGCCAATGCTCGCTCCCGGAATTCCGAGAGATATTCGATAAGCGCACCCGGAAGGATTGGGACGTGTTCGGCCTCAAAGGCATGTCCGGCGCGATGTTCGTGAACACGCTTGTGAAGCACCTCTCCGCGCGAGACGCAGAGGTGAGCGAACTCGTTCGCGCGGCGGTTGTCGTCCCTGATTCAGAGCAAGAGGCTCGGTCCCGGATGCGTGCGCTCTATGGCGGGCTGTCCGCGATGATCGAGGCCGGCGACACGACCGCGCGCGCCGTGCAGGTCTCCCGGTCCGTCTTCTTCGTGAGCGGGATATGGCATGTCGAGCGTCCGGATGCCTGGCCCGCATATTACGAGTCCATGCGGCTAACGCTGCGGACCATCCTCACACCAGCTGCTGATGTCGTCGAGGCCTACTTCGTCTTCGCGTCCACTACCAAGGCGCTCGCGGGCGCGCTCGGGATTTCGATTTGGGATCTCGAGCACCTCTGCGTGTGGCTCGAGGAGCGCAAGAAGGTCGAGGAGAACCCAAAGCCCCCCGTCTCTCCCGGATCCGAGCGAGTCTGGTTGATCTCACCCGGTAGAAATGCCGACCGTTGGCAACAGCAGGCTGCCGAAGGCATCGCCGCCATCGGCTGGGATCAGCTCGGCGATCTTCAGTCGTACTCCTCCATTGAAGACCTTCGGGACGCGCTCCGCAGCGATCGTTCGCCAGAGGAGTCCGAGCCTACGATGGCGGCCCGCGCGTGCTGGGAGTTCGCACGCGAGATCAGGGTGGGTGATATCATCGTCGCCAAGAAGGGGCGTTACCGCATCGTCGGCTATGGCACGGTGATGTCGGACTATCGGCACGACGAGACCAAGTCTTCGTTTCGGAGCGTCCGGACCGTGAAATGGATCTGGAACGGCGAGAAGCAAGTCAGCCGTCAGCTGCCTATGAAGACGCTGACCGACATCACGCCGTATGAGGATCTGGTGGATGAGCTCCGCCGGTTGGCGGGTGTCACTCCTCCCGGGCCTTCGCAGCCCGAGGAGGACGAGGAGGAAGTCGATCTCAGACCGGGATACAGCCTGGAGGACGCCGCCCGAGACCTTTTCCGGGACCCAGACGAGATCAGCAAGCTCCGCGACCTTCTCCTTTTCCGAAAGAACCTCATCCTCACCGGGCCCCCGGGCGTCGGAAAGACGTTCGTGGCCCGGCGCCTCGCCTACCTCATCGCCGGGACGCGGGACGACAGCCTGGTGGAGACGGTGCAGTTCCACCAGTCCTATTCCTACGAAGACTTCGTGCAGGGCTATCGCCCGACCGAGGCGGGAGGCTTCGAGCGACGGAACGGCCCCTTCTTGGACTTCTGCAAGCGTGCAGCGGAGGACGCGGCGCGGCAGTACGTGCTCATCATCGACGAGATCAACCGCGGAAACCTCTCCAAGATCTTTGGTGAGCTCCTCATGTTGGTCGAGCCGGACAAGCGGGACCCTCATTGGAAGGTGCGTCTCGCCTACGGTCGGGAGGGGGAGCTGTTCTTCGTGCCGCCCAATGTCCATCTGATCGGGACCATGAACACCGCCGACCGTTCCCTCGCACTGGTGGACTATGCCTTGAGGCGGCGCTTCGCCTTCAGGGATTTGCAGCCGGCGCTCGAACACCCCGCCTTCGAGAGTTGGCTCCTAGGGCGCGGCGCCGCCGCTAGCCTCATCTCGCGAATTCGCAAGAGGGTTGGCGAGCTGAATGCCCAGATTGAGGCGGACGCGCAGCTCGGCGCGGGCTACGCGATTGGCCACAGCTACTTCTGCGCTATCGCTCAAGGCAGCCTCGCCGATGACGCGTGGTACCAGCGCGTCGTCGAGACGGAGATCGAGCCGCTCCTCCAGGAGTATTGGTTCGACCGCCGAGATCGGGCGACGGCTGCTGTGGAGCTGCTGCTCGGGGACGCGTAGGCATGGTTCGCGTCGAGAACCTGTATTACCTGCTCTGCTATGCGTGGGACCACGCCGACCTCGCGGTAGAAAGGGGCGTAACAGGGCTCCCGAACGACCGCGCCGAGAACCTGCTCGGGCACGTCATGCTCACCCGGCTCGGTGAGCTGCTCCGGCGCGGATTGCACCGCGAGTATGTCGGCGTCGATGAGGACCTCCGCTCGCCGCGAGGAAAGATCGATGTCGCGGGATGCGCGAAGCGCCTCGTCAAACCCAGCGGCCGAGTGCCTTGTTCATTCGACGAGCTCAGCCACGACGTCCTGTTGAATCGCGTCGTGGCCACCACCGTGAGGCGCCTCGCGGGCGTTGTCTCCGACGCCGCGCTGAGCGCCAACCTGCTCGCGCTCTCGCGCCGCATCCCAATGGCCACGCCAATCGAGCCCACGGCCCAAGTCTTCGCGCGCCTCCGCCTCAATCGGCTCACGTCCCACTACGAGCTCGTGCTGAGCCTGTGCGAGCTCGTCTGCCAGAATCTCCTCCCGAAGGCCGATGGCGGGTGGCGGTTCGTGGACTTCACCGGCGACGAGCGGGCGATGGGCCACCTCTTCGAGGCATTCCTCCGAAACTTCCTCCGTCACGAGCAGTCGCGACTCCACATCGGCCGCGACATCATCCACTGGCCCGCCCAGGCCATCACCCGCGGCAGCGAGGCCGTGCTCCCTCGAATGCAGACAGACATCACCGCCAGGTGCGGCACGCGCCGCTGCATCATCGAGGCGAAGTACGCCAAAGACCCCATGCGCCCCGGTCGCGACCAGCGCCGGCGTCTGCGCGAGGCGCACCTCTACCAGCTCTTTGCCTATCTCGAGCACATGGACGCTGCTGGACGCCCCGTCGACAGCGGCGTGCTCGTCTACGCGGCCGCCGGCGACCGGTTCGATCACCGCTTCCGCCTCGGAGACCGGGAGCTCCGCGCCTTCGCCCTGGATTTGAATCAGCCCTGGGCCCTCATCCGCGCTGATCTGCTCGCTTTTGCCGGTAGCGTCCTGGCTCTTGCGCCAGCACGCCACTCCGGTGCCGAGAGGCATGACGCCGACTTTTTCAGCAGCCTCTAAGAGTCCCCCGCGCCCAGGACAGAACCCGTCCTCAACTTGCTCCCACATCCACCAGCTCCGCCCTGCCACCGCCGGCACCGCCGTTGACAGCACATGGACACCGGCGATGGTGAGCCAGCGCTCGCCGTCGGGCGCTCCAAGCTTCGACCCTGAGCCGTACGAGCTCGGCGATGATGGCGAGCGCGTGCGCTCGAAGAAATGACCATGTCCGCATATTCCGCGAGCGCTAGGCTTCGCACGTGCGCATGCGCCCCGTCCCCGAAGCGGACTCGACCCTCCTTACGCGCCTGCTCGTCTCGGCGGCCTTGCTGATGGCGATCGGCTGCTCGAGCGCGGCTCCAAGCTCGAGTCACGTTGCGACCCGCGCAGAGGTCGCGTCGGGACCAACGCTGACCATCGCGCCGGCGACCATTCGGGCGAAGGGAGCCTCCTTCCAGCTCTCACCCGATGGCAGCCTCGTCGTGAATGGAAAAAGGATCGCCACCCTGAGCGCCAATGGCCAGCTCTCGATATGTGACGGCCTTCTCCATTCGGGAATCGATGCGAGAACGGGAGCGGTCGACATGGACTCCCCCAAAGCGTTCGTCATCGACGAGGATGGGACCATTCACGCTTCCGGTGACGTGCGTGCGCGCGCCGTCGGCGCGGGCAACCACAAGATCGTCATGACAGAGAGCGGGCGGATCGAAGAGGACGGTCAGACCCCGACAGATTATTTCGAGCGCACCCGCATCACCGTCTCGGACCCCGCCGGACGGCGCGCCGCGATGTTCGCGCTGTTGGTGATCCTCTCGAAGGGCTTGGACGACAAGATCTGCGACGTCCGTTGAGACAGATCGACGGTCCTCGGCTGCGCCGCCGCTGCGCCCGAAGAAGGATCGTGCTCAAAGCTCGTATGCCCAGCACTCGACGTGACTGTCCGGCTCCGCGAGCCCACAAACGAACGTCGGCGTCTGGAGGTCGTTGTCCGTCGTGAGGGCGATCTTGCGGAAGTGGATGTCTTGGGGCGGCGTCGCCGGGGATCCGCCCCAGCAGACCGCGGTGCCGTCGGGGTGGAGGCCGCACGTTCGCTTTTCGCCGAGGGTGAGCGACTTGAACGTGTCTTTGGGAGGGTGGGTCTCCTCGGCGACGTCGCGGCCCCAGCAGGTTGCTTTGCCGGCCGCGTCGAGCGCGCAGGCGTGCTCGTAGCCCACGAAGATCGAGGTGAACGAGCCGCTCGGCGGCGCCCCCATCGGGCCATGGTCGCCGATCGCTCCATAAGTCTCGAAGCAGGTGATCCGACCCTCGCGCGACAAGGCACAGCCATTCGTCTCACCGACGGCAATGGCGAGGAGCGGCCCCCCGGGGGGCTTTTGCTTCAGCTTTCCCCAACATTGCGCGCGGCCGCCGGGATCGAGCGCGCACGACCCGGGCCCAACCGCGAGCGAGGCGAGCTTGAGCCCGCTCGGCGGAGTGCCCACCTCGGATCCCCAACAGCTCGCGTGGTCTTGGAGATCGAGCGCGCACCCCATCACCGACCCGAAGTCGAGCGCGCGAACGCCGGTCTTGGGCACGCCGAGGACCACGTCCGTCGTCTCGCCCCAGCACTTCGTCGCGCCCGCTGCGTCGATCGCGCAGGCGATGTCATTGCCGGCCACGATGTCCGTGAATTGCCCCTCGGGAATGGGACCAAAGAAATCGGCGCCGTCGCAATAGATCTCGCCCGATTCGTCGACTCCACAGTCCGCCTCGACCGCGCGGCTCTTGGGGCGTTCGGTGGGCCTCGGTGAAAACCGCCCAAAGCACACTGCCGACTTGTCGCGGCGAATTGCACAGCTCTTCCAGCTCGTGACATGAAGCGCTTCGAACGTGCCCTTCGGGAGTGTCTTGGGCACCTCACCATTCGCGCCCCAGCACTGGAGCGCACCCTGCTCGTCGATGGCGCAGCCGACCTGGCCGTCGATGCCGAACGCCCGATACCGGCCCGTCGGTGCGTCGAACACCGCCCGCCGCTCGCCGAAGCATTGGAGCTCGCCATTGGTACCGAGCGCACAACACGTGCGGCCCGTGCAGCTGATGGATTGGAACGTCCCGCGCGGTTTCTCTGCCTCGGCGGGAGTGTTCGGGCCCCAGCTCGAGCAACCGATGCCGCCCTTCGCGTCGACCCAACAAAGCACATCATCGCTCAACGAGATGTCGCGAACCTCCTTGTCCGGTAGCGCCGGCACGCGCAAGGGCTCCCGAGTACCGAAACATCGAACGAGCCCCTTGGTGCTGATCGCGCACCCGACCTCTTGCGCCATTACGAGCTTGCGGAACGTCCCCGACGGGGCCGCGTCCGCCACGGCGCGCCCCGAGTCGTCGAAGCAGGCAAGGGTCTCGTCCTCGCGAAGACCACAGGAGACCCGGGCACGGTGAGCGAACGCCCTCCATGGTCCCTTCGGCAGCTTCGCCCGCGAGACGTAGGCGCGGCGCCCCCTTCCTTCGGCCGCCTCTACCACGTTCGCCGCGGATGACGTCGAAGCCGAGGCAGACGGAACAGCCGACACGGAGGGCGAGCCGGAAGGCACGCTCGCGATGCGCTCTTTGTGCGTTTCAGAGGAGCCGCACGACGCGAACAGGCACGAGAGTAGGAGCGTTGGGCCTCGCACGGATGACACTGTATCATCGGTAGAGTCGCTCACGCAGGTTACGGAGGTCATCCCGGAGGTGCCCGTCCGCCCGTGGCTCTGCTCGCTATCGTGGAGGCTCCGGGTGCTGCTCGCCTACGAAAAGCGGCTCCCTGGCGCGCCCCAGAGCACTTCTTGTGGCGATGAGATCAGTGTGTTGGCGCGATCGCCCCGCCGCGTCCCCACGTCGGGTCGTGGCTCCACGAGAGCCCCAAAACAGAATCACGCTTTTCCCTTCAAGTCCGGACCGTCCGCTCCCTACGCACCCTGCGCCGCCACCCCGAGTCGGACCGCCACTCCCTCCCTCCGCCCCCTCGCCCGGCACCTCACCATGCACAAGGACGACGTCGCGAAGGACAAGAAGTACTACCGTCCCGACGACGAGAGCCGGATCCGCGGCATCGTGAACGAGGTCCTCGGCGCTCTTCTGCGCGACGAGGGCAATGAGCTCGTCGACCTGCGCAACCGGGCCTACACCCGGCTCACGGCCTGCTACGTGGGACTGAAGGCAGCGGCCGACCTGGTCTTTCGGTCGAGCCCCGCGGACCTCGCCGCCTTTCCTTCGCTGCGCACCGCTGCGCAGGGCGCCGGTCGAGCGGGGCGGAGCCGGAGGCCCCCGCCACCCCGGAGACGAAGCCGAATGACGCCCCGACCCCCGCGGCGAGCGACGGGCCGAGCGCGGCGCCACCCCCCGTGGTCCAGCCCCCGCCGGGAATGCCCGGCGGTAGCCTCTGACCTGATCCCCCGAGCGCCGCCGCACCCCAACAACCCGCCCACGAAGAGACCCATCGTCGCCCTGATGAAACGCGCTCTCGAACGCGGGCCTCTGGTGTTTGGACCGGCTGCAGACAGACGCGGATCGGGCACGGGTATTGGACGGTTTGGTGGGATCGGGGGCAGGGGAGCCCGAGCGGCTCGCCGCGCTCTTGAAGCGATTGAGCCCGCGCTGGTTCTTGATGCGTGACGTCCACGACTCGCGGGGTACGATGCTCTTGCAACCGCGGTGGGCGATGTCGTTCTTGCGGGCGCCGATGACGCGGGGGGAGATCCAGCGGGCGAGGGGATTGTGAAGGAAGACGAGGGGCAGAGCGCGGTGACGCTCCACCGCACGGCCAACGACAGTCCAGCCGTCGAGGCCTTAGCCGAAAGAGCCCGCCCAAGGGCCCCCCGCGAAATAGCCAGGGTGGCTATGCGAGATCCCCCCTCGCTACTTCGCCGACTTCTGCAGAAACCGGCCCTTCCCCTCGGCCCGCGCGCGCAGCGCCCCTCGAATCTCCGCGCTGTTCGCGAAACAGCGACCCCCCTGCCCCAAAGCCCCCCCCGCTCCTTCGCCTTCGCTGGGTGCCCCCACCGGTCGCGCTGACGCGCGCCCGACCGCCCCCAAATCGCTCGCTGCGCTCGCTCAGGGGGCGGTCGCACCTGGCGAGGTGTGACCGGCGAGCGTGCGGGGCGGCTGAGCCCGCGCTGGTTCTTGATGGGCGACTCCCATGAGGCGCGGGGACGATGTTCCGGCAGCCGCGGTGGGCAATGTCGTACTGCGGGCCGATGGCGCGGGCGGAGATTGGAGAGGCCGCCCGGGCGCTTGCTCAGTCGAGCGCGGTCGTTGGAAGAGCGTGAGAGACAACAGTTGGCCCAAGCGATCGCCGGTGCGGCCATCGTAGTGCGGTCCGTCCCGAAAGCCCGCTCACGTGAAGAGAGTGTGCCACTCCGCGCCGCTGCGTTCATTACGCGCTGCCCTTTTCTGTTTAAAGACAGCAACCTGCATGAGCACGCTCGGCCCACGGCTGAGTATCGGCGCACTCAGCTTCTTCTTGCGCGGCAAGCACATCCTCCTGCGAGGGGAGCGACCTCACGGCCTCCTTCGCTGGGTGAAGGTAGCCTCAGGACGCGAGAGATTGAGCCTGGCTCGGAGGGAAGCAAAGAGGCACACCGCTTGCTCCTCGGGTCGAGACCGGCGCTCACGCGCATCCACGGCGCTCGAGAGCCGACTCTCCGTCGAGACACCTACCGGGGCGGGCCATGTCCAGCCGCCCGGAGCGGTCCCGCTCGCCCGAATTCGTCAGGAGTCCCTATATGAACACAGCTCGGAAGCTTCCGAAGATCTTGCTTGGTGCTACCGCCGCGCTCGTCGCGACCGCCGCGACCGCCCAAGCGAGCGCCGCCTGCACCGTCACTGACCCTCAGGACGACTTGAGCACCCAGCACACGCTCCGGTATTGCGTCACTCAGTCCAACGACCCGAACATCACCATCACCGCTTCACACTGGTATGAGCTGAACAGCCCGCTCGTCATCACGCGCTCCGTGACAATCACGGACAACTCGAGCTCGCTGATATTGCCCGGCGATGCCTTCACCGGGGTCAACCTCATCCAGATTGGCAGCTCGACTGCGGTCTCGGTGACGCTGACGCAGCTCGAGATCGCCGCGGTCGACTTCACCGGGATCAGGGGAATTCTGGTCCAGCCTTCGTCCACCCTCGTCGGGAGCTCTCTCTTCGTGTCTGGCTTCGACAACAGCCTCGATGGCGGGGCGATTCGCGCGGAAGCGAGGAGCTCGGTGACCCTGAACGGCAGCACCATCTCCGACAATGCGGCTGCGCGCGGGGGGGCGATATTCAGCCTGGCGGGCGTCCTGAACATTGAAGACTCCACCCTCGCCGACAACTCCGTCACCGGCTCCGGCGGCGCCGTGTTCGTCGACACCGCCTCCCCCGCCGATCCGAAGGTCGTCCACGTCGATGCGTCCGAGTTCTTGCGAAATCACGCCACCAGCAACGGCGGCGCGATCGACGCCCTCTCCGGGACCGCGGGAATCGTCACGACGATCTCCAAGACGGACTTCATCGACAACAGCGCGAGCGTGGGGGGGGCGGTGCGGGGGGGCGCGACGATCACCGACTCCTTCTTCCAGGCGAATGCCGCGACGACCGGCGGCGCCCTCGGGCTCGTGAGCTCCTCGACGTTGCGGAGAAACTCCTTCTTTGGCAACAGCGCCGCCACGGGAGGCGGCGTCTCCTTCATCGCGAGCGGTGCGGGCGCGGTGCTGAGCTTGGAGGACAGCATGTTCAATAAGAACAAGCTGGTTCTCGGGAATGGCTCGAGCGGAGGTGGGGTCTTCATTTCCGGGGGAGCGACCACCCACACCGTCGCGAACTGCACCTTCTACGCCAATGGGGCACTGGGAACGACCCCCAGCACCCAGACGCGAGGAGGAGCGATCGCGGTCGCGGGCGGGGCGCGCGCCGATGTGATCCACTCGACGCTCTCCGACAACGCCGCGAACGTCGGAGGCGGCGTCCTCGCCAACAACGCGACGATCAAGATCTGGAGCAGCGTGGTGGCTCAATCCTCGGGAGGAGGGAACTGCTTCAACGCCGGAGGAACGCTGACCCAATCCACCTCGCTCTCGAGCGACGGGTCGTGCGCAATGACCTACAACAACACGAACCCTCAGCTCGCCAGCCCCGCCTCCAACGGCGGGCCCACCTTGACGATGAAGCCTCAGTCGGGCAGCAGACTGATCAACAACGGCGAGTGCTACCGGCCTTCCGACCAGCGCGGCGCCGCGCGCCCCGCGGTCAAGTGCGACATCGGCTCGGTCGAGCTCTGACAGCGTGCTGAAAGGAGCGGCGACGGCCCGGAGAGGCGCCCGCTCGCCAGGGTCTGCGCGCCGAGCTCATTCGCGGCGCGCGTCTCGACGCGCCATCCAGGAAGAGCGGAGCCTCGGTCGCTCTGCGCTCGAGCTCGGCTCGGAGGTCGATTGAGTGAAGGCGCGCTCGGCGCGTATCACCCGGTAGAGAGCGTGGAAGTCGAAGGCGAGCCTTCGCGAAACCATCTCCGGCGATAGACCCGCTCCCCGCCCAAGGGCCCCCCGCGAAATAGCCGGGGTGGCTATGCGAGATCCCCCCTCGCTATTTCGCCGAGATCTGCAGAAACCGACCCTTCCCCTCCGCCCGCGCGCGCAGCGCCCCTCGAATCTCCGCGATGTTCGCGAAAGAGCGACCCCCCCTGCCGCAAAGCCCCCCCCGCTCGTTCGCCATTGCTGGGTGCCCCCACCGGTCGCGCTGACGCGCGCCCACCGCCCCCAAATCGCTCGCTGCGCTCGCTCAGGGGGCGGTCGCCCCTGGCGAGGTGTGACCAGCGAGCGTGCGGGCGGCTGAGATGTCCATGTCGCGCGGCGATCCAGAAGAGCGGCCCGTCCTGGCGCTCGAGCTGCGCGCCGCGACCGCCCGCGTCCCCTCGCGGCTCGCCGCGGGGCGCGTTTGTGTTTTCCGCGCGTATCACCCGGCAATATGAAGGCCGTGATAGCCGCCCTGGCAGCGTTGGTCTCGTGGGGTGGGTGCGGTCCTTCCAATCACGAGGTCCACATCTCCGACTCGGAGGCGCTCGATGCGCCCCACGTCATCTCCCGGCTCCACTCGGGACCTCTTCGCGCCACCTATCTCGGGCGGATCTCCAGGTACGATCGCACGTGGTTCGAGAGGCAGGGGGTGGGGGACGTGTTTCCTCGGGTCCACACGCAGTCGCCGCAGGTCGGTGTCATGCGCGCGGAGGCCTCGATGTGTCGCGTCTCGGAGGACGCCCGCATCATCCGCTGCGCACCCTCGTTCGGCATCGTCCGATACGGGGCAGCCGCCCATCTCGGCCCGAACGGTTGGCTCGCGCTCGCCCGCGAAGGCGGCGAGAAGAGCTCGTTCGCGGTCGATCTGCTGCACGGGCGAGCCTTCACCCTTCCGGAGGGCCACGAACCCTGTAGCGCCTCCGTCGAGCTCGATGGCAGCGCTCGGGTGCACGGCCGTGGACGGATCCTCCGGATCGATGCGAAAGGCGAGTTGGTCGACTCCGTAGAGCTGCCCCGCCGAACCTGGCACGGCGATATGCTGGGGCCGTGGCTCGTCCACGTCGACGGTGACGTCTATCGTGCTCGCTACGTCCATCGCAGCGGTCCCATCGCGCTCGGGGAAGAGCATGAGCTCGGGCTCCACGAGGGGATCGACCAAAAGGACCTTCCCGCCTGTTGGGGCTTTGGCCACACCGCCGTGCGCCTGCCGAGCTCTACCGCGATCCTCTCGGATGACCCTGCTGAGGCCGCCCGCATCGTTCCGACGCGACAGTTGACGGAGGGGGTGTGGAAGCCGCGGCGCACCGAGATCGAGTGCACCAGGGAGGGGTTCATCACCTCGACCGCCGTCCTTATCGAAGGTTCGCCGCAACCGCGCCTAGAGGAGCGCTGCAACCCGAGCGGGTGCACACGTCATGAGCTCCGACTTCCGCCGCACTACCGCGTGAGCGCTCCGCTCGGCTCCCGGACAATCGCCCTCGGCCTCGATGACGCGACGGTGGTCATGAAGGTGGGGGCGCCCGAGGAGCTCGCCCAAGCGCCAGAAGAGCCCTTGTTCGACCGGCGCAATTGGCAGCAAGCCGAGGTTGACGTCATTGCCCTGGGCGACGCCGCGCTCGTCTTCACCATGCTGCACAATTCCCAGCGGTTCGAGGCGATTCCGGGGCCCGACACGAACTACGACGTGTTCGTCTTGAGGGTAGGCGCGGACGGGACAGTAGAGAGCGTGGAAATCGAAGGCGAGCCTTCGCGAAACTATCTCCGGCGATAGACCCGCTCCCCGCCAAAGGCCCGCCCGCGAAATAGCCGGGGTGGCTATGCGAGATCCCCCCTCGCTATTTCGCCGAGATGTGCAGAAATCGACCCTTCACCTCGTCCCGCGCGCGCAGCGCTCCTCGAATCTCCGCGATGATCGCGAAACAGCGACCCCCCCTGCCGCAAAGCCCCCCCCGCTCGTTCGCCATTGCTGGGTGCCCCCACCGGTCGCGCTGACGCGCGCCCACCGCCCCCAAATCGCTCGCTGCGCTCGCTCAGGGGGCGGTCGCACCTGGCGAGCAGCGCCCCGTGCCTCTGCGGGCCATCGCTTCACCGGCAGATCGCGCGGGCGAGCCGCTGCTATATGGGCATCGTGTTCTGAGCGACGGCGCGCGTGCGCGAGGCTTCGACCGCTCGCGCTCCTCGCCATTGCATCGCGCTCACGAACAGGAGGCCCGCCGCGATCGCGGCGCTGACCGCGCGCACGTGGTTCCCCGGGACCCAGCTCGCGAGGTACGTCGCGAAGCGAGCAGGGGCCTCCGGGTCCGACGCGGAGACGGTCGCGAGCGCCTCGTTGCGCGGAACGTGGAAGGCCATCGTCATGCCGATCACCCCGACGATGTAGAGCGTCGCGCCGGCGACGGCGAGGCCCGCGCCCGGCCCCTGGCTGCGAAGCGCCGCCACGAGCACGGCGAGATCGAGCACGGCGCTCCCGAAGAGCAGCGCCATGAAGAGGGGATTGATCGCGGCGGCGTTGATCGCCTGCATCGCCGCGAGACCTTCGCGCGGGGGAAGGCGCCCGAGGCCTGGCATCACGAACGTCGAGAACGCGAAGAAGACGCCGCCGGACAGGGCCGTACCGACGGAGGCTACGAGCGAGAGGGATCCGAGCCAAGAGGGGATGGGCGACATGAGCTTTCTCCTTGGTTGCGACCCATGAAGTCTCAGCCCTGCGTGAACGCATCGCCATCCCCAGGTTTGCCATCTATCTTTGCGCGCGTGCAAAGAAAGCTCCGCGCTGCTTCGCCTTCGTTCGACCGCATGGACTGGGACCTCGCGCGCACCTTCCTCGCGGCCTGCCGCGCCCGCACGCTCGCCGACGCGGGGCGACGCGTCGGCATCGATCTGTCCACCGTGTCCCGTCGCCTGACCGCCCTCGAGGGGGAGCTCGGGGCGCGCCTCTTCACCCGCGGACGAGAAGGCCTCTCGCCGACCGACGCCGCCCTCGAGCTCCTGCCCGTCGCAGAGGAGATGGAGCACGCGATGGCTCGCTTCTCGCGCGCCGCCGACGCGCTCGAGCGCTCCATCTCGGGCCTCGTACGCGTGACGTGCCCGCCCGACGTAGCCGAGGTGATCGTGGTCCCCGCCATCGAGCGCGTCCGCGCGCGCCATCCGAGCCTGCGCATCGACGTCGAGCCATCCGAGACAATCCTCGACCTCTCCCGCCGAGAAGCCGACATCGCCCTCCGCACCGTGCCACCCCTCCGCGGCGATCTCGTGATGACGAAGCTCGCGCGCGCGCCCTGGGTCGTATGCGCCGCGCCTTCGCTCGCAAAGAAGATCGCCCCCCTCGGCGACCTCTCCACCGTCGCGTGGATCACGTTCGGAGACGCCATGGCCCACCTCCCCGCCGCTCGATGGCTCGCCGCCCACGCCCGCGACGTCGTCCCGAGAATGACCTCCTCCAGCCTCTCGCTCCAGCTCGCCATGGTGCGCGCAGGCGGCGTCGTCGCGCTCGCCCCCAGACCGAGCGTCGCCCACTTCGGCCTCGCCGAGGTCCCCCTCAAGCCCGCCCTCGCCGCCGCCGCCCGCGCCCTCCCCGAGAACGACCTCCTCCTCGTCACCCACCGCGCGCTCCGCGACGTTCCCCGCGTCCGTGTCATATGGGACGCCCTCGCCCAGCAGACCGCCGCCCTCACCCCTGCTGTGCGAAAGAAGCGCCCGCAGTCGTCCATGAGGTGAAGTCCTCCGAGCTCCGCGGCGACCTTCGCGGAGGGCGTGAGCCGGTATATCGACCCGTCGCGGTTGTCGGCCCGAGCGGCTGGGCACTCAAGCCATTGAGCGACTCGTCGCGCAGAAGCCCCGTGGAGAAGCTCCATTGCGAGCCGAGCCCGCGCCGACAATGCTCGCCATATCGAGCTCCAAGGCCCCGCCGCGAAAGATCCAGGGTGGCTTTGCGAGATCCCCCCGCGCTATTTCGCCGAGATCTGCACAAACCGACCCTTCGCCCCGGCCCGCGTGCGCAGCGCCCCTCGAATCCCCGTGACGTTCGCGAAACAGCGACCCCCCTGCCGCAAAGCCCCCCGCGCTCCTTCGCCATTGCTGGGTGCCCCCACCGGTCGCGCTGACGCGCGCCCACCGCCCCCAAATCGCTCGCTGCGCTCGCTCAGGGGGCGGTCGCACCTGGCGAGCAGCGCCCCGTGCCTATCGGCTTCAGAGCTGCAGCGCGACGACGCCGAGCCGGTGGGTGAGCAGCCGAGCTTGCGAGCTACAACGGATAGCCGTTGCCTCGCGCGGCCCGAAGATTCAATCGACGCGGGGCCCACGAGCACTTCTTGTCGCGCGATGAGATCCGCGTATTGGCCTGAGCAGTGGGAGCCCCGCGCTGGGTGCTGCTGCGCTCAGGGCTCCCCGCCCCGCCCACGCACCGTAGCGGCGCGCCAAGAGGCGCTGGCGCGTGATCGGCTTGGGTGCAGATGGCCTCACCCTCTCGAAGGAGAGCGCGAGGCGGAGGGCGCCGTTCCCGAGAGGCATGTCCCTTGCGACGGGCCTCGCTCGGCCGTCAGCCAGCCGACCACCCGGCGGGCGTTTGCGTTCGCGGACCGGTCTCGCTCGCCTTCTGGAGCCGTCAGGAGAGTTGCCTTATGTCGACGAATTGGAAGCTTCCCAGAGTCCTCTTGGGCGCCGCCGCGGCGTCCCTCGCAATTGGTTTCGCCGCGGAGGCCGGCGCGACCTGCACCGTCAGCCGCGTTCAAGACGACGTGAGCATACCCGGCACGCTGCGCTATTGCGTCGCCCAGACCAACCTGGGCGCGGAGACCAACATTCAGATCACCGCCCCCGGGTTCTACGACCTGAACAGTCCGCTCGTCTTCACGCGGTCCGCCACCGTCACGGCGCAGGCAAGCGCTCTGATCGAGCCGAGCGACACGTTCGCGGGCGCGATGCTCATTCAGATCGGCGGAGCGACCACGGCCGCCGTGACCATGAACGGGCTGGAGATCGCCGCGATGGGCCTCCCCGGGTTCCGCGGCGTCGTTGTTCAATCCGGCTCGTCATTTGCGGGGAACGACCTCCTCCTCGACGGCTTCGACACCACCCTCGACGGAGGGGCCCTGCGAGCCGAGCACGGCAGCACCGTCACGTTGACCCAGAGCACGCTCTCCAACAACAAAGGAGCGCGCGGGGCGGCGATCTTCAGCCAAGCGAAGAACCTTACCATTCAGGACTCCACCATCGAGGACAACGCCGGCACCGACTCGGGTGGAGGGATCTTCGTCGACACGGCCTTCCCCGCGGAGCCGAAGGTCCTGACCATCTCCGGCTCCGAGCTCCTTCGAAACGACTCCCGCTCGGGGGGCGGCGGCATCGACGTCATGTCGGGGACCGCCAACGTGACGGCCACCATCTCGAGCACCGACTTCATCGACAACAGCGCCAAGCTCGGCGGGGGGCTGCATGGCGCGGCCACCATCACCGATTCGTACTTCCAAGGCAACGACGCCTCGGCAGGGGGCGCCCTGTCTCTCGAGGGCACCGCCTCGGTCTCGCGTTGCACCTTCCTCGCCAATAGCGCCTCGTCGGGGGCGGGGATCTCCTTCATCGCTTCGGGCACGAGTCGCGCCCTGACCGTGGACTCGAGCACGTTCGAGTCGAACAAGCTCGCGACCGGCTCCAGCCTGGCCGGAGGCGGGGTCTACATCTCCACCGGCGCGGCCACCCACACGATCGCGAACTGCACATTCTACGGCAACGGGTTCGCCCCCGGCTCCGTACCGGGCACCCAGGCCACTGGGGGCGCCATCGCCGCCGCGGGAGGGGCGCGGGTCAATATCTTCCACTCGACGATCGCGAGCAACCTCGCCGACTTCGGGGGAGGCATCTTCCTCTCCGGCTCCTCGGCGAAGTTGATGAGCTCGGTCGTCTCACAGTCCATCGGCGGCAACTGCTCGTTCTTCGGCGGGGCGGGGATGACCCAAGCCACGTCCCTGTCGAGCGACGGAACTTGCCCAGTCTCGTTCAACAATCAAAACCCGCTCCTCAATCCGCCGGCGGCCAACGGCGGCCCGACGCGCACGATGCTGCCGCGTCCGGGGAGCCCGCTCGTGGGGAGAGCGAACTGCTATCGCACGACGGACCAGCGCGGCTTCGCGCGCCCTGCCACCGCCTGCGAAATCGGCTCCGTCGAGCTCTGATGGGACTGTGCGCGATGACCTAACAACACCAATCCTCAGCTCGCTACCCCGGCCTCCAACGGCGGCCCCACCTTGACGATGAAGCCTCAGGCAGGCAGCAGACTGATCAACAACGCCGATTGCTACCGGCCGAGCGACCAGCGCGGCGCCGCGCGCCCCGCGGTCAAGTGCGACGTCGGCTCGGTCGAGCTCTGACGGTTTGCTGAGAGGACCGGCGACGCCCCTGTGAGGGGCGTGGCCTCGCTTCGCCACCCAGAGGAGGGGGACGGCGCATCGCGGATGCACAATCAGGCCCGCGCGCGAAAGATCCCGGGTGGCTTTGCGAGATCCCCCCACGCTATTTCGCCGAGATCTGCACAAACCGACCCTTCGTCCCGGCCCGCGCGCGCAGCGCCCCTCGAAACTCCGTGACGTTCGCGAACCAGCGACCCCCCCTGCCGCAAAGCCCGCCGCGCTCCTTCGCCATCCATCGATGCCCCCACCGGTCGCGCTGACGCGCGCCCACCGCCCCCAAATCGCTCGCTACGCTCGCTCAGGGTGGCGAGCAGCGCCCCGATGCCGAGCCCGTCGCTGAGCCGCTCATTCGCGTTCGCGCGCGGGGGAGGCGCGGCAGCCATCGCCGTGGCGCTACCGGCGGCGCTCGGTCGTCGTGGTCGCAGACGACACACCGAAGAGGCCATGGCGCGAAGGCAGTCGCCCTCATGCTGCGCCGACCCGACGGTGGGGGTGACAGGACCGCGGCGTCCGCGGCTGTCGGGCTTCGACTTGCGGCGGCGTTTGACGGCCTCGATGGCAGCCGCAAGGCCCCTGAGCTCGGCGCGCGCAGTCGGGGGCTTGGTGCCCGCGCTCATATGAGCTGCGGTCGACTCGTTCAGATCGACGAGGGCGCGCTCCTTCTCGACGTCCTCGACGCCAGCCTCGGCCGCAACCGCGCGCCGCGATAGCGCGTGCGAGAGCTCAATCAGCCCAGGGTCTCGTTGAGCTCGGCTCCCGTCCGAGGCGGCAGCATGAAAATGACCATGTGCGTGCCAGCGATCTTCGGTCTGCGGTCGCCAAAAGGCGAGGTCCGATTGAAGCCGATCGGCTTGGATGAATCGCAGCTGGGGAAGTCCCCCGCACCGGCGCGCGAGAGTCCGCCACCACCGGCGCTCCCTCAGCAGGGCACCGCCCAGCAGGACACCCGCCCCCCGCCCCAAAGACCCACTCGCGAAAGATCCGGGGTGGCTTTGCGAGATCCCCCCGCGCTATTTCGCCGAGATCTGCACAAACCGACCCTTCGCCTCACCGCGCGCGCGCAGCGCGCCTCGAAACTCCGCAACGTTCGCGAAACAGCGACCCCCCTGCCGCAAAGCCCCCCGCGCTCCTTCGCCATCGCTGGGTGCCCCCACCGGTCGCGCTGACGCGCGCCCACCGCCCCCAAATCGCTCGCTGCGCTCGCTCAGGGGGCGGTCGCACCTGGCGAGCGGCGGGGTCCGCAAGACCGAGCGCGTCTTGACGCGCCATCCAGGAAAAACGAAACCCTGCCGCGTGAACCGAACACTCATCGCGGTGGTCCTCGCCGTGCTCACGACGAGCGCGTGCGACAAAGGCAGCAAGGACAGCAAGGAGAGCGCGGCTGCGTCGGGGAGCGCGAAGAGCGCACCCTCGGCCGCGCCGAGCCCCGAGAAGGAAAAGGTGCCCGTCGACAAGGGCAAGGACGGCGCGGAGAACGTCGAGCTGGCCGAGGCGTACGCGAAGGACGTCTGCGAGTGCAAGACCGCCCAATGCATCAACAAGGCGGGCAACAAGTACCGCGAGGCCAGCGACAAGATGTACGCGGACGGACAGATCCGAACGCCCACGCCGGAGCAGAAGAAGAAGATGGATGACGCGAGCGCCCGCGTCTCGGAGTGCACGGACAAGCTCTTGAAGGGGAAGTAGGGACGCGCTCAGCGATCGCTGAGCGCCTCGAGGAACGCCACTATCGCGTCGATCTCTTCGTCGTTCAGGCGCGGCGCTTGGCCGGGGCGGCGATCGTAGGGCGGCTCGGCGCGGTTGACGTTGTCGCGCAGCGGCGCGGGCAGGTCGTCGGGGCCTGGATGGGGGCCCGGATAGAAGTCCTCGGGCGAGACGTCGCGCAGGGCGTAGAAGCGCACGACCTCGCGCAGGTCGTCGAAGACGCCATTGTGGAAATAGGGGCCGGTGCGGGCCACGTTGCGCAGCGTGGGGACGCGGAAGGCGCCGCAGAACGCGTCGGGGTCGTGCAGGTAGGGCAGGCGCTCGGGGGTGAGGGCGTCGCAGAGGCCGAGATCGAAGTGGCTCGGGTCGCTGTTGTCGGGCAGGTCCTCGTTGCGCGGTACTCCCAGCACCTCGTAGCCCCAATTGGTGAATGGCCAGTCCTGCAGATCGCGCGAGGTCGGGTCGACGGCGTGGCAGGAGGCGCAGTTGCCTTTGTCCGGGTCGACGAACAGCGCGAGGCCGCGCTGCTCCTGTTCCGTGAGCTCGCCTTCGCCGCGCAGCCAATCGTCGAGGCGGGAGCGGAAGGGGGAGAAGCGCGCGCTGCGCTCGTAGGCGGCGATCGCGGCGGTGACCGCGGCGACGCTCCGAGGGCCATCCGAGAGCGTGTCGGGGCCGAAGAGCTCGACGAGGAGCTGGGCCTGCGGTCCGGAGCGCAGCTTGGCGGCGAACGCGTCGGGGTCGGTGTTGCCCATCTCGCGCGGGTTGAACAGGGGGCCCTCGGCTTGGGCCTCGAGCGAGTCCGCCCGGCCATCCCAGAACAGCCCGCCGAAAGGAACGACCCGGTAGCCCGCGCTGGTCTCGGACTCCTCGGGGCGCACCTGGAGAGGGGGGATCCGACTGGCGTACATCAAGGTCGGTACGTTGCGCGCCCCCAGGGACCGTCCGTCGGCGCCGGTGGCGACGGCGGGCAATGGTGAGCCCCCGTCGCCCGTGAAGGCGCGGGACGCGTCATGCTTTTCTGACAACCGGCCCGAAGACACCGTCGACATCAAGGGTGTCTTTTTGAAAGCGGGGCTCGGCGAGGACGGGGATTGGCCCCGGACGGCAGCGCTCCATTCCTTGACGGAGATGGCATGGGAACCAACGATTCGGTCAATGGGAGCTTGGATACGGGGCCGCTGATCTACATCGACGGGAAGGCGCCGGCCCTGGCGTATGACCCGATCCATGGACGGTAGGCTCCTTCTCTGGACGGTTGTCGCCGTTCGCATGTGCGCGCCGACAATCGACCATGGTGAGGGCTCGTCTGGACAGTCCACGATGAGGTCGCCATCGAGCGCGACCGAGACCGCGCTGCCGAGCAGCAGCCCGCCGAGCAGCAGCGCTCCGGCGCCCCCGATTGCCGTCACGCGCTGCCCGGACGGAACCGTCCTCGTGTCGAAGGGCGACGATACCCTCGGTGACCCCAAGGAGGGTTGGTCTCCCAAGCCATTCTCTCTCTCGGCCGACTTGTGCGTGGACGTCCACGAGGTCACGGTCGCGTCGTACGAAGCGTGTGTCGCGGCGGGGAAGTGTGCTCGGGCGGAAGGCGCGGGCTGCCAGGGCGGCGGACGGTTCTCGGAGGGCGACAAGCCAATCCATTGCGTCGACTTCGCTCAGGCGATGGCGTTTTGCACGTTCGCCAGGATGCGCCTCCCGGAGGAGCGTGAATGGGAGGTCGCGGCACAAGGCGCAGAGATCGATCCGAAGCTGGACGTGGAGACGAAGCGTGAAGAATGCCTCGAGCGGGGGCCGTCGATAGGAGCATGTCGAGCTCAAGAAACGAGGAAGGACAAGCGTGGTCTACAGGGTATGCCGGGCAACGTGAGGGAATGGACGGCCAGCGAGGCGTGTACGGGCAAGCCCGAGTGCTCACGGTTTCGCGCGGTTCGAGGTGGGAGCTTTCGGCGCGGGCTTTACGTGCACGTTGGCCCCTCTTCGCGCGAGGAGATCGGCGTCGGCGTCCGGGCGGACGACCTGGGGTTCCGTTGCGTTTGTCAGCGGTCGGAGTGCGGCACGGAGCTTCCTCCCCAATGAGACGATTCGCCCTCATCGCGTGCGCGACGGTGAGCTGCGTCGCGTCGCCTTTGCCGTCTCCGCCGCCGGTGGCTTCAGTCCAAGAGCCGCCGTCTCCGGTCGCCCCCGCTCGATGGTATGAGACTGGCTGGTCGAACGAGGGGTGCTCTTGCCGGAGGGGCGGCTCGTATTGTTGCGGGGCGAGCGTGCGCTCGTGGAGGCGGGCGGGAAGGTGACGCGCGAGAGGGCGCGGAGCTCAGAGCTGCTTCGGGGATTGGTGCTGGTTCCTACCGCTCGAGGGAAGACGGTGGTGGGTTATGGAGCCTCTGGGGTCTATCGCTTCGATGACCCCTTGGGGCCGGGGGTGCTGCTCGGGGCGGCGCAGGAGATCGAGACGGTCGGGACGGCGCCGGGGCGGGTGTATGTCCGTTCGGCCGACGGATGGTGGTGGCTCGATCTGGAGGGGAATGTCTCGACGTTCGGGCCGCCGCTGGACGTGCAATGGTCGGAGTTCATCGACAGCCGAGCGGGCATGATGTGTCTGCCATGGATAGGGGTCGTGACGACGCCGGACGGCGGCGCGACCTGGACGCCAGTCGCGGATCTTCCAGACTGTGTGGGGCTGCCACAGGCTACCCATTCGTCTTCGGACGGGGTTCTGCGCGCCAATCCAACGCCCGTTCGGGCGAGGCACGCGGGCTCTCCGGCGGCGGAGATCCGTGTCGACGCGGTGACGGGGAGGACGACGCCGTTCTCGGCGGGCCCAGAGGCAGCCTTGGTGCGGTGGCTGCGCGCGACCCAGACGGATCCGCTCGAGGCGGTCGCGCTCGCCGGCGCGAAGACAGGCGATCGGCGGGCGGCGGTGCTGGGCGCAGGGCTCGTGATGGAGGTGGACCTCGACACCGGTTTGCCCGTCGCGACGATGGACGTCTCCACGATAGCCCCCGGGATGTTCGATGATCCGGGCTTGTGGACAGGGGCGGAGATCGAGGGTGGGGTCCTCTTTCATAGCGGCGCGTTCAAGCTCAACCGCGGGCGCCCACCCGAGGCACCTGACGCGCGGTGGGCCTTGGAGATAGGGCTGCCCATTGGAGGGAAGGCCCCGAGGGTGCTTCCGGCGCTGCCGAGCCAATCCGTGGTTTCGGTGTCGGGGAGAGGGACTATCTATGCCGCTTCCCCCTCCGCCGGGACGGAGGAGGCGGGCCAGCACGTCTGGGTGCGGAAGGCGGATGGCGCTTGGACGACGTTCGCCGCCCCGCGCTTCGACGCGTTCGTGGGCCTCGCATCGGGCGGCTTCTTGTTCGGCCGGGCCGCGCGAGACGAGGTTGTTTTTGAGCAGGTGAGCGCGAGCGGCGAGCGCACGCCGTGGGATCGAGTCGCATTGGCGAATGTCCAAGAAGTGGTGTCGATCGATGAGGTCGACGCGAGCACGATATTCGCCCTCGTGGCCCTCGCCGACTCCAGCACTGTCAGCTTGCGACTGGAGCGGGGGAGGGCCCCTGTGGTGAAGCACCTCGACGCCTCGGGATTTCGAGCCGGCTTCGGGCGAGCGGCGGCGGTGACGGGCAACGGTCACTTGCTGGTGACGGTGGACGATGGGGCCACCTGGGACGATCTCCCAACGCCGGCGACCGAATATGGCTTCATGAGCGGAGCGCGCATCTCCGCGATGGGGCTCGTCGCCTTCGACACATTTCGGATCGGATGGTCTCGTGAGCAAGCGGAGATCGACACTCTGCGACGACCGAAGGTGCAAAGCACGCTCGGAGCGGAGGGCGCCGGCTGGTCGCTCGACTGCGAGGCGATGGGCACGAAGCGGGCTGCGCCGCCGCTCGGACAGTCCGCGTCGGTGCGGTCGCGCCGAGATCATCAGGGAGAGGGCGCGCTCACCGAGCCGACAAAAGGTCGCGTGCGGATGTGGTCATTCGAGTGGCTCGATGGAAGTGAGGTGCCACCCAAGGTGCGCTCTGCGAAGACGGTCGCCCCCATCGGCGGGGAAAATCCAACCTCTCTGAAGCTCGTCGCGTCCTCCGACGATGCGCTGTTCCTTGTGCGCGCGCAGAAGAGCTATTGGGTTCGGGTGTTGGGCGCGCGCGTCGACGTCGAGCCCGCGGACGAATTCATGACCGAGATCGAGGACGCGGTCGGCCCGGGCGGAGCGGCGTGGGTCACGAGCGACGCCGTCTGGGGATGGCCGAAGGGAGGGAGGCCCCGTGTCCTCGCGCGCAAGTCGGCAGGGTGCAGACCTCATCGTGACGCGTTGGATTTGAACAGGAGGACGTGGGCGAGGGTATGCACCTCGACCTGATAGTGCGCTGCGACCAATGCCCAGCCCTCGTCGAACCGGTCGCTGAGGTCCCAGCCGCGCAGGGTCAGAATTCTGGGCACCCCTACCTGCTCCAGCGCATGCCACTAAGCTTCGGCGCTGAGTGACCAGCGTCTGCTGCCTCGACGACGCCCGATCCGATGGGAAGACCAGCGGCGCGGAGATCGGCATATGCCATTCCTTCTTGTTCTTTCGGAAGCAGCGCCGACGGCGAGACGGATCATCTGGTTCTTCCAGATCTTTCGCTTCGATAGCCCCAGCGCTCGGATGACGGCGGTAACGCCGTCGACCTCGTCGCGAAGGCGGTCGCGATATCCTCGAATCGGTGGCGAGTTTCGCGCGAGCCGTCCCCGTATGCAGCGGCCGGTGCGGCATGGAGGTGCTCGGAGGCGTGAAAGAAGTCGATCGCCTCGGCCCCACCGGAACGAGCGTCTCGAGGAAGTCCCAGTTATCGGCGACGGCGTCGGCGATCTTGACGACCTTGTCCTCGACGACGCTCCAACACCGCCATCACCTCGGCCACCACCTGGCCCTTCAGCGTGGCCTTCTTTGCCTCGGGCACGGCCGAGACGAACCGCAGCAATCATGTCGCCCTTTCGTCGCAGAACGACAGTGTAGCACCCGATCTCGCGATAGCCGACGGGGCCTTGGAGTGCGGCCTTGCGCACGTGCAGCCGCTCGCTTCTTCCGGCGCGGTCCCCTCCATAGGGGCCAGAACGCCATCGATGCTCACCCACGCGACCGAGACTGCATTGTCAGGAATGGCGAGCTTCTCCCGCAGGCGGGTCCGAACGAGCCACGTTCCGCTTCCCAGACCTCGAGAGGGCCTTCGGCAGCCGGTCCAAGCTCGACTTCGACGGCTGCATCGAGCCGGACGCGCGCAAGAGCCCTTCGCGGGAGTCATTTGCGCGACGACCCACGCACCCTGCTTCGCCGCCTCCGGCGTCCAGAACCCCGCAATGATGCCTGAAGTTCCATCGGCGCCACTGCTCGACCGCTCTCGTCGGTGCGGTCCTGTAAAGCCAGCGCTCGACGGCGACGGGTTCCCGCTGCGGTCATGTAGCTCTGCGAGCTGCGAAGCACTCGCCGCAACGTCCGCCCTCGACCTCGATGGCTTCGGCGTGCTCATCCGCCTCAGATCGCGCGCGATTGCAGCTCGCGCTACCTCGTGGGTCAGATCCACTCAGTCGCCGCTCGAACTTGGCGAACTCGCCGGGAGCCGAACATCGCGCGTCCGCTCCCGTTCCGGCGAGAAACTCGCGCAAGGTCTCCACCGGGTCCGGCAGCCCGTGGGAAAGCTCCTTCGGATCACGCGTGGTCCGTCGATGGTCGGATCTCTTGGTAGCGATGCTCAGCATGCTGTCCCAAACCAGCTCCGTCGCGAAGAAATTCCGACCGACCGTCCGTCACGATCGGATCTGCACCCAGTCGGCAGGCCGCGCGGCGCTCACGGCGCCGGAGCGCGGGCGGGTCGCGCTATGGGCAGGCGACCAGGTCAATGTCGCGACCACCTCTCTGCCCATTGCTCCTCCGTCCGGCGCGGAGCCGCCCCTCCTCACAGTGGCGAGCTTCGAGGCGCGTCCAATCCCGTTGCGTTCGCTCGGAGCGATGCCGCGGTGCGACGCCGGCTCGAAGGGGGCGCGGCTCCGCCTGAAGCCGAACGCGGACGGTGCGGTGACAACGCCTTTCATCTCGGGTCCGGCAGTGGCGCCGCCGCTGGTCTCGAGAGCTCGAGAGAGCGTCTTCACCGTCCGCGTCGACGACAAGGCGGCGTGCGTGGAGGGCGTCCAGGTGAGGGTGGGCAATGCGTTCGTACGCGTGAATCTCGTGACCGGTAGAGCAGAGGGCGGCCCCTTGGACGGTCCCGTGACGGATCTCTCCTGCAAGCTTGGTCCGTGAGGGCCCTCGAAACTTGCTAGTATGTGTCTTGCTGGCGTGGCAGACATGAGCCTACTCAACTTCGGCCGTGCCCTTCTTCCTTTGGTTTCATGCTGGCCTTGGCGCCGGGTTGCCCCGACCTCGGGTACGAGGTCGATTCGCCCCAATACCAGTTGGTCGGCAGCTGCCCGGGCGACTGCCGCGCGGTGAAGACCGTCGCGGTGCGGGCCGATCTGTGGGTCGAGTTTCGAACCAATGGCTCCGAAACCAACTAGCTCCTCGCGACACCCATCATGAGTCGCCTCCTCCATCATCACGAGCTGCCCCCACGGAGGGGCTGCTGCCACGGCGAAGGGGCCCCCGGCCTGCAGGAAACCAAACGCCGTCACGGCGCAAACCGCGGTCGTTTTTCGGCCATGCCAGCTCCTGCCGCCGCGCCGACTTCCTGCCCTGGGCGCCCATTGCCATTGGGCGCACCTCTTGCTGCCGTGGGGCGCGGTCATCGGCATCGACAAGGAGACGAACATGCTTCGAGACGATTACCGGTCGCGCCCGGCGCGGCGACGCTTGGTGCAGCGCATCGCGGCGTTCCTTGTGGTTGTGACTGTTCCGACAATGTGGATCGGGTGCGCTGGCGACCCTTATAAGGTCAAAGAGTGCCAGGCGCTCATGGAGCATGTCCGCGGCTGCAAGCTGCGCTCGGGGGAGTCTGCCGAAAAGATGGTCGAATCAAACTTGCACAGCTACGAGGTACAGAAGCTGTCCGCGGGCGATCTGGCGAAGGCTTGCAACGCTCTCACCGAGAAGACCTACGCCAAGAAGAATCTAGACTGTCCCAACTAACAGGCTCCGCGCCCCGTGACAGGCCGGCCTGCGGGCGCGGTGAGGCTTCGAGTTTGATATGCACGGCTGGAGGGTGGTGAATGGCTTCGATGACGGGTGAGCAGCGCTTCGTCCCGAGCCCGTCCGCGGCGCGGCGGACACTGGTCAGCACCAACGTCTTCGCCCTGCTCTTGATGTGGGCCTACGTGCTCGTGGCGCATAGGAACCGGGGCGGGCTCATGATCGCCGGCGGAATCAGCGCCTTCCTGATCGCGATGATGGTCTACGTGGTGCTGAGGCCACGGCCCTTGGTGACGGTGGTGTTGAAGCCCGAGAGCTGCCGTCTCGAGGGGGAGCGCACCCAAGAGATCCCCCTATCGACCGTGGCGCAGGCATGGCTGGACGTGCCGACGAACGCCATCAATATTCGACATGCTGGCGGGGTAGACGCGATCCCGCTCAATGGCTTTTCTGCCGAGACCAAAGAGCAGATCATCGGGTGGTTCAAGCAGAGCCTCGGCGGCCGCTACGGCACGGGAGCCT
Source organism: Polyangiaceae bacterium (assembly GCA_044225865.1). GTDB lineage: Bacteria > Myxococcota_A > Polyangia > Polyangiales > Polyangiaceae > Xiheicaenibacterium. Next base: position 12,201 of record JBGAID010000003.1, on the reverse strand, counting down.
TTCGTTGACGCTCGATTCGCCGCGCGGTTTCTTTGCCCGCGCTCCTCGTGGCAGGGGCGCTCGTCGCCGCCTGCCGGTTGCCGAAAGAAGCGGATCGTGAAAGGAGCTTGGCGCGGATGCTGGAAGCGGACGCTTGCCATTACGCGGAGACGCTGGCCGCGGAGGCTTGGCAGGACGCGCACGCGACTTCGTCGCCGCAGTGCGAGCCGCAGCTGACCCTGCCGTACCCCTCCACGTGGCCTCCGTCGCCGCAGACGCTCTGGACGCGGTACGCCTACGCGGTCGTCGTGGCGTCGCTCGAAGGCAGCGTCCCCCCGGGCCAGATCGGGCAGACCTTCACGACGTTCTGGGCGCGCAGCGACCAACGCGGGCTTCACGGCGTGCCCAAGCTGACGCTCGAGCAAGCGCCATTGCGCAACGTCGAGCCGGCGGTGACCGTCCTCTACGCCCGCGATGGATGGGTATACCCACTCGGGCCAGAATTGCTCGGCGCCATCGACGGCAAAGTCGACTGGCGCCGCGCGTGCCGGATCGCTGGCGCATATTTGTTCGAGCATGCGCGGCTGCCTCCAGCGCTCGTCGGCGCTCTCTCCGCGCAACACCCTGTATTCTTTCGCTGGCTCGCCGAGCAAGAGCCCAGCACGCCCGCCCACGAGATCGTCATGCGTGCGATGTTCTCGTGGTCCAGCGCTCGACGGTCGTTGCCGAGCCACCAACCATGGAAGGCGCCTGTCGACATCGCCGGATCAGCGCTCGCAGCCGAGCTCGAGCGCCGTCATTCCCAGAAGCCTCTGGCAGGGCGAGATCCGGTGGAGCTGCGGCTGCCCGGCGAGGGCGAGGGCCGCGAGCTGCCGCTCAGGCTGCTCATTCTGAGCGAGCTCTCCGAAGAGGCGCCACGCGGTATGTCGGGGCCGCTGATGACTGTGAGCTCGGACACACTCGACGAGGTGATGGCGGCGCTCGTGCCCTCCGTCTCGATAGAGGTACAGAACTGCTTGGAGCCGGGAGGTCCCCCACTGCAGCTGCAGTACAATTTCCGCGCGATGTCCGACTTCGACCCGGTGGAGGTCGCCAAGCGGACGCCAGGGCTGCGGGAGCTGCTCGATATGCGCGCCGCGCTCGTGCTCACCCGCTATGAGCTTTCGGGCAACCGTAGATTTCGCAACGCTGTCCTGAACGCCGTCACCAATCCCGCGCTGCGGCCAGTCTTGCAAGCGGCGTTGGGGGTCGTCCTCGACGACTCGGCCGGTGCGCGCATGGCGGCTAGGGAAGAGGACGCGGTCGCCCGCGACGAGGCCGCCTCGACGACGGACGCACTGCGCGTGGCCGCGCTCACGAGGCATCGATCGCTCCTGGTGCGGCGGGCGGCGTGCGAGAACCTCGCGCTCGGGGTGGACGCAATTGTGCAGTTGGGACCAGCCTCGGAGCTGCTCGAGGTCGTCGCGTCGAACCCGACAGTCTGGGAGCTCGCCGCGAATGGCTCCCTCCTATCGCAGCGCGACCCGTGCCAAGGGCTGTTCGGGATCGTGTCGATGCACGCGCCTTGGACGGACGAGGTTCGCCGCTTCACTGCGACGGCGACCGGAGCGGAGCTCCTCACTTGCTTGGCCATGGCGATGCCGCTCGCGCCGGGGGAGCGCGGGGTGCGGGTGCCACGCCGAGGGCTCGACCGCTTCGAGCGCATTTGGAGCTGGAGCCGGGCCTGTGAGGTCGGGGCCGCGGCGGTCATCGCGTTCGGTCAGGCCCCCTACCACCACCTCGAGCCGCTCCTCGCCGCGGGCACGCCGGTCGAGGACCAGCTCCGCCGCGTGGCCGCGCGCCTACCTTGGCTATGGCGTGAAGTCGCACTGCACCCGCAATGCCCAAAGGACGTTCTCGAAGCACTGGCGGCAGCGCCACAAATGCTCGTGCGGCGCGCCGTCGCCTCCCATTCATCGACGCCGGCGCGCGTCGTTCGGGATCTGGCGTCGGACCACGACATGAGCGTCAGCGAGGCCGCTTACGCGCGCCTCGGGATGCGAAGTTTCCAGCCTGCTTCGGGCGTTTTCGACCGGGGCTCGGTGCCTCGCAAGGGGTGGAGCGCCATCTGTGAGGCGCTGGACCGATTGGTAGACAGCCCCATGGCCGAGAGATCACCCGACGTGGGCGAGGTTTGGGAAGACGACGGCGCTTGGCTCGAGCGCCTGCTCGACGATCGGGCTCCCAAGCATGACAAGGCCCCGTCCCTCGAAGACGTGAAGCAGGTCGGAGGCGGTGACGCCCACCGAGCGCTCTGGCTGGCGATGCACCCGCGGGCGAGCGGGTCTCAACTTCTGACGTTGGAGACGAGGACAGAGCCATTCATTCGGGCCGTCCTGCGCCATCGCTTGTGACGCCGGGTGTCGGAGCGCGTCACCGCCGATGGATGGCCAGCATCGCCTTGCCGACGTCGGTCAGTGCGAAGTCCGGCAGCCCGTCGGCGTCCGTGCTCACCGTGAGCGCGTGGTTCGCCTCGTCGCTCGCGCGCAGCTCGTCGAGGGTGATCTGGGCGAGGAGGTACGCGTCGCTCCCGAGGAGGAGGCGGCGCGGCTGCTTGTCCATGGACGCGAGCGCGAGCAGGGCTCTCGCTGCCTTTGCAGGGACGCCGCGTGACGCTGCGCCTTGGCCGCGGATGCGCGCGTTCGTGGCTCCGACGCTTGCTTGGTAGTCGGGGTCGACCGGGTGGACGGTCATCGAGCTTCCGGCCCAGTCGGTGGCGAAGCCGCCGGGCTCGACGGTCGTCACCTGGATGCCGAGGTGCGCGACCTCGTTGATCACGACCTCGGTGAAGCCGGCGACCGCGAACTTGGCGGCTTGGTAGGCGCTGAGCCCGGGCGTTCCACCGCGTCGCCCGCCGATCGAGCTCACCTGGAGGATGCGCCCGCTCCGCTGCTTGCGCATGATCGGCAGCACGGCGCGGGTCACGTGCACGACGCCGTAGAAGTTCGTGTCGATCTGCGCGCGGAAGTCTTCGAGGGCGAGGTGCTCGGCGGCGTCGATGTTCGCGTAGCCCGCGTTGTTCACGAGGACGTCGATGCGGCCGAACGCGTCGATCGCCGCGCCGACGGCGGCCTTTGCCTGAGCGGGATCCGCGACGTCGAGCGCGACCGCCCGCACTCGGTCGGGATGCTGCGCGACGATCGCGGCGAGGTCGGCGGGCTTGCGCGCCGTCGCTACGACGCGGTGCCCGGCGGCGAGCACCTCCTCTACGAGCGCGCGACCGAGGCCGCGCGCGCTGCCGGTGATGAACCAGACCTTGGTTGTCATGACGTCGTTCATGCCGTAGAGCTTGCGGCTCGCGGCGACGTCTTCCCAATCGGATCGCGCCACGTGCTCATCGAATCGCGCCAACGCTTCGGGGTCGTCCCTTCCCAGCCGTGGAACGCGCGCGTGAAGGAGTTCAGCTCCTCGAAGCCGAGGAGGAACGCGATCTCCGTCAATTCCCGCGGCTCGCCGCGGAGCAGGCGCAGGGCCGTCCGGTGCCGCACGTCGTCGAGCACCTGCTGGTAGCTCGAGCCGACCTCGCCGAGACGGCGCTGGAGCGTGCGCGTGCTCATCGCCAGACCGCGGGCGACCTTCTCCACGCTCGGCCGCTCACCGGACATGCGCGCGGCGATCATCGCCGCGACCTCGTCGACGAACGAGCGAGCCGGCAGCTTGGCCTCCAAGCTCGGGAGGAGCACCTCGAGCAGGCTCGCGTTGTGCGTCACGAACGGCGTCGCGAGCACGCTCGCGTCGAAGACCAGCGCGTCGTGGGCGGCGCGGAACCTCACCGGGCAGCCGAAGAACCGCATCAGCATCGGCTCGTCGCCGCGCGGACGTGTAAGCTCGACCCGCTTCGGCGCGAGCGGCAGACCGGTCCCGCGCTGCAAGAGCAATAGCTGCGAGCCCAGCGACGCATCGACGAGGCGCGGCGGTGGCGGGCGCGATGCGTGGTGCCACGCGGTGTGAATGGTGATGGCGTTGCCGCGCCGTTCGACGACGAGCTCCTTCGGACCGCAGAGCCGCTTGTAGCGCGCGATCTTCTCGAGGGCGGTCCCGACGTCGGGCGAGTGGAGCGCCGCGAGCGACGACAGATCGTACTCATGCACCTCCGTCTCGCGCGCCAGCCGCAGCCCCACGTCGGGCGGCGAGGACTCCCCGACGGCCTCCCAGAAGTCGAAGAACGTCGCCGTCCCCACCGCACCGCTGGCAGGAAGCGGCACCGCCGCGGTGGCGTACGCGACGTCTCCGCCGACGCGGGCGAGCCGCTCACGCAACGCGGGTGCGAGATGGACCAGGTCGCTGGGCATCGGCGAGAGCGTACGGGCCGCTCGGTTGGCCCGCCAATCGGATCGCGCCAAACACCAACGTCGAGGGGCTCGGAATGGGTCTTCAGGACCTGATTGTCGCCGAGGCGCCCCTGCCTCTCGAGGTGGTACGCTGGTCTACGCGGCGCAGTCACGGATCCCCTGACACGACGAAGAAGCGCCCCACGCCGACATGCCAGTGTCGCACTCAGCACGAGCACCCTTCGCCCTCCTGTTTCTTCTCGCCGCCTGCAACGACCGGCGCGTGGTCATCAGGGGCTCGGTGGCCACCGCCTCTGTCGCGTCCGCCCCGCTCGGCGCGATGGCGACGATGGTCAATGCCGTCACCGGCCCGGTTGTCTGCTCCTCGAAAGGCGACGACATCACATGCTCCCCGCCGGCCGGCGCCCCCGCGAAGACCACCCCCACGCCTCCAACCGCGCCTCCCGTAGGGTCGACCCCTGGCAACGTCTGCGCCGAGGTCGCGCATCCGCCCCAGGGCCCCGTCCCCGACGCGATTGGCGACATCACGATGCTGCCCGACGGCACCATCGTCGAGAACCTCGTCGCGAGGGGCGCCGGCGCGATCGGACACGCTCAGCACCGGTACAAGAAGGGTGATCCGCAGTACGCCGAGCACCTCACCCACGTCGGCGGATTGAACCCCTGCGAGTCGAAGCTGATCCCGCCTTGGAACTGACACGCTGATCGCCGGCCGCCTGAGCGTCGATCTTCGCGGTGGGGCTCGGGTCGGAGCACGAAGCTCGCCAGTCGCGAGGCGGAGCTACGACCCATAACGAACAAGAGCGATCTGGTGCGCATCCTCCCAGCGGGTCCATCCCACGCGCTCCGTCATGCGCACCTCCCGCATCGGATAGCCCGCGCGCGCCACCAGGTCCGCGAGCTCGCGGGCGTGTCCCACGAAGTCGAGCGCTTCGGCTCGGAACCAGAAGCGCTCGTCGTCACGCGAGGGATAGATCGGAGCGTCGAGCCGACGCTCGAACCATGCAGAGAGCCGTTCGATGCGCGCCGCGAGGCGCGCCGACGCTCGGCGTTCGGCGTCAGCGACGTACGAGAAGACCCCGAGCCCCTCCGAGGCGTGCTCGAAGCGCACCCACTCGGTCGAATGGGCGCTTGGACTCGGCGGAGATCGCCCCAGGTTCCGCGTGTAGCGCTTGCATCGAGACATGCGCGCGAGCGACGGAGCTCCGCTGACATCCTGACGGCGGCCCATTACAATGTGAGCATGCTGGATTCGCCCGAAGGAGCCTGACTGAGCGATGACGCGCGCGAACAGGTATACGAAGCTGTGGCTTTCGGCCATTGGCCTGCACGCGCTTCATCAAGTCGAGGAGGCCATCGACTTCTTTCGCTGGTATCGAGACAACTACCATCACATCCCCGGCTGGCTCGCCATCCTCAGCCTGGAGCGCGCCGAGAGGGTCGTCCGTGAGCCGGGGCTCTTCGTCCTCGCCTCGACGGCGCAGATCGCGGCCGCCTCGGCGGTCGCCTTCTTGTCGAGAAAGAGCGAACGATGGACGCGCGTCTTCCTGGCTCTGTACCTCTCGGGGCTGACGTTCTTCTTGGTCTGGCACATCGCCGCCAGCTACGCCGCGCACTCGTACGCCCCCATCATGGTCACGTGCGTCGGGGGCTTGTTCATTATCCCGCGTTGGATGCGAGAGGTGCTGGCGAAGGGTGACGCCTCTGCGGTGGGCGCTACCAGCTCTCCTTGAACGGGCGGGCCTCGACCTCGAACGACCAGGCGGAGCGGGGCTGCGTCGTCAGACGAAACGCAGTGTCGGCGAGATCGCCGGGCGCGATGAAGAAGTCATCCGGCTTGTCCTTCATCATCGCGCGGGTGCGCGGGAGATCGACGACGCCGTCGACGATGACCAGCGCCACGTGGATCCCCTGTGGCCAGAGGTGACGCGCCATCGACTCGGTGAGGCTCTTCTGGGCGGCCTTGGCCGGCGCGAAGGCGGCCGTGCGCGCGACGCCCCTGCGCGACGACGTCGCCCCGATCACGACGATGTTCCCGCCGCCCTGCGCCTTCATCGAAGGGATGACCCGCTTCGCCGCATGCAGCAGACCGAGGGTGTTCACGCGAAACGAGCCCTCGAGGGCGGCTGGGTCGATCTCCTCGACGCTGCCCCAGATGCCCGTCCCCGCGTTGTAGACGAGCGTGTGCACCGGCCCCATCTCGTGCTCGATCGCATCGAATGTTCGCGCGATGGATTCCGGTTCGGTCACGTCGCATCGGTAGGCGCGGGCCCCTTCGAGGCTCCTCGCGAGCGGCTCGCTTGTCTCCGTCGACCGCGCGAGGAGCGCCACCGCGTACCCCTCCTCCGCGAAGCGCCGGCCGAGCGCCGCGCCGTTCCCGGGCCCCACCCCAACCACCACGCACACCTTCTTCGTCATCGGCCGACGTTATAACGAGTAGCCCGGCGCGGCGTGTCTCCATTGCCGCGCGGGCCCGCCCCTCGGGGCCCATCGTCTCGCGAACGAGCCCGCCCAAGGCCCGCCGCGAAATAGCCGGGGTGGCTTTGCGAGATCCCCCCTCTCTACTTCGCCGAGATCTGCAGAAACCGCCCCCTCGCTTCGGGACGCGGGCGCAGCGCCCCTCGAATCTCCGCAATGCACGCGAAGCAGCGCGCCCCCCTGCCGCAAACCCCCCCCGCGCTACTTCGCCCATCAGGGCTCCGGTCCCCCCGCGCCGACCCCATCTCGCGACAGAGCCCGCCCAAGGACCGCCGCGAAATAGCCGGGGTGGCTTTGCGAGATCCCCCCTCGCTACTTCGCCGAGATCTGCAGAAACCGCCCCCTCGCTTCGGGACGCGGGCGCAGCGCGCCTCGAATCTCCGCAATGCTCGCGAAGCAGCGACCCCCCCTGCCGCAAAGCCCCCCGCGCTACTTCGCCGTTCCTGGGTGCCCCCACCGGTCGCGCTGACGCGCGCCCACCGCCCCCAAATCGCTCGCTGCGCTCGCTCAGGGGGCGGTCGCAACTGGCGAGCAGCGCCCGCGTCAGAGCCGAAGCGCGCTCGCCTCTCCACCACCCTGCGCGCCGCGCCAGGGCGCTGGGGGCTCGAGCGTCGCCAACGGCGTCTCCAGATCCGAAAATCCCTGTCCGGGCGAAACCTGCCAGTCCAGGGTCGGGGCGTGCTTCTTGACGCGCCACCCATGACAACCGAAACCGCGCCGCGTGAACCGAACACTCATCGCGGTGGCCCTCAGCGTGCTCACGACGAGCGCGTGCGACAAAAGCAGCAAGGAGAGCGCGGCCGCGTCGGGCAGCGCGAAGAGCGCACCATCGGCCGCGCCGAGCCCCGAGGCGGAGAAGGTGCCTGTCGACAAGGGCAAGGACGGCGCGGAGAACGTCGAGCTGGCTGAGGCGTACGCGAAGGACGTCTGCGAGTGCAAGACCGCCCAATGCATCAACAAGGCGGGCGACAAGTACCGCGAGGCCAGCGACAAGATGTACGCGGACGGACAGCTCCGAACGCCCACGCCGGAGCAGAGGAAGAAGATGGACGACGCGAGCGCCCGCGTCTCTGAATGCACGGACAAGCTCCTGAAGAAGAAGTAGCGATGGCGAAGCGCAAAACGCTCCCCAAGGACTTCGAGGAGCTCCTCAAAGCGGGTGACCTCGACGCGCTCAAGGCCGTCTTCGAGAAGTGCGACGTGAACGCGTACGGCGGCCACGCCAAAGAGACCGCGCTCGCCTTCGACGCGTGCCCCGACGAGCTCGCACGGTGGCTCGTGGCCCACGGCGCCGACGTGAACGCGACCGACACGTGGAGGAACACCCCGCTCCATTCGCGCGCGCGGAGCTGGCTCACCAGCATCGACGTGCTGCTCGAGCTCGGGGCGAACGTCCACGCGGAGGCCTCGATCGGGACCCCCCTCCACGCGACGGCCCATAGCCAGCACGCGGAGCACGCCAAGCAGCTCCTCGCCTTCGGAGCCGACATCCACGCGAAGAATCGCCAAGGCATGACCGCGCTCGAGCTCGCGCTATCGATCTGCTCCAACGCGCAGCTCGAGCGCATGCCCGCCTACGTGCGCGTCCTCTTGGAGGCGGGGGCCGAGCGCACCGACGCGATGAAGCGGAGTGTGCGCGAGCGGGGCGAGCAGTTCGAGCTCCATCGTGCGGGCTTCGCGAAGGAGGGGGTCGCCGCCGCGAGCGCCGGGCTCGATTATCTCTATCAGACGTTCGGGGTCACCCCGGTGCCCAGGCGCGAGATGCACGACGGCAAGCGCCCCATCGGCGTCGAGAGCAAGACCTGGCAGAAGCAGCACCAAGAGCTCTGGAAGCTCCTCGTGCCCTCGCGAGGGCCGGCCGAGACGGTGCAGGGAGAGGTGATCCGCATCAGCGGTCGCATCGGCGACGAGTGGTATCGCAACGGCGGCGCCAACTGGGATCGAGACTATCTCGCGATGGCAAACGCGCTCGCGAAGTACTTCCAAACCGGAGAACCCCTCTCGCCGAGCGAGATCGACGAAGTGAAGTCGACGGTGCGCGGCCTCGCCGAACGCCAAGGAGAGGGCAACGACCGCTTGGCCGAGCTCGCGGTCACCTGGGTGCTCAAGAATCGCGACCCCATCAAGCTCGAGAAGCCGACGAGCTACGCGCGCTGATCGACGCCCGGCGCGCTCCGCGCCGCTGGGTACGCTTGATGCGCGACGTCCATCGGGACGTTGTTCCTGCGGCCGCGGTGGGCGAGGCACTGGGAGTGCTTCTTCAGCGGCAGCGCCTTCCGTGGCCCGATCGTCTTGCTCGTCGGGCACTTCGCAGCGCTGTCACCAATCCCGCGCTGCGGCGTTGGGGTCGTCCACGACGACTCGCCTCGACGACGGACGCACAGCGCGCGGCCGTGCTCACGAGGCATCGCGCGCTCTTGGTGCCGAGTCACACGTCGATGATGCCGTGGGTGACGCGCTCCCGCTCTGACGGCGCCTCCCAGATATCCGAGGCGCGCTCGAAGTGCTCCAAAGGCACGATCTGCGTAAACGGCCCGGGGGCTTCGTTGCGCTTCAGAACGCGCTCGCGACGGACGTCTCTCGGCGCGTCCACGAGATAGACGACCAGCCGAACGTCCTCGGCGCGCGCCTTCTCGTAGAACGCCTCACGATCCACGACGGTGACCAGGTCGAGCTCGAGCACGACGTCCTGCCCGCCCCGCAGCACATCGAGGGACACGTCCCAAAGGAGCCCGCGGCAGCGCTCGCGCCGCTCCAAGTACCACGCGACGACGTTGTCCAGAGGGCGCGGATCCGCCCCAAAGAGGCGGACCATCCAGACGTCGAGGTCCAGAAATACCCCGCCGCTTCGAGACGCCCGTCGTCTTCCGTACGTGGTCTTCCCCGCGCCAACCGGCCCGACGAGGAGGTGAAGTGTGCTCGCTCGCGTCATGCTATCGGCTCCGAAGCCTACGGTGCACGGAGGACCCCTCGCCGAACAAGTTGGAACTGCACGGGCCGCCGATCTCGGGGCTCCACGCCGCCCCGCCCGCTCGAAACCCGACGCGAGCGTCCGAGACCCCCGTCGCCGCGCAATCGAAACAGGCGAGAGCGCTCCGAGTCGGCGTCCCCGAGTCCGATCCCATAATCTGGACTATCGTGCTTTGGGTCGAGCTCAGGCTGTCGTGATTGGGAGGGCGCCGGCCACGCTCCCGCGGTGGGCGATCGCGTTCTCAAGGGGCGATGAGCCGACCCTCGCGCGCGGTCTGGAGTACCCTCCGCGCATGACCCGTGGGTTCGTCCGAGGGAGAAAGACTCCGTGATGATGAGCGCGAACAGGCATACAAAGCTGTAGCTCTCCGCCATTGGCCTGCACGCGCTTCATCAAGTCGAGGAGGCATCGACTTCTTCCGCTGGTATCGAGACAAGTACGATCACATCCCTGGCTGGCTCACCATCATCAGACTGGAGCGCGCAGAGAGGGTCGTCCGTGAGCCGGAGCTCTTCGTCCTCGCCACGGCGGCGCAGCTCGCGGCCGCCTCGACCGTCGCCTTCTTGTCGAGAAAGAGCGAGCGATGGACGCGCGTCTTCCGTACCTCTCGGGGCTGACGTTCTTCTTGGTCTGGCACATCGCCGCCAGCTACGCCGCACACTCGTGCGCCCTCATCATGGTCACGTGCATCGGTGGCCTGTTCCTCATCCCGCGTTGGATGCGAGAGGTGCTCGCGAGCGGCAACGCCCCTGCGGCGGGCGCTACCAGCTCTCCTTGAACGGGCGGGCCTCGACCTCGAACGACCACGCGGAGGCCCCCTGCGCAGCTTCGGTCTCCCGCGCGCCGACACCATCCCGCGACAGCGCCCGGCCGCGGAGTCCGCCCGCGAAACAGCCGGGGTGGCTTTGCGAGATCCCCCCTCGCTATTTCGCCGAGATCTGCAGAAACCGACCCCTCGCTTCGGGACGCGGGCGGAGCGCCCCTCGAATCTCCGCAACGCGCGCGAAGCAGCCACCCCCCCTGCCGCAAAGCCCCTCGCGCTACTTCGCCAGAAGTGGATGCCCCCACCGGTCGCGCTGACGCGCGCCCACCGCCCCCCAATCGCTCGCTCCGCTCGCTCAGGGGGCGGTCGCAATTGGCGAGCAGCGTGCGCCACCCGCTTCAGAAGGGCCGGCGGGCCTCACGGCCCGGCGCCCTCGCCGATCCCGAGGCCGACCAGCAGCGGCCTTCGCCAGCCGGACCAGCACTTCGCTCACGGCGCGAGCGCGGGGATCCCCTCATATGCGCGCGCGTCGTGGGCGGGGACGATGACGAGCTCGGGGTCGGCCTCGGCGAGGGCGGCGACGCGGGCGATGCTCTGTCGCGCGGCGACGGGATCCGCGTCGGCGAAGGTCCGCGTGAGCCAGGGTCGCTCCTCGCGCCGATGAATTCCCTCGAGCTGCCAGGCGAGATCGCCAATGAACAAATATCGTGGCTTGGTCGGGGGCGTGACGAAGACGGCGACGGAGCCAGGGGTGTGGCCGGGGACGGAGACGAGCACGATCGAGCCGTCGCCGTAGACGTCGTGGCTCCTCTCGAACCCCGCGTAGGGGCCGCCGTCGAGCGCATAGCGCTCGTAATGGATGTCGCGGAGCGCGCGGGTGAAGCCCATGGCCGCGCCGCCCTCCTCGATCCAGCGCTGCTCCTCGCCCGTCACGAGGACGGGCGTCGCCCCGAGCTCGGCGAGGCCGCTCACGTGATCCCAGTGGGCGTGGGTCAAGAGCACGCCCTTGAGATTGGCGACCTCGTACCCGACATTGGCGAGCTGCTCGGAGACGGACTGTCCGCGCTCCAGCGACGTCAGGGCGCGGAACACCCAAGGGAAGGCGCGCAGCTGCGCGTCGATGTCGCGGCCGATGCCGGCGTCGATCAAGATATCTCCGCGGGGGTGGCGGACGAGGATCGCGTTCATGGCGAAGTCGCGCCCGTCGAACATCGTGCCGCCGCGGTAGGCGAAGGCGGCGGAGCGGTGGATGCGCGCGGTGCGGATCACCTCGACGCGCATCGACGCGGGCGGGGAGGCGGCGGGCAGCGCGCCCGGGGCCTCCGCGCGCGGGATCGGATCGGAGCGATACGTCCACCCGAACGCGAGGCTCGCCACGAGCCCCGGGAGCATCGCGGCCGCGAGCGCGCGTCGCCGCCGCAGCGCCCACCCGAGCCCCATCGCGACCGCCGCGCCGGAGACGGCGAGGAGCGCCCAAGAGGCGAGGTGAGGCCCGCGCCACGTCATCACCGCGAGCGCGCCCGCGACGGAGATCGGCGCGAGGCCGAGCGCGAGCGCGATGGCGGCGAGCTTGGCGCGGGTCGAGCGAGGGACGGTCAGGGCGAGCCATGAGGTAGTGGCAGTCGCGGTCGAGGGAAAGACTGGTCGTGGCGCGCCGTGCCACGCGCCGAGGCGTGGTC
>JBGAID010000205.1:0-2848 GCA_044225865.1 Polyangiaceae bacterium | reverse complement strand
CGGGAGGGCCAAGCGAAAGCGGCGCAAATCAGGCTCGAATCGCGCTGTCGCCCCCCCGTCACATCCCGGTTGTTACGTCACGAGCGCGGAACGCGTGACGCCTACGAGGCGCCGCGAGCGGCGGCGCACACGACGGCGATGGGGTGCCCGAGGGAGCGCGAGCCGGAGAGCTCGAGCTCGCGGGCGACGAGGATCTTCGCGCCGAGCTCACGGAGCGCTTCGCTCGTCGTCGCCACCCCGCCGGCGAAGAAAAGTCCGAACAGAGAGGCTCGGAGGGTGAAGCGCTCGTCGCGATCCATCCCGCCGACCCCGCCCACGGAGTCGACGCCGCGCTTGAGCACGGCCCCGGATGCGTCGCGAACGGCCGTCCGCAAGAGCCGGGTCCGGTCTCGCGAGCTGCGCCACGCCGCCGCCGCCTCGGTCGCCGACCGCATCGCCGCGTGGAGCTGCTCCACCGCCCGGCGCATCGACGCTGCCCGGCCATCGCGCTCCTCGTCGGGATCGATCTCGGCGGCCGCGTCGAAACAGCGGGTGACGGCGTCGCGATCGGACGGGGCGGCCGCGATCTCGTCGAGGAGCCGCACCGCCTCCGCTCTCTCCACCGCTCGCCGCGGAGATAGCGGCACGCGATCCGGCAGGGACCGCACCCGGATCGAGCCCGGCAGATCCCGTCCGAACGAGACGGAAGACTCGACGAGCGGCTCGCCCTCCCCCTCCAGGCTCGCGAACACGCAGTCGCACTCCGTCGAGCAGGAAACCCGAATCGCCTCCCCGTCGTCGGTGAAGGTCGCCGGGTAGAGACGGCACGCCTTCGGCTTCGCGCCGGGACCGCCGCGCTCGTGGAGGGAGCAACGCGCGCTCGGATCGAGCTGGAGACAACGCCCGTCGACCATCGTCATCGCGTACCGATCGGCGCGCGCGCCCGCGATCGGAAGAAAGAGCCGCCTCGCCTCCCCATCGCCTGGCAACGCCGTGGGGCGCGCGCCGAGCGCGGCGAGGACATCCCCTCGGTCGAGCGCGATCGAGGCGTACTGCCGGCAACACGCGCCGCCTCCGTCACAGCGGAACGCGTAGCCCGCGAGCACGCGGACGGGTGCGTCGAGACGCGGCCCCGGCGCGCGATCACCGCCGCGCGGGTCGATGCCGTCGTCGACGAGGCCGTGCGCCTCGAGGGCCTCGAAGAGCTCGGAGATCTCGCGCTCGCGCCGGTAGAGTCCGCGCGCCGACGCCGCGAGCGAGAGCGCGTCGAGATCACGGGTGCCGTCGCCGAGCAGGGCGAGCTCGGCCGCGCGAGGGGTGAGGACCACGAGCGCGCCGGTCGCGGCGTGGTGTACGACGACCTTCTCCTCTCCATCGACGAGGTGCCGGCGGACCAGCGCGTGAGATGCCAATCGCGGTCGCGTCTTCACCGCGCCTCCGTGAGGGTGGCGAGGGCGGCGCGCATCGTCGCCGCGACCTCCCCATCCCGCTCCGGGCCGATGGCGGCGGCGAGGGCGGCCGAGAGCGCCGGGGTGGACGCGTACGCGGTCGCCAACGCCGCGACCGCGCGCACCCGCGGCTCCGAAGACGCGAGGCCTTCGAGGAGGATCGGCTCCGTTTCGGCGGGCCGCTGGAGCACGGCCGCGTGGCGGAGCGCCCACGCGCGATCCGGCGCGCGGACGAGATCCGCGACGTCGACCCGCCCGAGCGCGCTCGCGAGGCGCTCCGCGAGGCCCTCGGCCCCCTCCCCCGACACGACCGCGTACGTGACGTCGAGGCGCTCGTCTTTCGCGAAGACCACCGAGCTCGCCCCGTCACGCGACAGGGTGACGAGCTGTCGCGGCTGGCCGGACGTGCGCGGCAGGATGTTCGCGAGCACGAGCTCGGCGGCCGCGATCGCGTCGTCGACGCGGTCCTGGCTCACCGGCCCGGGGAACACCACGATCGCGCTCACTCCGCCGCTCCGTAGGGCTCGCCCCGGGCGATGGTGAAGGCGCGGTAGATCTGCTCGGTGAGGACGAGCCGCGCGAGCCGGTGGGGCAGCGTCATCTTGGAGAGGCTCAGCACCTCCGCGCCGAGGGCGAGGCTCTTCGATCCCAAGCCCGCCTTGCCGCCGATCGCAAAAGCGACGTCGCCCTTCCCTCGCCGACCGAGCTTCTCGATGAAGCGGCTGAAGGCGTGGCTGTCGAGCTCTGCGCCGCGGCTGTCGAGGGGGACGACGGTGGCCTCGCGCGCGACGCGTCGGATCGTCGCCGCGAGATCGTCGTCGCTGCCGTCTTCGATCTCGCGCTCCTCGAAGGACACATAGCGCCGCACGCGACCCGCGTAGTCGTCGATGGCGGCGCGCACGTAGGGCTCTTTGATCCGCCCGACCGCGACGACCGTGATCTTCACCGCTCAGGTCGGGGTGGGAGTCGAGACGGGCAGCCGCCCCGCATCCATCCAGAGCCCCTCGATGTCATAGACGCGCCGGGTGTCCTCCTGGAAGACGTGAACGACCACGTCCGAGAAGTCCATCAGGACCCAGGTCGCGGCGCCCAAGCCCTCGACGGAGAGGGGGACGACCTTCTTCTTCTTGAGCCCCTCCTCGATGCCCATGGCGATCGCGTGGACGTGCCGGTCGCTCGTCCCCGTCATGATGACGATGTAGTCGGCGTAGTCGACGCGCCCGGAGACATCGATGACCTCGACGCCGACCGCCTTCTTGTCGAGCCCCGCCGCCGCGATGGCGATGGCGAGCTCTTGGGACGCCGCCGACGCGGTCGACTGCGGGGCCTGGCTCCTTCGCTTGGCGGGCCCGCTGCGCGGCCCCGCTCCCTCGCGCTTGGAGGGGGGCGGGAGCTTCTGGGGCGCGACCCGGGACGCGCCG
>JBGAID010000134.1:0-22745 GCA_044225865.1 Polyangiaceae bacterium | reverse complement strand
GCTGTACCGGGCCTTCGACGGCAACCTCGTCTTCGCGTGCGTGCTCGTCGAGGCCGCCCTCGTCGGGCTCGGGGCGATGCTCGCGATCGGCTCGCGCGCCGGGTGGTCCGCCGTCGCCAAGCTCCCCCAGGGCGCCGTGAAGGTCGGGGTCACGGCGTGGTGGGCGGCCCCCCTCGGCCTCACCCTCGCCGCCGTCGGCTTCGTGCTCGCGCGCGACGCCCTCCGCGCCGGGAGGCGCCTCCTCGGCTGGTCGCGCGGGGCGCTCGTCATCGTCGCGGGCGCGGCGGCGGGGGCGGTGCTCGGCTTCTTCTATTACCCCGCCCTCGGAGAGCAGCTCTCTCCTCGCGGCGCCTTCGAGGTCTACGCGCGCGCGCGCGGCGAGAACGAGCCCCTCGCCCTGCTCGGCACGAGCCCGAGAGCGGGCGCGCTCTATTTCCGTGAGCCGCTCCCGTCCTTCGAAGACGTGGGGAGGGCCGCCACGTGGCTCGGTCAAGACGACGTCCCACGCCGCTTCCTGATCCTGAAGTCGAAGGACCTCCCGCGCCTCAACAGCCTGTGGCGAGCGCGCTTTCACCGGAGCGTCTCCGTGGTCGACGCTCGCTCCCGCGAGAACGTCCTGGTCGCGAGCGCGGCCGCCGGTGAGACCTTGGGGGAGGACCCGTTCGCCGACATCCTCTTCGACGCCCCGCCCCCGGTCGCCCACGCCCTCTCCGCCAGGTTCCTCGACCACCTCGAGGTCCTCGGCTGGGAGATCGTCGACGAGAGCAACCGTCCGACGGACGTCGTCGTCCCCGATCGAACGTACCGCGCTCGCTTCGTCTACCGCGTCCTGCGGCGAGTCCCCGGCTCCTGGCAGTCGTTCCTCCACATCGACGGGAACGGCAAGCGCTACAACGCCGACCATCCCCCGCTGGGCGGACGTTACGCAATGACCCTGTGGCAACCGGGAGACATCGTCCGGGACGAGGTGGACGTGAAGCTCGAGCCGAACTTCACCCCCGGCGAGTACTGGGTCTTCTTCGGCTTCTTCCAGGGTGAGGCGCGCCTCCACGTCTCCGACGGGCCCGCCCGTGACGATCGCGTCATCGCCGGACGCATCACCGTCCGTTGAGCGTCGACCCTCGACGCGCGTGTGCGAAGACGTTAGGGCGATCTACGTGAGCACGCAGGACGACGAAGAAGAAGGCCTCGACGAGCGCGAGCCGCCTCCCGAGAGCGGCTCACCGAACCGCAGGGCGAGCGCTCGATACGGCGTCGTCTGGGCGGTGGACTGCGAGACGGAGGAGACGTTCCTCTACGCGAAGATCACGAACATCTCCGAGCTCGGGATCTTCGTGCGCACGGTGGAGCCCTTGCCCGTCGGCACGCGGGTGAGCCTCCGGTTCTCCCCGACCCACGTCGTCATGGGCGACTTCGCGCTCGAGGGCCAGGTCCAGTGGATCAACCCCGCGACCCCGACCTGCCCGAACCCTGGCATGGGCGTCCGCTTCTCCGAGCTCACCCTCGACGACCGCGAGCGCCTCGTCGAGGTGATCCGGACCATCGCCTACCTGCCCGAGTACGTCGGCGCGAGCTGACCATCCTCGATCCGGCCGTCGGCGAGCGGTGGATGCCCACCCCCGGCTCACTTCGTTCGCCGACCCCTCCCTTGCTCGTCGCTTCGCTCCTCGCGGGAGGGGTGCGCTACGAAAAAGAGAGCGCCGGTGTCGTCCCCCGCCGCGCGCCCCTCAGCGCTTGACGGCGCGGAGGGTGGGGGCGACCGGGTCGAGGTGCTCGGGGTGGGCGACCCCGGCCGCGAGCCGGACGCCGCTCGTCTTGGTGCGGGTCCGCGCGATGAGCTGGCAGAGGGCGTCGAGGTCGAACGGCTTCTCGATGTACGCGTCCACGAAGCCCTGCTGGACGAGCCGCGGCGAGACCGCGCCCACCCAGCCCGTCATCAAGATCGTCGTCGCCTCGGGGCAGCGCGAGCGCACCTCGGAGAGGAGGAGCAGGCCGCTCGTCGCCCCCAGCTGCAGGTCCGAGATGACCACGTCGAAGGTGTTGCTCTCGACCGCGTCCAGGCCGCTCGCGACCGAGTAGGCGACCCCGCAGGCGAAGCCGCGGTGCTCGAGCGCGCGTCGGATGGCGCGCGCGAATGGAATCTCGTCGTCGACGACGAGCGCACGAAGCGACGTCTCGTGGGCGCTCACAATTGGATTCTAGCGGCCCACTTTCGAAAAGCTTTCGTGATGCCCGGGCGCCTCAACGAAGAAATGAATCGGACAGCGTCGGCGCGTGGCGATTTATTTAGTGAATCAGTAAACAATCTGCGCGTCGCAAGAAGGCACAAAAACGAGATCAATCGCGGCATCGATGGAGATTGTCTCGGTAGCTCGGTAGAAATCGTCGTAGACAGCGAAAATGACTTCCTGGAGAGAGCGGCTCGCGGGCGCAGTGGCCCCGGACCTCGCGCGAGAGATCGAGATCTTCGAGACCCAGATCGAGCTTCGCCTCTCGGGGAAGATCGAAGAGAAGCTCTTCGCCGAGACCCGTCTGCGCCGCGGGGTCTACGGCCAGCGCTACGACAACGGCGAGCGGCACGACGGCGCGACCACGAGGACGCTCCGCTATCCCTCCGCGGAGAAGACGAAGGGCCCGTCGACGCTCTGGGACGCTCCCGGCATGCAGCGGATCAAGGTCCCGTTCGGCAAGCTCGGGGCGGATCAGCTGGACGCGGTCGCGGAGTGCGCGGAGGAGTACTCGGACGGCATCCTCCACGTGACGACGCGGCAGGACGTCCAGCTGCACTTCGTCCACATCGAGGACACGCCCGATCTCATGCGGCGGCTGGGGGCGGTGGGCATGACGACGCGGGAGGCCTGCGGCAACGCCGTCCGCAACGTGACCGCGTGCCCGTACGCGGGGGTCTGCAACGACGAGTCGTTCGACGTCGCCCCCGCCGCCCACGCGACGACGTACTTCTTGCTCGGGCACGACGACACCCAAGACTTCGGGAGGAAGTTCAAGATCGCCTTCTCCGGCTGCGCCGACCACGCCTGCGGCCTCACGAGCTTCCACGACGTGGGCTGCATCGCGCGCGTCCGCGTCGAAGACGGGGTGAAGAAGCGCGGCTTCGAGGTGTACGTCGGGGGAGGGCTCGGCTCCGTGCCTCACGCCGCGAAGCTCCTCGATCCCTTCGTCCCGGAGGAGGAGCTGCTCCCCGTCCTTCAGGCGGTCTGTCGGATCTTCGCCCGCCTCGGGGAGCGGGAGAACCGGGCCCGCGCCCGCCTCAAGTTCGTCCTGAAGAAGATCGGCATCGAGGCGTTCACGGGCTTGGTGCGGGCCGAGCGCGAGAAGCTGCGAGCCGATCCGCGATGGACGAGCTGGCTCGCGGATCCGCAGCTCGCCCCCGAGCAGCCGCGGCGGTCTCCCCACGACGCGGTGACCCCCTCCGATCTCGGCGTCCAGCGCGGCGCCTTCGAACGGTGGCGAGCGACCAACACGCGCCCGCAGGCCCAGGCCGGCTACGTGGTCGCGACGGTGACGCTCCCCCTCGGCGACATGACGAGCGATCAGGCGCGGGCGCTCTCTTCGATCGCCCGCGAGCTCTCCTCGGGAGAGGTCCGCACGACGGTGGAGCAGAACGTCGCCCTGCGCTGGGTCGCGGAGAACGACCTGCCCGCCCTGTACCGTCGCCTCCACGCGATCGGGCTCGCGGAGCCGGGGGCCTCGACCATCACCGACATCACCGCGTGCCCCGGCACCGACACGTGCAAGCTCGGGATCTCCAGCTCTCGAGGCCTCGCGGGCGAGCTGCGCCGGCGCCTCACCGTGATCGACGACCGGCTCGACCCAGCCGCGAGGGCCCTCCACATCAAGACGAGCGGGTGCTTCAACTCGTGCGGCCAGCACCACGTCGCCGACCTGGGCTTCCTCGGGGTCAGCCGCAACGTCGGCGGCCGGCGGGTCCCCCACTTCCAGGTCGTGGTGGGCGGGAAGTGGACGCACAACGCGGGCGCCTTCGGGCTCGCGATCGGGGCCATCCCTTCGAAGAACGTCCCCGCGATGGTGACGGCGCTGACGGACCGCTACGTCGCAGAGCGAGCGCCCGAGGAGACCTTCACCGACTTCGTCCAGCGCATCGGGAAGAAGGAGGTCCGCGCGATGGTCGACAAGCTCTCGCCCGTCCCCGCCTACGAGGTCGATCCCAGCTACTACGCGGACTGGGGAGATCCGCGCGAGTACTCCATCGGCGACATGGGGGTCGGCGAGTGCGCGGGCGAGGTCGTCCCGTTCGTGCAGATGGCCCTCGCGGCCGCGGAGCGCGAGGTGTTCGAGGCCCAGGTGCTGCTCGAGCAAGGCGAGGCCACCAAGGCCGCCGAGCGAGCCTATCGCGCGATGCTCACGGCCGCGCGAGGCCTCGCCCGCGAGCGCGTCCCCGACGTCGGAGAGGGCGCGGACGAGATCGTGACGACGTTCGAGCGGGCCCTCGTCGAGCCGAAGCTGTTCTTCGACCCGTTCGCGGGCTCGAAGTTCGCCCACTACCTCTTCAAGGCCCACCGCGACGAGCGCTCGACGAGCACCGCCGAGCTCGCTCACCAGCGCATCGAAGAGGCGCAGCTCTTCGTGGACGCTTCCCACCAGTGCTACGACCGGCTCGTGGCGGCGACGGGAGCGGCTCGATGAAGAGCTCGAAGATCTCGATCAAGATCTACGCGAAGCCGACGACGGTGCCCGCGCGCGCCAAGCTCGTCGAGGTCTTCCACGACATGATCCGGCTCGACACGCTCGCCGAGACGATGATCGACGTGGTCGACTACGGGCACGTCCACCACGGGCCCCACGTGCTCTTCGTCGGGCACGAGTCCGACTACGCGCTCGACGAGGGCGAGGGCCGAGTCGGCCTCGTCTACACGCGCAAGCGCGCCCCCGATCCCGGTCCTCACGCGCGGCTCGCCGACTCCCTCCGGAGGCTGTTCGACCTCGCCTCGAAGCTCGAAGCGGAGCCTCGCCTCGCCCCCCTCTCGTTCGAACGGACGGAGCTGAGGCTGCGGGTGCTGGATCGCCTCCTCGCCCCCAACTCGGACGCGACGTTCGCAGAGGAGCGCGATGGAATCGCCCTCGCGGCGCGGGCCCACCTCGGTGAGCGGGTGGAGCTGATCCGAGAGGGGAGCGACCCGCGCGAGCCCTTCGCCGTCCGCGTCACCGCGCCCGGGGGGTGAGCGCGCGCGCGATCAAACCCCCGGCGCGCTTCGCGCTCGCCGACCCCTGCCAGGCGACTGCGCTCTCCGAGCTCCGTCGCGGCAGGGGTTGATCAGCACGTCGTGCAGCCGCAGCCCGGGGGCGTGAGCGGGCAGGCGGCCGGGCACATCGAGGTGTCGCAGGCGTTGCCGGTGCAGTTCGTGGCGCAGCAGCCGGCGTTGCTGCAGTCGATGCGGTCGCACGAATCGCTGCCGGTGCAGACGAGATCGCACGTGTCGCCGGTGTCGAGCCCGCCGCACACGATCGAGTCGCAGGTCTGGTTGTTCTCGCAGGCGACCTTGCACTGGCCGCTGCATTGGATCGCCGTCCCGCTCCCGGTCTGGCAGCTGTCGGCGCCGGAGCAGACGATGTCGCAGACGTCCGCGGTGCACACCATCCCGCCCGACGTGTTGTTGCAGGTGTGGCCGTTCTCGCAGAGCACCTGGCATTTCTCGCCGCCGCAGGTGATGTGGCTCTGACACGAGTTGTTGCCGGAGCAGTGGATCTCGCAGCTGCTCGCGTTCGCGCAGTCGATGTCGCCGCCGCAGCTCCCGTTCCCTCCGCACTTCACGACGCACGGCACGTCCGGTGGGCAGGTGACGCCCATGTCGCAAGCGTCCGTCTCGTTGCAGTCGATCTCACACGCGCCGCCGATGCAGGTCCCGCCGAGCTGGGCGCACGTCGACTCCTCGCACATGACAGGAGCCTGCCCGCCCGCTCCGCCCGTCCCGCTCGTGCCGCCGGTGCTCGAGCCGCCGGTGGACGGCGAGCCCCCCGCGGGCGCGCCCCCGGTCGTGAACCCCGCGCCCCCTCCGCCCGTCGCGGAGCCGCCCGCGGACGTGCCGCCGGTGCCGGCCCCGCCTGTCTCCACGGGCTCGTAGGTGGCGTCGAGGAAGCAGCCGGTGAGGATCGCCGAGACCAGCACCGCCCACGCCGAGCCCGCACGTTGACGCATGGTCACAGTATCGCTCTGTCGCTTCGCTCCGTCACGGGGCATGCGGCCGGCGCGCGGAGGCCTCGAAGCGAAGTGAGCGAGCGATCCTCGCGCGATTCGATCAACGGGGCTGGGCCTGGATTCTCTCGCCGCGCCTCGATGATACCTCCGCTTACGCGAGGCCCCGCAGCCGCCGCCAAATGAGCGAGCGCAATTCTCGATCAGAGGGCCTCGCGCGCTTCGGTCATTGGATCTGGGCCTGGAACCTCTCGCCCCGCATCAATGAGACTTCCCGCTTACGCGAGGCCCCGCAGAGCACCCCCTAGAGCACCGATCCGTTTGAAAGCCGGCGCTTTCGCGCCATTTCACGCGTGATCCACGCGGCCTCGTCGCTCCGGTCCTCGCATGACTGCGAGTCGTGCTGTGGTGCTCACTCCTCGGGCGCGCGCCTCCCACGCAAACTCGCGCGACATCACTCGGCCTTCAAATGAATCGGTGCTCTAGGCGGGAGAGGCGAGATCGCGGATGCGCTTCATCGCGAGGGCAGGGGCGCGGACGCGCACGTGGGTGCCGTGCTCGTCGTAGCGCTCCGAGAGGACCCGCGCGCTCTCGTGGATCCTCTGGACGAGGCCGTGGCGATCGTACGGGACGAACACCTCGTCCTCGACGAGCTCGCCGTCGAAGAAGGAGAGGATCTGCTCGCGGACGCGGGCCACGTCGTCTCGATCCTTCGCCGAGACGATCCACGCCTCCGGGTAGCGGGAGCGAAGGGACGCGATGGTCTCCTCGTCGAGCCGGTCCCGCTTGTTGAGGACGATGCGGGAGGGCACCTCGTCGGCGCCGATCTCCGAGAGCACGGCGCGGGTCGTCTCGAGCTGGGTCTCGAAGGTCGGGTCCGAGGCGTCGACGAGGTAGAGCAGGAGCGAAGCCTCGAGGGCCTCGTCGAGGGTGGACCGGAACGAGGCCACCAGCTGATGGGGGAGCTTCTTGATGAACCCGACGGTGTCGCTCACGAGGATGCGAGGGTCCGTCTCCGGCTTGAGGGCGCGCACCGTCGTGTCGAGCGTCGCGAAGAGCTTGTCGGCGACGTACACCTCGCTGCCGGTGAGGGCGCGCATCAGCGACGATTTCCCGGCGTTGGTGTAGCCCACGAGGGCGACCTTCCGCTGGTCGCGGCGCAGCGCGCGCCGGGTCGCCTGCTCCGTCTGGATCTGATCGAGCTCCTTCTTCAGCTCCGCGATGCGATCGCGGATGCGCCGGCGATCGAGCTCGACCGCGCTCTCCCCCGCGCCCTTGCCGCCGATGCCGCCGCGCTGACGATCCGCCCCCGCGCCTGCCTCCCGCAGGCGGGGCGCGACGTACATCAGCCGCGCGATCTCGACCTGGAGGCGCGCCTCGCGGCTCTTCGCGTGGCGGTGGAAGATCTCGACGATCACCTGGGTGCGGTCGATGACCTCGGCCCCGGTGGCCTTCTCGAGGTTCGACTGCTCGCGCGGGGAGAGCTCGTGGTCGACGACGACGACCTCGGCCTTGCCGGACGCGACGAAGCCCTCGGGGCCCTCCGCGTCGTCGTCGTCGCGGTGGCCCTCGACCTCCACCTCGTCGTCGGGTTCTTCCACCTCTTCCTCCAGGCGCGCCTCCTCCTCGAGGCGCTCCTTCTCCCGGCGCGTGCGGAGCTTGTTCTTGCGGGGGACGTGGGGCTGGACGTGGCCCGAGCCGCCCGTCCACGCCGCGAGCTCGGTGAGCTTTCCGAGGCCGAGGACGGTGCCGGCGCGCGGGTGGGCGCGTCGCTGGGTGACCCGCCCGATGACGTCGAGCCCGAGCGTGTCGACGAGCCGCTCGAGCTCGGCGACGTCCGCCTCGTGTTGCTCGTCGCTCACCCCCGGCAGCTGGAGGGAGACGATGACGGCGGTCGGGCGGCGCTCGGGATCCGATGACATCAGAGGGCGCGTACCATAGCACCGGCTCCGCGCGGCGAAGGTTGGCTCATCGACGCGCGGAGGGGCAGCGCCTCCTGCGCTTCGCGACGGTGAGGACGAGGGCGGCCGCGAGCCACACGCCGAGGTCCGTCCTCGACGCCGCCGGCTCCGCGCCCACCAGCGTGCACGCGCAGGCGCCGTGCCGGCCGTCGATCGAAGCGGGGGCGTCCGGCTCGGCGCTCGCGAGCTCGGCCCGAGACCCTTCCTGGACTTGCCTCGACTTACCCTCTCCGACGCCGCTGAGGGGGAGGTTCACGTCCTCGGGGCTCTCTTGCGGGACGAGCACCTGGGTGGAGGGGCCCTCCGTGCGGCTCCCGCGGTCCACCGCGACGAAGCTCGTGAACGGGGTGACGATCTGAAAATCGAGCCCGAGCTTCTCGATCGTGTCGCGCGCCGAGCGATCACCGAGCTGGAGATCCGTCTCCAGGGTGGCGATGCGCGAGCGGGCCCACGTGACGCCGAGCACGCTCCGGGGCGCCCCCTTCTTCAACGCCACGACCTGCACCGGAATCTCGATCGCGCCCGCCGCGGTCGTGGCGTGGAGCACCGGCTTGCGGGAGGGGCTCGAGCCGAGCCGGCCGTGGACGATCAAGGGATGACTGGCGAACAGGTCCGGCAGCGCCTCCGGAGAGACGTCGCTCACCTTGGCCCCGCCCCAGTCGATCGAGACGTCGCGCAGGACCGATCGATCGATGTACCGGAAGAACTGGTTCACCCCGCGGGCCGGGTCCTCGCGGTTGGTGGCGTACACGGGCACCCCCTTGCCCTCGCGCGACATGCCCTCGATGAGCGATCGGTTCGGCGACGAGCCGACCCCGAAGCCGAAGACCCGCGCGCGCCGCCCCTTCTTCTCCATCGCGGCCACGAAGGTCCGCGTCGACGCGAGGATCTGATCGTCCACCCCGACCATGCCGTCGGTGAGGAAGAAGACGTACCGGTCGCGCCCCGCCTCCACGTCGGGGGAGAGCGCCTCCTCGACCGCGTCCAACATCATCGTCCCCCCGCCCGCCCTCATCGCGTCGATGAAGGCGGTCGCCCTCTGGATGTTCTCGTCGTTGGCGGGCCTCGACGAGCGGAAGAGCTTTTGGGTCGCGCCCGCGAACGTGATCACGTTGAAGGTGTCGACGGGCCGGATCTTGCCGAGCGCGAGCTCCATCGCCCGCTTGCACAGCGTGATCGGGACGCCGCCCATCGAGCCGCTCACGTCGACCACGAAGACGATCTCGCGCTTTCCGACGAGCCCGTCGACGTCGAGATCGGGCGGATCGACCACGAGCGAGAAGAAGCCGTCGCCCTCGCTCGTGAGCATCGTCGCGCGCGGCTTCTCGCCCGCGACCCGGTAGCGAAGGACGAAGTCGCGGTTGGGGAGCCGGTCGTGCTTCGCCAGCTTCAGGTGGAGCTCGCCGTCGTCTCCCGTCGCCTTGACCATGTCGTGGGTGACGGGCTCGATGTCGCCGATGAAGAGATCGGGCTGGGTGACGACCTCGATCTCGATGTCGCGGCCGCTGCGCTCTCCTTGTCCGACGTAGGGCGGCGAGATGCGCGACGCGTCCGGCACCATGTCCGTGTCCCGCGCCGTCCCGGTGCCGATGTCTCCGCGCGCGAGCGCGCCTCCTTGAACGAAGCGCGGGCCGACGACCATCGGGAAGACGAGCTCGTGGACGCCCGCGTCGTAGGAGAGCTCCTGGACGTAGCGGATCGTCACCTCGATGGGCTTGCCGGGCTCGATGTTCGCGACCGACTGGGTGAAGACGTTGGGGCGCTCCTCCTCGACGAGCGCGGCCGTGTGCCCGGCCCGCTTCGCCCGCTCGTACGTGGTGCGGGCGCGCGTGCGCTCGTCGATCTTGCCGACGATGACGCGCTCTCCCACCGTCATCTTCATCGCGTTCACCGCGGCGTTCTCGGGGAGGGGGAAGACATAGACGGCCTCGATCGGCTTGGTGCTACTGTTTTCGTAGCGCTGGGTCACCTCGACCTCGGCTACGAACTGGCTCAGCTTCGCGAGGACGCGGGTGTTCTTGAGGGGCACCTTGGCGCGCTCCGCCTCGCGCCGCTCGGGGTCGACGATGGCCAGGCTCGGGAGATCGCCGGGGTTGGTGAACACCGGGAACGCGATGAGCGATCGATCCCGGGCCCGCACCGGCGCCCCCTCGTCGCTCTTCACGATCTCGGGGGCAGGGGCGTTCGGCTCCGCGGGGGTGGCGGGCGGAGGCGCCGCTCGGGGAGGAGGCGAAACGAGGGGGGGCGCCTCGGGGGTCGGGGGCGCGAGCGGCTGCCCCGCGCAGGCGGCGAAGACGATCGCGAGCGCGAACACCACGCAGCGCATGACGATCCGTTGCGACGAGCGAAGGTGCATGACGACCTCCTCGGCGATCGGCGGTCGAGCCGCCATCGATCAGGAATTGAGTCGAGCGAAGCCCAAGGATGGAAAGCGCCCTTCGGGGCGCGTCGGCCCCGCGGACGGAAGTCTGGCTGAGCCCACAACGCGTCTTCACCGGCGACCTTACAGCGCGGCGTGCTCGCGCCGACACGGGCGTGTATCGTTGGCTCGTTGGACACCCGTGGGCTCGTCGCGATCGGCCTCGGCCTCGCGCTCTCGTGCGGAGCGTGCATGAAGGCGCAGTCGCCCCCGGCCAAGCTCGCCGTCGCCCCGGAGGCCCCCGCACCGTCCGCCCCGGCGGAGCCCGCATTGCCTCCGGCGGGGCCGGCGTTGCCTCCCGGGGAGCGCGCGCGCCACATCGCCGACGCGGAGGCGGAGCTCTCCTACGCGGAGCGCGCCCTCGACGAGAGCCTTCGAAACCCTCGGCCCCGGAGCGAGCCGAAGAAGAAGCCGGCGGTGAAGGCGGAAGAATCGGCCCCCGAGCCGGTGACCGACGCGTGCTCGATCGCGTGCACCGCCCTCGCCTCCATGCGGCGCTCGGCGGACTTCCTCTGCCGATTGGCGGGGCCGGAGGACGGACGATGCGCCCAGGCGCGCGCGCGGGTCGAGAGCGCGCGCGCCCGCGTCGAGCGGGCGGAGTGTCGCTGCTCCGCCAGCTGAGCGAGCTCTGGTAGGTTGCCCTCGTGGAACCGGAGCTCGATCCTCCCGCGCTCGACGACGACCTGTTGCGCATCCTCTCCGTGCACGCCGTCCTCGTCGCCCTGACCCCTCTCATCCCGGTGCCGCTCCTCGACGACGCGGTGAAGGACTACGTGGAGCGCCGACAGGCGGCCGCCATCGCCGCCCGTCACCGGACAAGCTTCGACAAGGAAGAGCTCGCGCGCCTCGTCTCCGGTCCGGGCGTCACCATCGGCTCGGTGGTGAAGGGGGTCGCGACCTTTCCGCTGAAGCTCGTGTTTCGCAAGCTCTTCGTCGTGCTCGAGGTGAAGCGCGCCGCCGACGAGGCGAGCCGCGCGTTCCATCACGGCTTCCTCCTCGACGTCGCGCTCCGGCGCGGGCTCCTCTCCGCGGATCGAAGGGCGTCGGAGATCGACCAGCTGCGACGCGCGATCGACGAGCACGACGACGCCTTCTCGCCGCTCGCTTCGATCTTCACGGGCGTGCTCGCGGGATCGAAGGAGCTCGTGACGGGGCTCGGCTCGCGGCTCGTCGGCCTCCTCGCGAAGCGAGGCCAGCCCAACGACGCCGACGTCTCTCGCGCGGTCGAGGGCACGACCGGCGGGTCGTCCGCGTTCGAGGCCCTCGTGGAGCGGATCGCGCGGGCGTACCGCGACCTGCCGGCGGAGCACTTCGCCGCCCTCGAGGCCCGCTTCGTGGCCGGCCTCGAGGCGGTCAGAGCTTCCCCGTCGCCATGAACTCGGCGAGGCCGAGGGCGGCGACGCCGCGGATCTTGTTCTGAAAGAGCGAAGACCAGCCGAACAGCGTGCCCGCCGGGCCCATCGCCATGCGCGTCCACTTCCAGAAGTCGAACGTGTCGGTGTGGCGGACAATCTTTCCGTCCTTGAACCGGAACGCGGCGTCGATCCGGTTCAGCACCCTGCGGCCGGTGCGAAACCGGTAGCTCGCGTCCCAATGGGCCGTGCCCTGATCATCGTCCGCGTGCACGTCGGAGAACTCGATCGAGAGCTCCGTCCCGGGGCGCTCGCAGAACATCCGCCACATCGCGCGGACTTGGCTCGCCTTCAGGGAAGGGAAGACCGGGTCCGAGAAGAGGGCCTCGTCGTGGTAACACGCGCCCATCGCCTTGCCGTCTTTGCGCTGGAACGCGGAGTAGAAGTCCGTGATGAGGCGGGCGTGCTCGTGCATGGCGCGCGAGCATACTCGAACCGAATCTCGA
Source organism: Polyangiaceae bacterium (assembly GCA_044225865.1). Lineage (GTDB taxonomy): Bacteria > Myxococcota_A > Polyangia > Polyangiales > Polyangiaceae > Xiheicaenibacterium. The sequence goes on along the minus strand of JBGAID010000134.1, from coordinate 10,335 downwards.
GCACCGATCAGGGTGAACTCTTCAGCATCCTGCTAGGGCAAGAGCTGGGCGAGCTCCCGGAACGAGAGGACGCGACCACCCTCGCAGCGGAGCTTCCCACCCTCGTCGGGGCAGCCCGACATCACCAAGTCGACCGTCTTCTCGAGGGCGGCGAGGTACGCCCCCTCTTCGAACATCGCGAAGTGGTGGCCCACGTTCCAGGGCGTGTGGCCGGCCGCGTAGGACGCGAGGACGCCCGCCTCGTAGTCCGCTTCCATCCGCGCTCCCGTCGCCTTGAGGTGCGCGTAGTTGTAGTCCATCGGGATGGCGAGCGCGCCCGGGTGCAGCATGAGGGCGAGCTCGAGGACGCGCCTGTCTCCCGCGCCCGGGAGGACGTAATACGGCGGGCCGAAGATCGCCGACTGGCTCGTGTCGTAGCGATACCCGCGCTCGGCGAGGGCCTCGTACAGGGCGTCGTTCGCGGCGAGGTACGGGGCGCGGAAGCCCACGATCCGATACGGCTTGAGCCGCGGGTGCTTGAGGTTGGGCTCTCCCCGCGCGTTGAAGAGCGTCTTGCCGTCGAGCTCGACGGGGAACGCCGGCACCGGCACGCAGATGTCGGTGTCCTGACGGAAGCTCGGGGCGCCGCACGCCGTCCCCGCCGGACATCGACGCTTGAGGTTGCACGCCTGCGTGCAGACGCGCGTCTCGGGCGTGAGGGGGACGCAGCGCCCCTCCGCGCAGTCCGCGTCCTTCTCGCACGCCGCTCCCGTCGCCCCCGGCTCGGCGCCGGCGAGGGGCTCGAGCCGCGGGAAGACGAAGTGGCCCTCTTCGTCCGCGATGGGCTCGAACAAGGCGTAGTCCATCGTGCGGTGGAACCGGTCGATCTCCACGAGCCACTCCTCCTTCGACCAGAGGCGGCCGTCGTGGTGACCCATCGTGTGATCGCCGATGTCGTGACCCTCGTTGATCGCCTGCTGGGTGAGGGCTCTCCGGACGAGGATCTCGTTCTTGCTCATCGCGTGGCCGATGTCGCTCTTCCCCGGGTTGAGGGTGTAGAACGCGGCGTTGACGAAGAAGGTCAGGTGGGCACTCGCGCCGTGCTTCTTCTTCATCGCGCGTGAGAACTCGAGGAGGGAGCTCCAGAGCGAGAACCGCAAGCTGCCGTCGAACGCGGCCGTGAAGTAGAAGGGCGACTTCGCGAAGTCCTTTTGCACCGGGCGCGTCGGCCAGGTGACGACGAGCGGGTCGCGCGGGGTCTCTTCACTCGGGTCGGTCGGGCTCGGCTCGACCTTTGGACCCTCGACGGCGTCCGCCGAGATCGTGGGGGCGGCGGCGACGACGGAGGACGCGGCGGGGGTGAGGATCTCCGCGGCCCTCGCCGGCGTGGCCGCGAGCGCGGTGGCCGAGGGGAGAGCGGGCTCCTCCGCCGCTTCGGGAGCGTCGCCGAGCGAGCACGTCGAAGGCGCTCTACTCGAGGGCAGCGGGAGTGAACCGGCCTCGATCGAGCTCGAGGCGAGGACGAGCGCGACGCCCGCGAGCAGTGCCGCCGCGAGCAGGCGCCCCACGCGTCAGTCCTTGCTCCGCTTCGGGCCGACCAGCGAGATGAGCTGCGCGCGCGCGACCTCCTCCCCGATCTGATTCCAGATCGACACCGGCACGACGTAGGTCTTCTTCTCGCTCGAGGGGATCTCGGGACACTCGCTCGTCGCGCGGAGCGTGCCCCTCGCCTTCTTGAGGTACTCGATGGAGAGCCCCGAGACGATGAACCGCCCGTCGTCCGGCAGCGAGTAGGCGAGCGCGACGTTGCCGGTGAGCTCGGCGAGGTTCACGAGCGCGACCGCGTGGACGCTCTGGAGGTGATTGCGCAGGGTGGGCCGGTCGAACATGCGGACCTCCGCGTAGCCCTTCCGGAGCTGCTCGACCTTGGCGTCGATCGTCGCCGTGTAGGGAGCGGCCATGCCCACGGCCCGGCTGAAGATCTTCTTGCCGAAGGGCAGGGGAGCGAGCTTGTCCCAGAGATCGCGGATCACGTTTCGGTCCGAGTTGGCGATCTTTGCTGGATCGAGGAAGGCGAGCGCGGCGGGGAGCTTCATGAAGGGACTCTGCTCGGACCCTAAATCAGCCCGCGGCGGCCGGCTACAAGACGATTGCAGCGCCGGCCTTGGTCCGGGACACTCGCGCTCGTGAAGCGAGCGCACCCGTGGATCATGCTGGGCCTCATCGCCTGCTCGCCACCGCCCGATCGAGGCGCCGTCCTTGCCCCTGCGTCCACCGCCGAGCGCGCCGCCGTGGTCGAGAGCGCGTCCGGCCCGCCCGCGACGACGGCTCCCTCCATCGCGCCTGCGCCGGCATCGACGGGCGGCGCGTCGTCCTCGAGCGCCTCGAGCCCAGTGAAGACCGACCTCGCGTCGGAGGGCTTCGTCCGTGACGGCCGCTGTCACCCGCGCGCGGTGAAGACGTCGCGCTCCCCCGCGCCGGAGGAGGCGACCGCTGCCTTCCGGCGCGCGTGGAACGGCTGCGTCGCCACCCAGGGACGCGCCGATCTCGCCTTCGTCACCGACAGCATGCGAAGGAGCGAGCACCCCTTTCGCGCTCACAAGGAGCCCTGCCGCAAGTCGAAGAAGCGGCTGTCGGATCTGTTCGCCACCCTCTCGCCCCAGCTGCGCGCGTTCGGAGAGATCGAGGCGCTCGAGCGCGACGGCGACTGCTGGGTGGTCGACTACGAGGGCGGGATGAAGAACGAGGTCGAAGGGATCCTCGACCCGGCCGACCTCTCGATGCTCTTCGCCTGGCGCATCCCCGAGGGCTGAGCGCGCCCACGCGCGATCGAGGCGGAACGCCCGTCGCCGATGGGGGTGGATGTGCCGAGGATTTGATCTTCGGAGTGCGAGATCCGCACTTCGAACGTGCGGGTTTTGGACGCTCTCCGTCTCGGTGCCGCGCTTCGCCGCAGGCTCGGGACTGGCACGTCGATCGCTGGAGGCTCGGCCGAGGAGCCTTCCATGATCAGGCAGATGGAGATGCGGCGATCGCTCGGAGCGCAGCTCGTCGCGCTCGCGATCGCAGGCTGCGGGCAGTCCGATGAAAACTGGGCCGACGGCGCGGACCTCCAGCCGCCCGTCGAGGTCCCGGTCGCGCACGCGCACTGCAAGGACGGAAGCTGCGCTCGCTCTGCGATCGAGCACGTCGTCGTCATCGTGCAGGAGAACCACGCCTTCGATACCTACTTCGGGCGCTATTGCACGGCCGCTCCCGGCTCGGAGCCGAAGTGCAACGAGGGACCCGCCTGCTGCGAGGCGGGGCCGGAGAAGGAGCCGAGCGGCGCTTCACCTCTCGTGCTCGACGACGCGGAGAACTTCGACAACGACCCCTCGCACCTGAGAGCGTGCATGGAGGGCGAGATGAACGGCGGGGCGATGGACCGTTACGTCGTCGGCACCGACTGCTCCTCGCCCCGCAACTTCGTGTACGCGGACGACGCCGTCGTCTCTTACTACCGCGATCTCGCCCGAGACAACGCGCTCGCCGACCGCTACTTCCAGCCGGTCGCGGGCGCCTCGACCGCGAACGACATGTACTTCGCCGCCGCGGGCTACGTGTTCGATGACAACGAGCACATCCCCCTCGCTGCGGGCGGCGGCTGTCTCGACGAGGAGGACGGCCCCATGCTCTCGCTCTCGGACCTCAGCCTCGGAGAGCTCCTGAAGCGGCGCGACATCCCGTGGAAGTTCTACTCGGAGGGGTACCAAGACATGCTCGACGCGGAGCTCGCGGGCACGTGTCCGAGCGCGCCCGCAGACTGTCCGGCGGCGGTGGATGGGTATCCGTGCACCTACGACGCGGGAGACAACCCCTTCGTCTTCTACGAGACGGTGCGGAACGACCCCCACCACATCGTCGACCTCGACGAGCTGTTCCGAGACCTGAAGGGCGGCCACGATCACCACGGTCACGGGGGGCTGCCCAGCGTGAGCTTCGTGAAGGCGCTCGGCTATCGCACCGAGCACCCCGGCTCGACGATCCGCGACGGGGTCGAGCACGTGCGCCGGGTCATCGAAGCGATCAACGCGTCCGAGTACGCCGAGCGCACGCTCATCCTGCTCACGTGGGACGAGAGCGGCGGCTACTTCGACCACGTCGCGCCTCCCCCCGACAGCGAGGTCGACGGCCAGCCCTACGGGCCGCGGGTGCCGTTCATCGCGATCGGACCGTTCGCGAAGAAGGGCTTCGTCTCCCACGTCACCATGGAGCACTCCTCGGTCGTCGCGTTCATCGAGTGGAACTGGCTCGGGGAGACGGGGCTCCTCGGGCGGCGCGACGCCACGGTCGCGAACATCGGCAGCCTCCTCGATCCGGCCATGACCGAGGCCGAGGTCCCTTGAGGTGCGAGCTCAGCGCGAGAGCGCCGCGGTCGCGATGATCACCGGCGTGGCGGGCACGCTCGCCGCCATCTGGGAGAAGCGCACGGCGGCGGGAGTGGGCAGCGCCGCCATCGCCGAGAGCCGACCAGGCGCGATGCTCTGGTACACGAGCTCCACCGAGACGTGCGCCGTCGCGGGGGGAACGACGAACCGGACCTGATCTCGGCCGGCGGCGAACGAGTCGTCTCCGCTCACGCCGACGCTCCGGATCCATGTTCCGTAGGCGCCGTCGCTCGTGAACCCCTCGGGAGTGATGCGGTTGTCCTTCGCGTAGTAGACGGCGTCGAGGGGGACGTACGTCGGCCTTCCGTCGCTCCCCGCCGGCACCGACTCCCACAGCGCGACCTGATCTCCAGCTTCGATCCGATCCAGATGCGGGAGCATGTCATCGCTCGGCTCGAGGCTCGTCCCCGACGAATCGACGAGCCGACCCTCGTCGTCCCACCCGCCCGACTCGAGCACGGTCGCTCCCGCCGCGTCGGTCGCGACGAGGTGGAGCCAGAGCCGCCTCCCCGGATAGCCGGTGGGCAGCTTGTGGGCGGTCTTGTTCTTCACCGTGACGAGCACCTCCGAGCCCGCGCCCGCTTCGACGGTGAGCTCCGCCGCCGTCTCGAGGTGAGCGATGCTCCGCGCCGCCGCGAGCTCGAGCTCGGAGGCGGGGACGCTCGACCCGGTCCACGCGATGTTCCTCGAGAGCACGGTGAGCATGTACGCGTTGGCCCCCTCGAACGTGTGCGCTCCGAAGGGGGAGCGCGCGGAGAGGGTTTCCGGATAGGAGGCGATGGGCATGTGGAGCGGCGCGCCGGAGGCGTCGGTCGCGGGCAGATGACAGGCGCGGCAGGGGGTGGTCGCGAGATCGGAGGCCTGCTGCTCCAGGTAGGGAGCCTGCTCGACGAAGTCCGAGACGTGCTGGCCGCCCTCGACCACGGGGATGATCACGGTGTGGCAGGTCGCGCAGAGCTCGCTCGAGGCGACGTGGTCGGCCTGGGTCGGGGTGTACTCGACGAAGAACTGCATCGGGTCGACGTTGGGGGACGCGTGGGGCCCGAAGATCTGGCGCTCGTAGCCGACGCTGAAGCCGCCGGTGAAGCTCTCGAGCTCGCCGAGGCCGGAGTCTCGAATCTGATGACAGAGCGTGCACGTCACGCCGTCTCGTCCCAAGTTCGCGGCCGCGCTGTCTCCGAAGAGGAGATCATCGAGGCTCAGCGAGGTCTCGGCTCCGGCCGCCTCTTCGGAGCCCGCGGGCGCGTGACAGCGGATGCAGAGCGCCTCCGTCGCCGAGCCGTCCTCGACCCCCAGCGTCTGCTCGCTGACGACGGCGAGGTAGTATGGGTCGCGCGACGCGAACGCCATCATCGAGCTCCGCCACGCGCCGACGGCAGACACATCGTGGCCATCGACCGGATCACGGAGGGCCTCTCCTTCATCCGCGAGGTGGCATTGCCCGCACGCGCCCGACGTGCGGAATCGATCCGTCTCGGTCGGCGCGATCGGAGCAACCGGGTCGAGCGGCGGAGGCAACACCGCTCCGCCTCCCTCGCCTCCCGAGCTGGAGGTGCCACCCCCGCCCGTGGAGGACGACTCCCCCCCGCACGCGACGACGAGGCTCAGGAGGAAGGCCGACGTCCCGGCGGGCCCGAAGGATCTCACGCTGTTCGCGGCTGCACGAAACGTTCCTCACGGACGTCGCGGGAGGCGGCCGCCCCGAGCAGGCCTGGCGTGCGCGGCCTGCGTAGAACCCCGCACTCGATGCGTTTGCCGCCCCAATTCCCTTGAGGAACCCCGCTGCGCTTGCGAGAGTTGTACCCAGTGATCGAAGCCAAGCCGAGCTCCTCGAGCGCGCCCCCGGGGGTCGTCTCCATCGAGCCCGCGCTCGTCCTCGGCCGATTGCGCAAGACGCTCGGCCTGGTGATCCGAGGCAAGCCCGAGGCGATCGAGCTCCTCCTGGTCGGAGCGCTGTCGGGGGGCCACGTCCTCATCGAGGACGTCCCCGGGGTGGGCAAGACCACCCTCGCGAAGTGCTTCGCGCGCGCCCTCGACCTCGAGTTCGCTCGCATCCAGTTCACGCCCGACCTCCTGCCGTCGGACATCCTCGGCACCCACACCCTCCACCCCCGCGAGGGGACGCTGACGTTCCAGCGCGGCCCCATCTTCGCGAACGTGCTTCTCGCGGACGAGATCAACCGCGCCTCCCCGCGCACCCAGTCCGCGCTCCTCGAGGCGATGAGCGAAGAGCAGGTGACGATCGATGGGACGACGATGGCGCTGCCGGATCCGTTCTTGGTGCTCGCGACCCAGAACCCCGTCGACTTCCAAGGCACGTATCCTCTGCCGGAGGCCCAGCTCGACCGCTTCGTCCTCCGCTTGTCGGTGGGCTATCCGAGCGAGAGCGACGAGCTCGAGATGCTCTCGGATCGCAAGGACAGCGACCCGCTCGAGCACGTGCGGGCGGTCGCCTCTCGCGACGAGCTCCTCGCGTTGATCGCCAAGGTCCGCAAGGTCCACGTCGAAGAGCGCGTCGCCAAGTACATGCGGCGGGTCGTCCACGCCACCCGCGAGCACCCCGACGTCGCCCTCGGGGTGAGCCCCCGCGGGACCCTGATCCTCTACCGCGCGTGCCAGGCGCGCGCGCTCATGGCGGACCGGAAATTCGTGACCCCCGACGACGTCCAGGCCCTCGCGAGCCCGGTGCTCGGGCACCGCATGATGGTCACGGAGAGGGCGCGCTACGGGGGCCGCGAGAGCGCAAGCGTCCTCGCGGACGTCGTCAAGGCCACCGCCGTGCCGCTATGAGCGTCACCGCGCCCGTCGATCTCTCCGTCGGGCGGATTCGCCGCACCTTGCGATCGAAGCGCGAGCTTGCGCGGCTGAACCACATCCTCTTGCCGGCGAAGAAGACGGATCGCGACCGCTTTCGCAAGAGCATCGCGGGGCGGCTCCTCTCTCCCATGTTCGGCGCGTACGGCTCGCTCAGCCGAGAGGGCCGCGCGATGTTCCTCGTGACCCTCCTCGTGGGGTTCGCGGGGCTCGACGTGCTTCAGACGCAGGTGCACCTGCTCTTCTCGATGCTCGCGGGGATCATCGTGGCCTCCCTCGCGGCGCGGCCCTTCTTTCGGGCCCATGGGCTCACCGTGCGCGTCGACGCGCCCCCGCGAGTCTCGGTCGGGGAGCGGCAGCGATTCGTCGTCACGATGGCGAACCGCGGCCCGCGGACGCTCACGACCTTGCGGGTGGGGGCGCCCTTCCTCCCTTGGGACGGCGTCTGGATCAAAGGTCCCGATCCCATCGGGGTGCTGAAGCCGGGCGCGAGCACGACCGCGTCGGCGGAGGCGCGGTTCATCGCGCGCGGCGAGCATCACCTCGACTCGTTCGACGTCGCGATGCTCGTGCCGTTCGGGTTCGCGGTGGGGCCGAGGCGGCAGAGCGAGGGGGCGAAGTTCCTCGTCGTCCCGAAGATCGCGAACGTCACTTCGCTCGCCCTCGAGCACGCTCCCCCCACCGCGCGCGACGCGCGGGTGCTCACCCAGGTGCAAGGAGAGGCGGAGTTCGCGGCCGTTCGCCCCTATCGGCCCGGCGACGCGCTCAAGCACTTGCATGCTCGGACGTGGGCGAGGACGGGGATCCCTCACGTGCGGTCCTACGTCGCGGAGCGCACCGAGCGCGTCATGCTCGCGCTCGCCCTCGACGGCGACGAGGCGAGCGAGAACGCGAAGGAGGCGGCGCTCGGGCTCGCGGCCGGGATCGCGGCGGCGATGGTGAAGGGGGGCGGGGGCCTCGCCGCCCTCGTGCTCGACATCGAGACGTTTCGGGTGGAGCCGCGGACGGGTCACGCCGCCCTCGACGCCGTGCTCGATCGCCTCGGCGTGCACCAGCTCTCGGACGCGGAGAAGCCCATCGCGGAGACGTTGAAGGAGACCGCTCCTTCGGCGAGCTCGGTGGTGCTCGTCACCGCGGACGAGTCTCCGCGCCGGCGCGCGATCGTCGACGGGCTCGCGCTGCGGGGCGTTCCGTTGCGCTGGGTCCGCGTCCTCGAGAAGGGGGCCGCCGATCGAGGCGCGGACGACCGCGTGACGCGCGTCCCCTTGGAGGCGATCGAGTCCCAGGAGGAGATCGCCCTGTGAGGGAGCGAGCGGTCGCCTTCCCCATCGTCTTCGTGGCGGCCGCGATGGCGTACTCGTCTCCCACGTCCACCGCGATCTACTGCGGCGTCCTCGCCCTCGCGTCGCTGCTCTTCGCCTCGAAGGTCGAGGCGGACCGCGTCGCGCAGGCAGCGGCGAGCGTGGTCGCGATGATGGGCGGGGTCTTGGTCGCGCGCTTGACCGCCTTGCCGATCGAGACGGCCCAGGTGCTCTCCGAGCGGTCGCTCCTCCTCGGTCTGCCCATGCTCTCGATCGCCGCGGTCCGGGCGTGCCTCGTTCGACCGCTGTACGGAGCGCCCCTGACCCTCCTCGCGACCCTCGTCGCCCTCACCGCCGCCGGCCGTGCTCAAACCGGCGTCGTCTTCCCGGCGGCGGCGGCCCTCACCCTCGCCGCGGGGCTCTACGCGTTTCGCGTCTCGGACCCGACGCGCGCCCCCCTCGTGCACTGGGAGACGCGGCACTACGCCGGCGTCGCGTTCGGGGCCACGGTCGCGGTCGCGCTCTCGGGCTTCGCGGTGTGGTCGCTGCCTCGCGTGCACGACATGATGATCGCGCGGTTGATGGCGCGCGCGGCCCGCACCCAGAGCGGCTTCGGCAACACGATGACGCTGTCCGCGATGGAGGGCATGTTCCAGGACGACGCCGTCGTCTTGCGTGTTCGCGGAGAGACCCCCGAGCTCTTGCGCGGCGTGGTGCTGGCCGACTATCAGAACGGGCGTTGGGAGGTGGGGACGGAGGCCCTCGTGCCCGAGGTCGTCGAGGTGCCGACCGTCCCCTCCAGAGGCTCGATCGAGATCGAGCACGCCACCCGCGACACGAGGGGCTACTTCGTCCCCCTGGGGGCCACCGATCTCGCCTCGAGCTCCGGCTTCGTCGATAGAGACGTCGACGGCATCCTCCGACCGAGCGCGTCCGCCTTCGCGAAGCGGCTGTGGTTTCGCGTCGGTGACCCGCCTCACACCCCCCCGCCGACGCTCGTCGACCTCCACGTGTCCACGCGGATCTTCCCGGAGCTACGCGCCATCGCCGACGAGTGGGGGGCCGCCGGGAAGCCGCCGCGTCAGGGCCTGAAGATCCTCGAGGAGCGGCTCCGTCGAGACTACCGCTACGCCCTCGAGTTCGAGCGAACGCCGCGCGTCGACCCGGTCGTCGACTTCCTTCGTCGGCACAAAGAGGGACACTGCGAGTACTTCGCGTCCGCGTTCGCGCTCCTCGCGCGGACGATCCGGGTCCCCGCCCGCGTCGTCGCGGGATACCGAGTCACGGAGCGATCGCCGTTCGACTACTTCATCGTCCGCAAGCGCAACGCTCACAGCTGGGTCGAGGTCTACATCGACGATCACTGGGAGACTTGGGATCCCACCCCCGCTTCGGAGGATCTCTCGCTCGGCCCGCGCACGAGCACGCCGTGGCTCTCGGCGCTGTTCGATGGGGTCCGGACGGCCTGGGAGGCCGCCGATGATTGGTTCGGGAGGCGCTCAGCCTTCGAGCTCAGCCTCGCCCTCGCCGGGTTGGTCGGGGCGCTCGTCCTTTTGCGAACCCTTCGAAATCGGACCAAAGGGGGCAGCCCGAGCGCGGAGCTCGACGCTCCCGCCGAGCTGCGACAGCTCACCGCCGTCCTCTCCCGGGTCGGGGTCGTCACCGACAGGAGCGACACCCTGGGCTCGCTCTCCATGAAGGTCGCCGAGACAGAAGCGCTGCCCTCGGAGGTGCGCGCCGACGTCGCGACCGCGCTCTCGCGCTACGAGCGACTTCGCTACGGCGGCGAAGGCGATGCGAAGGCCGTCCTCAAT
>JBGAID010000133.1:0-24231 GCA_044225865.1 Polyangiaceae bacterium | reverse complement strand
ATGAAGGGCTCGAGCTCCGCGCTCTTCAACGCGTGGCGATGCGTTCGAAAGCGACGAGGCGTCGAGCCGCCTCGTCGCGCTCTTGATGCAGTGGGACACCTGCGCGCGGCGGGTCTCTTCGCGCTGCTCGTAGAGCTTCACGAACGCGCGCACGCGAGCGCGTACGACATCCGCGTCGAACGGCTTCGTGATGTAGTCCGCTGCGCCCGCGCCGTAGCCCTTCTTGACGAACCCGTCATCGCGGTGGATCGCGGTGAAGATGATCGACAGCTCGCGGCCGCGCTCCAGCATGCGGCGCGTGCGGCGAGCTCGAAGCCGTCCATTCCGGCATCTGCACATCGACCAGCGCGACGGCAAAGTCGCGGTGCGCGACATGGTCGAGCGCCTCCGGTCCGCTCGACCGCCTCGACGATCGCGCGCCGAGCGGCTTCAAGACGGCCGCGAGCGCGATCAGGTTCGCCGGCGTGTCGTCGACGAGCAGGACGCCTGCGTTCGCCGCACGCGGATTCGTACTGGATGCTAGCGTGTCTCAGGACAGCTGTTTCTGCAGCGCCGCCGCTCGACCGCCACAGAGTGGATGACCGCGAGCAGCGTGTCGGCGTCGACCGGCTTCGTGACGTAGTCGGACGCGCCGGCCTCGAGCGCCTTCTCACGGTCGCCCTTCATCGCCTTGGCGGTGAGCGAGATGATCGGCAGCGACTGGAACTGCATGATGTCGCGGATGGCGCCTTCGTCGCCTGAAGGCCGTCCATCTCCGGCATCATCGTGTCCATCAGGACGATGTCGACGTCGCGCTCGCGGTGGAGGGTCTCGAGCGACCCGCCCGTTCTCCGCGTGGAGGACCGTCATGCCGCGCGCCTCGAGCACGCTGCGGATGGCGAAGATGTTGCGCACGTCGTCGTCGACGACGAGCACCTTCGTGCCGTCGAAGTCGCATCCTTCGGTAGCGGAGGCACGTGCGTCGACGGCCTCGGCTCCTCGGACCGAGCCATCCTGCTGAGCGGCCTCGGCGCCGGCGTAGATCTGCGGCAGGTGGAGGGTGAACGTGGCTGCCTTGATCGGCGCGCTCACGACGTCGATCGTGCCGCCGAGGAGGCGCGCGATCTCGCGGCTGATCGTCAGCCCGAGGCCGGTGCCGCCGTACTTGCGGCTCGTGGTGCCGTCGGCCTGCTGGAAGGCCTCGAAGATGAGCTTCTGCTTCTCGGCGGGAATGCCGATGCCGGTGTCGTGCACCTCGAAGCAGATCATCTCCATCGCGCGATCCCGACTTGATCTTCATCGTCATCGGAGCCCTTCGACGTGAACTTGAACGCGTTCGAGAGCAGGTTCTTCGGGATCTGCTGCAGGCGCACGATTCACGTCGGTGAACACGGTGCGCGGAAGATCCGCGTCCATCCGCACCTCGAAGGCGATGCCTTTCTGCTCGGCGACGTGGCGGAAGGTCTGCTCGAGGTAGTCCTTCACGTCGGCGAGCGCGAAGGTCCTCGGATCGATCGGCATCTTGCCGGCCTCGACCTTCGACAGATCGAGGATCTCGTTGATGAGCGAGAGGAGATCGTTGCCGGACGTGTAGACCGTCTGCGCGAACTTCACCTGCTCCGGCGTGAGGTTTCCGCCCGAGTTCTCGGCGAGCATCTTCGAGAGGATGAGCAGGCTGTTGAGCGGCGTGCGCAGCTCGTGGCTCATGTTCGCGAGGAACTCGGACTTGTACTTGGAGATGAGCTGGAGCTGCTCGGCCTTCTCTTCGAGGCTGCGCGACGCGAGCTCGACCTCGCTGTTCTTCACCTCGAGGAGCTTCGCCTTGTCGTTCAGCTCCGAGGCCTGCGCCTCGAGCTCGGCGTTCGACTTCTTGAGCTGCGCGAGGAGCTCCTCCGTGCGCATGCTCGACGAGATCATGTTCAGGATGACGCCGACGGAGTCCATCAGCTGGTCGAGGAACGTGAGGTGGTTCGCGTCGAAGCGCCTGAACGTGGCGAGCTCGATGACTGCCTTGACTTCGCCCTCGAAGAGGACGGGCAGGACGACGACGTTCTTCGGCACCTTCCTCGCCCATGCCGCTGGCGATGTAGAGGAAGTCGGGCGGGACCTCGCCGAGGAGGATGCGCGCTTCTTCTCGAAGGCGCACTGCCCGATGAGGCTCTCCTTCAGCTTGTAGGTCGTGGCGAGGCCCTTGCGCCCGCCGAACGCGTAGCTGGCGATCAGCTGGAGGAACGGCTCTCGGCGTCGCCGTTCGTCGAGCATGTAGAAGGCGCCGTGCTGCGCGTCGACGAGCGGCGTGAGCTCGCTCATGATCAGCTGCGCGACCGACACGATGTTGCGCTGGCCCTGCATGATGCTGGAGAAGCGCGCCAGGTTCGTCTTCAGCCAGTCCTGCTCCTGGTTCTTGTGCGTCGTGTCCTTCAGGTTGCCGATCATCTGGTTGATGTTGTCTTTGAGCGCGGCGACCTCGCCCTGCGCTTCGACCGCGATGGATCGGGTGAGATCGCCCTTCGCGACGGCGGTGGAGACCTCGGCGATCGCGCGCACCTGCGACGTCAGGTTGCCGGCGAGCTGATTGACGTTGTCGGTGAGGTCACGCCACGTTCCGGCGGCGCCCGGCACCTTCGCCTGGCCGCCGAGCTTGCCTTCGAAGCCGACCTCGCGCGCGACCGTGGTGACCTGGTCCGCGAAGATGCGGAGCGTGTCGGTCATGTTGTTGATCGTCTCGGCGAGCGCGGCGACCTCGCCCTTCGCTTCCAAAACGAACTTCTGCGACAGATCGCCCGAAGCGACCGCGGTCACGACCTTCACGATGCCGCGGACCTGCTTCGTGAGGTTCGACGCCATGATGTTGACGTTGTCGGTGAGGTCGCGCCATACGCCGAACGCGCCGGGCACGCGGCCTTCGGTGCCGAGCTTGCCTTCGATGCCGACCTCGCGCGCGAGCGGCCTTCCGCGTGGTGCGGACGGTCATGATCGGCGAACCTCGCCGCGGAGCGTGTCGGTCATGTTGTTGATCGTCTCGGCGAGCCTTCGGCCATGACCTCCTCCGCTGACCGCCGAGCTCGAGGACGAACTTCTGCGAGAGCTGATCGCCGTTGATGACGTCTTTGACGCCCTTCACATCGACCGCGGTGACGACCTTGACGATGCCGCGGACCTGCTTCGTGAGGTTCGAGGCCATGACGTTCACGTTGTCGGTGAGGTCCTTCCACGTGCCGCTGACGCCTTTGACGTCCGCCTGGCCGCCGAGCTTTCCTTCGGTGCCGACCTCCTTCGCGACGCGCGTGACCTCCGCGGCGAAGCTGTTCAGCTTGTCGACCATCTTGTTGATGACGTCCTTGATCTGGAGGATCTCGCCCTTCGCGTCGACGGTGATCTTCTGGGTCAGGTCGCCGTTCGCGATCGCGGTCGCGACCTTCGAGACGTCGCGCAGCCGCACGTCAGGTTCGGCAGCGAGGACGTTGACGTTGTCGGTGAGGTCCTTCCACGTGCCGCTGACGCCTTTGACGTCGGCCTGGCCACCGAGCTTTCCTTCGGTGCCGACCTCCTTGGCGACGCGCGTGACCTCGGCGGCGAACGAGTTGAGCGTGTCGACCATCGTGTTGATCGTGTTCTTCAGCTCGAAGATCTCGCCCTTCGCGTCGACGGTGATCTTCTGCGAGAGGTCGCCGTTCGCGACGGCGGTCGTGACCTCGCGATGTTGCGGACCTGCGTGGTGAGGTTCGCGGCGAGGACGTTCACGTTGTCGGTGAGGTCCTTCCACGTGCCGCTCACGCCGCGCACTTCCGCCGCGCGTGGCGGCGCCGAGCTTTCCTTCGGTGCCTTTGATCGTGTTCTTCAGCTCGAAGATCGCCGCGTCACCTGATCCGCGAGACGCGACAAGGTCGTGATCGACCATGCAGTTGATGACGTCTTTAAATCTGTTCACGTTGTCGGTGAGGTCCTTCCATCTCTCGCCGCGCACTCACGTCGGCTGTGATCTTCCTTCGGTGCCGATCGCGCGTTCGCAATGGCGGTGATCGACCATGCGTTGATGACGTCTTTGATCTGATCTTCTCACGCAGGATCTTCATGCACCGCTGTTCGCAATGGCGGTGGCGACGCGCGACACGCTCGCGGAGCTGCACCGTTGTCCGTGAGGTCTTTCCAGGTTCTTCCACGTGCCGCTGACGCCCTTCACGTCCGCCTGGCCGCCGAGCTTGCCCTCCGTGCCGACCTCCTTCGCGACGCGGGTGACCTCGGCCGCGAAGCTGTTGAGCTGATCGACCATCGTGTTGATGGTGCTCTTCAGCTCGAGGACCTCACCCTTGGCGTCGACCGTGATCTTCTTGGAGAGATCGCCCTTCTGGATGCTCGTGGTGACGTCGGCGATGTTCCGCACCTGGGCGGTGAGGTTGTTCGCGAGGAGGTTCACGTTGTCGGTGAGGTCCTTCCACGTACCGGCGACGCCGGGCACCTCCGCCTGGGCGCCGAGCTTTCCTTCGACGCCGACCGTCTTGGCGACGCTCGTGACTTGCTCCGCGAAGATGGAGAGCGTCTTCGTCATGCTGTTGAGGGTCTCGGCGAGGGCCGCCACCTCCCCCTTCGCCTCGACGACGAGCTGCTGGGTGAGATCGCCGCCCGCGACCGCGGTCACGACCTTCACGATCCCGCGCACCTGCGTCGTGAGGTTCGAGGCCATGAAGTTCACGTTGTCGGTGAGATCCTTCCAGACCCCGGACACGCCCTTCACGTCCGCCTGGCCGCCGAGCTTGCCTTCGGTGCCGACCTCCTTCGCGACGCGCGTGACCTCGCTCGCGAAGCTGTTGAGCTGATCGACCATCGTGTTGATGGTGTTCTTCAGCTCGAGCACCTCCCCCTTCGCGTCGACGGTGATCTTCTTGGAGAGATCACCCTTCTGCACGCTCGTCGTAACGTCGGCGATGTTCCGCACCTGGGCGGTGAGGTTGTTCGCGAGCTGGTTCACGTTGTCGGTGAGATCGCGCCAGATGCCCGCCGCCTCGGGGACGGCCGCCTGACCGCCGAGCTTGCCGTCGGTGCCGACCTCCTTCGCGACGCGGGTGACCTCGGCCGCGAACGCGGAGAGCTGATCGACCATCGAGTTGACGGTGGTGCCGATGCGGAGGAACTCCCCTTTCACCGGCTGGCCTTCGATATCGAGGGCCATCTTCTGGGTGAGGTCGCCCTCGGCGACGGCGCTGATGACGCGCGCGACCTCGGTGGTCGGCTGCACGAGATCCCCGATGAGAGCGTTGATCGCGGAGACGCTCTTCTCCCACTCTCCGCGCGCTCCTTCGCCCAGGGAGACGCGCTCCATCATCCGACCCTCTCGACCGACGACGCGCTCCACCCTCGTAATCTCATTGGCGAGGAGGGCGTTCTTCGTCATCACGTCGTTGAAGGCGGACGCGATGCGCCCGAGGATACCGTCCGCGGGGGGAACGTCGATGCGCACCGCGAAGTCGCCGCGGTTCGCCGCGAGCAACGCCTCGAGCAAGGTCCGGAGCGGCCCTTCCCCCGACGCGGACGCGGGCGCGGGATCGCCGTTCTTCCGAGGAGGCTTGCGTTTCGAAGACGGCGATGACGAACGAGGATCGTTGAGGTCCACGGGGTGACTCCGGCGCGAGTCGTCGCGAGGGCACGACGACGATGCTCGCTAATCCTAGGACGATTCACCCGATCGGCGAGCGTGGCGAAAGGAGACGCGGCCGCGCGATCCGTGTGGCAACGCGCAACAACCGAGGCGCCTCGGACTTCGAGACGCTCAGCCGATCACGGGCCAGCGGCGCTCGTCGTAGAGGGCGTTGAGCGCTCGCTGCATGCGATCGAGGACGAGATCGAAGCCCTGCTTCACCGCCCTGAGATCTCCCGGATCGCCCTCGAGGAGGATCGGCTCGAGGACCTCGCTCGTGACCTTCGCGGGGAGCGGGAGCTGGGGGAGGAACGGCAAGGCCCAGAGCCCCCACGGCAGCCCGGCCATGATCGGGAGCGAGTCGGCGCTCCGCACGATGCGTCGCAGCTGGAGGAGCTCGGCGAGCTTCGCCCCCCGATGGAGGACGAAGAGCGTCTCGTGCGAGCCCGCGCTCACGACCGGCACGATGGGGAGGCGATGCTTCATCGCTTGCCGGACGAAGCCCATCCTCCCCCCCAGGTCGATCTTTCGACGCTCCCAGAAGGGCCGGAACGTCTCGCGCGACGCCCCGGGGAACACGAGCATGTCGTGGCCGTGGGGGATGATCGCGTCCATGAAGTTGCGATCGGCGGGCACGACGCCGGACTTCGGCAAGAGGTCGGTGAAGGGCTGGAAGAGCCTCTGGATGAGGTCGTGCACGAGCACGTACAGCGGCCGCTTGAATTCGAAGTGGGAGTACCACTCCACCCCGATGCAGATGCCGTTCACGGGGAAGACGCCGCCGTCGTGGTGGGCGACGAGGAGGCACTGTCGATCCGGGATCCGCTCCATGTGGCGGACCTCGGATCGGAAGTAGCGGCGCACGATGGGCGCCCAGAACGCGTGGGAACGACGCAGCGTCGGGAACGAGACCTCGGGGACGGTGGGCTCCGCCACGGAGGCACGATAGCACCCGCCGCCTTCAGGCGGCGCGTCGCGGCTCGATGCGCCTTCGCTCGAGCTCCGGCTCGAGGAACGCGGCGAGCGCGCGGGACGTGGCCTCGGGCCGCTCGATCATCGGCATGTGGCCGCACGCCGGCAGGCGCGTGAAGGTCGCCTGCGCGAGCCTCCGCTGGAGGATCTTCACGCTGTCGGGGGGGACGAGGCGATCGGTGGCCCCCCACAGGACGAGGGTCGGCTGCCTCAGGAGGGCGGCGCGGTCCAAGACCGAGGGCATCACGAGCTCCGGGAGCAGATCCGACATCACGCGGGCCATCTCGACGCAGGTGCTCTCGGCCGGGCGGTCGAGCGCGTCCCGAACGAACTTCTCGGTGTAGGCGTTCTTCTCGACGAAGATGAGATCGAGCAGCGGCATCGCGAGGCGCTCGAGGGTCCGCTCGAGCAGCCACCGGCTCGCGATGGCGCGCGTCGCGAGGCGGGCCCCGGGTGGGTAGCCGCGCATGCCCGCGCTGCTCAAGAGGCCGAGCCGCATCACGCGCTGAGGAGCCTGGAGCGCGGCCTCGGCGACGATCGCCCCTCCCGCGGAGTGCCCGACCAACGAGGCCTCCTCGAGATCGAGCGCGTCCATGAAGTCGAGGACGTCGCGCGCATATCGGGCGACCCCGTGTCGCTCGCGTCGCTTGTGGGACGCGCCGCAGCCGGGAAGGTCCACCCCGATCACGCGATGCCCGCGCGCGACGAGCCGGGTCGCGACGTGCTCGAAGTGGGTGAAGTCTCCGACGAGGCCGTGGACGAGGATCACCTCGGGCCCCTCGCCCTCGTCGAAGTAGGCGACCTCGCCGTCGTGAATCGTCAAGCGCTTGGTGGGGAAAGGAAACGTCGGCGACTTTCCATCGCCACGGACTTGCCGCATGCGATGAAGGTAACGCCGGAGCGCGAGCGCTCCAAACATCGGAGCAATGAAAAACACTGCGAAAATGGCTTCGCGCGGCGATCGCCGGTGAGAGTCGAGGAGCGCGAAATCGCGTTCCCACTGCGCGGCCGTATCGTCGCGGGCGTCGACGAAGGTCGACCGAGCCGGTAGCTTGGGCTCGCCATGACGACCCCGTGCACCGCGACGAAGGCCTGGGCGAAGCTCGCCGCGCATCGAGACGCGCTCTCGACTTCTTCCATGCGAGAGATGTTCGAGCGCGACGGCGGACGATTCGACCGCATGTCTCGCCGGCTCCGCCTCGGCGACGCCGGGGAGCTGCTCGTCGATCTCTCCAAGCACCGCGCCACCGACGAGACGCTCGCGCTCCTGTGTGAGCTCGCGCGCGAGACGGGGGTCGAGGCGCGTAGGGACCGGATGTTCGCGGGGGAGCGGATCAACGAGACGGAGAACCGTCCCGTCCTCCACGTGGCTCTCCGGAACCGCTCGAAGCGGCCCATCCGCGTCGACGGCGAGGACGTCATGCCCCTCGTGGACGACGCCCTCACCCGGATGCGCGACGCGAGCCGCGCCGTCCGGAGCGGAGCCCATCGCGGCTACACGGGAGAGAAGATCCGCGACGTCGTGAACATCGGCATCGGCGGCTCCGACCTCGGGCCGCTCATGGTGACGGAGGCGCTCGCGCCGTACCGGGAGGGCGGGCCCCAGATGCACTTCGTCTCCAACGTCGACGCGACCCACCTCGCGGAGACGCTGCGGCGGATCCGGCCCGAGACGACGCTGTTCCTCGTCGCCTCGAAGACGTTCACGACCCAGGAGACGCTCGAGAACGCGAAGAGCGCGCGGGCGTGGTTCCTCGAGTCGGCCGTGGACGAGCGTCACGTCGCCAAGCACTTCTTCGCCCTCTCCACGAACACGCGCGAGGTGCGCGCCTTCGGCATCGAGGAGAAGAACATGTTCCCGTTCTGGGACTGGGTCGGGGGCCGGTACTCCCTCTGGTCCAGCATCGGCCTCTCCATCGCGATGGCGGTCGGGTTCGATCGCTTCGAGGCGCTCCTCGACGGGGCTCACATCGTCGACGAGCACTTCCGCACCGCGCCCCTCGAGGAGAACGTCCCTGCCCTCCTCGGCCTGCTCGGCATCTGGAACACGGACTTCTGGGGAGCGGCTTCCCACGCCGTGCTCCCCTACGATCAGTACCTGCATCGCTTGCCCGCGTACCTCCAACAGGCGGACATGGAGTCGAACGGCAAGGGCGTGCGCATGGACGGCGGGCCGATCGGTTGCGACAGCGGCCCCGTCTTGTTCGGGGAGCCGGGGACGAACGGACAGCACGCCTTCTATCAGCTCATCCACCAAGGCACCCGCGTCGTCCCGTGCGACTTCTTGATCGCGGCCCACAGCCAGAACCCGATGGGCCGGCACCAGAAGCTCTTGCTCGCCAACGTCCTCGCCCAAGCGGAGGCGCTGATGCGCGGAAAGACGGAGGCGGAGGCGAAGAAGGAGCTCGAGGCGGCCGGGGTCACCGGGCCCTCGCTCGAGCTCCTCTCGAAGCACAAGGCCTTCACCGGCAACCGCCCTTCGACGACCCTCCTCTACGATCGCCTCGATCCGAGGACCCTCGGCGCCCTCATCGCCATCTACGAGCACCGCATCTTCACGATGGGCGCGGTCTGGCAGATCAACTCGTTCGATCAGTGGGGGGTCGAGCTGGGCAAGCAGCTCGCCAACCGCATCCTCCCGGAGCTCGAGCCCGGGGCGCCGATCGGTCCCCACGACGCCTCGACGGCGGGCCTGATCGCGGAGGTCCGAAGGCGGGTGGGGCAGCGCGCTTGATCAGCACCCCCGGCGCGCTACGCGCTCGCCGACCCCTCCCAGACGCCTACGCTCTTCGAGCTCCGTCGTGGGAGGGGTTGTGATCAGCACCCCCGGCGCGCTACGCGCTCGCCGACCCCTCCCAGACGCCTACGCTCTTCGAGCTCCGTCGTGGGAAGGGAGCGCGCGTGTATCCTGTCCCCGATGAGCTTCGGCGGACCCGTCCCGACCTGGTCCGCGGGGATGCTCGTCGGCGGCGCCTACCAAGTCGAGGCCCCCATCGGCAAGGGCGGGATGGGCACCGTCTTCCGGGCCGTCCGCGTCGCCGACGGAACGGAGGTCGCGCTCAAGCTCCTGACCCGCACCGCGATGCTCCGCGACGACGGCGTCGCGCGGTTCAAGCGGGAGGCCGAGCTCGCCAAGCAGCTCACCCACGAGAGCACGATCCGTGTCCTCGACGGCGGCGACGCCGGTGACGGCACGCCCTTCATCGCGTTCGAGCTGCTCGACGGCGTCTCGCTCGACAAGCTCCTCACGCGCGGCCCGTTGCCCGACGGGCAGGCGGCGAACATCGCGGTGGCGCTGCTCGGCTCGCTGGGAGAGGCGCACGCGCGCTCGATCGTCCATCGCGACGTGAAGCCGGGCAACGTGTTCCTCTGCGCGCGACCAGCGGGCCTCGTGAAGCTCCTCGATTTCGGCGTCGCCAAGTCGATCCTCTCGGGCGGGCTCGCCCTGACGGGAGAGGGCATCATGGTCGGGACGCCGGCCTACATGGCTCCCGAGCAGATCGCGGCGAAGGACGTGACCCCCGCTTCGGACCTTTACGCGGTGGCGCTCGTCCTCGCGGAGATGCTCACCGGCAAGCCCGTCTACGACGCCGCGCCGCTGGCGATCTGCATGGACAAGGTCCGGGGGATCCCCGTCCCGTTCACGGACGCGCTGCGAGCCTCGCCGTTCTTCGGCGTGCTCGACCGCGCGACCCGGAGCTTGCCGTCCCTGCGCTTCGAGTCGGCCCTCGCCATGCAACGCGCGATCGAGGCGGTCGCTTCGGGGAGGACTCGGCCCCTCAGCGAGCCGGAGATCGAGGTCGCGAAGCGCGGAGGCGTCGTCGTCTCCGCGGGCGGCACCGAGGTGATGGAGGTGCCTCGCGAAGCGCGGCCCGTCGCGGAGCGTGGTGAGCTGCCGGTCGACGCGCTCGCGGTGACGGCGATGAGCTTCACGCCCCCCGGCGGCGTCCCCGCCGTGGCGGCCGCGCCCGTCGTCAGGACGAAGCCGAAGCCGGTCCTCGGCCCCGCTCCCCCTGCCCCCGTGTTCGGGCCGCCGCCCGCGCCGCCGCCCGCGCCGCCCCCGCCCCTCGTCGAGGCCGACCCCGACGCCGAAGGCCGCATCACGCCGATCCCCGCGACCCTCGCTTACGAGCAGCCGGCGCCGGCCGCGACCGAGGACCGAGCCGGACGTCGCCGCCGACTCGTCGTCGCGATCGCGGCCGCGGTCCTGGCAATCATCGCCGCGCTCGTCGCGCTCTGGAAAGTGGTGGAGCGACCAGGCCGTGAGAGGCGGCGCCCGCGTCGCGACGGTCAGCCGTAAGGATCAGACTTTTTAAGCCCAGTGAGGGCTGCGCACCGCTGGCGCATTGCGCCTCGGTGTGTAGCATCGCGCCTCATGGGATCAATCGGCCGATACGCCGTCATAGGATGCCTTTCACTGCTCTCGTCGTTGGCGCTTTCGCTCGAAGCACGTGCCCAGGACGGAGCGCCCGAAGCTCCTCCCGACGCGCCGTCGGCCGAGCCGACCGCCCCTCCTCAAGCGCCCAGCGCAGAGCCCGCACCGAGCGGTGAGCCCGCCCCCGCGCCGAGCGGTGAGCCCGCCCCCGCGCCGAGCGGTGAGCCCGCCGCCGGGGATCATCCTGCGGGGGACCACCCCGCGGGCGCGGAGCACCCGGAGGGCGCTCCGCCCGCCGAGCACGCGAACGAGGCGGCCGAGCCTCCCGCGGAAGGAGAGAAGCCCGCCGACGAGCCCCCCGGCTCCGACGATTACTCCATCGAGGACGCGCAGAAGCTCGGCTACGAGGTCGGCGAGGCGACGAAGGATCCGGCCGAAGGCCTCGGCGTCGACGGCAAGGACTACGAGCTGCCGACGAACACATTCGAAGGGATGCCCGGCCTCGACGAGAAGGACATCGAGGCGCTGCGCGAGGTCACCCCCGCCGAGGTCGGCGAGCTCGACATGGATCGCGGCGTGACGAAGGGAGCGCTCGATCAGCTCGAGAAGCAGGCGGGAGCGCTCGAAGGGCTCGACCCTTCCTCGATGGACAAGATCGCCGCCCTCTACATGCCGGTGCTCCGCAAGAAGCTCGCGGAGGTGAAGGAGAAGACGCACAAGAAGACGGTCGAGAAGATGAACGCCAAGAACGAGCAGCGGATCGGGAAGGTCACGACCATCCTGCTCTGGCTCAGCTTGAGCGGCTTCCTCGTCATGCTCCTCCCGTTCACCCAGCAGAAGAAGTACCCCGGCCAGCTCGGGAAGCTCTTCGCATACAGCGCCCTCGCCGCCGGCTCGCTCGTGCTCGCCCTCGTCCTCTTGACCGGGGTTCTCTTCGGGATGAGGACGGCCCAGAGCGCGACCGCGGAGCAGACCAACCCCCAGGTGGTGCTCCAGGACGCGACGTTCGACGCCGTCGACGAGCACCTCGAGGCGGTGGCCGCGACGCCGGGCCTGCTCCTCGTCCCGCTCCAGCAGGTCATGACGGGCAAGCAGGACGACCTCGGGGTCGCCGTGCTCGAGAACGCCGCTCAGTTCAAGTCGGACGTCCAGGTCTTCAAGTCGATCGCGGACACGCTCTCCGGGGTCAAGTCGATCATGGGCTACGTGCCCATCGTGCTCACCGCCCTCGCCGTCGTCCTCTTCTTCGTGTCGATCAAGGATCTGATCAAGGACGTGCTGAAGGCCCCCGAGCGAGCGATGCGCGGTGAGATCAAGGCCACCGACGTGTTGTCGCTCGTCATGCGACGGGTCTTCAACGAGATCCTCGCCACCCTTGGGACGATCGCCGTCCTGTTCGTGATCACCTTCGTCACCGCCTTCGCCCTGACCGCGGTGGCGATCCCCGCGATGAGCACGTTCATCCTCCAGCTCCTCTCCACGCTCGAGTACGTGTTCACCCAGCACCAGGCCTCGAAGGCGTACATCTACATCGCGCTGCTCGGCGTACTCCTCTTCATCGTCCTCGCCGTCGTCGTGATCGTCGCCTCCGGGACGCTGTTCCTCGGGAAGATCCAGGCGATCCTCCGCGCGATCCTCAACAACAAGGTCCCCGCCAAGACGTTCACGCCGTTCTTCAAGTGGCGCCCCCTCGCCCTCGCGTGGTGCATGATCTTGCCGATCATCACCCTCCTCGCCGTCGGCAAGCTCACGGAGGTGCTCACCAAGAAGGCGACGACGGGCTCGTACAACTGGCCGCTCGCCCTGCTGCCGGCCCCCCTCGGCCTCGTGCTCGGCTTCCTGCTCCTGTTCTTCGTCGCCTACGGGCTCAAGGCGCTGCTCTCGATCGCCAAGTACAAAGTGCCGACGCAGGTCATGGGTGACGCCGGCGTCGCTCAGGCGGTGCAGGCCCTGCCGACCCGCTGACCGAGGGGACGGTGGCGCGCGGGCGGCTCGCCCTCGCGCCACCGCGGGCAGCGCTTGCGATGCGCGCGCACGAGCGGTAATCACGCCGAGATGCCGCCGACGCTCTATCACCTGCCGGAGTCGCCCTACAGCGAGAAGGCCCGATGGGCCCTCGACCACCACGGCGTCACGTACAAGAGCGTCGTCCACGTCCCGATGCTCTACGAGCCGGTGCTGCGCATCGCGAGCCGGCAGCCACGGAAGAAAGCGACGGTGCCGATGCTCGTCGACGGCGCGCGCGTCCTCCGCGATTCGCTCGCCATCGCCCGCTACGCCGAGGAGCACCGCACCCACGCGACGCCCCTCTTCCCCGCGGCCTACGAGGCCGAGATCGTCGCTTGGAACGAGCGAGTGGAGCGGATGCTCGGCGCCGGGAGAACCCGCTTGATGGAGCGGCTGCTGGCGAGCCCGGCCGCCCTCGTGGACTCGATCCCCCCTCCCCTCTCGAAGCTCGGCTCGACCTTGTTGCCGGTGGCCCGAGCGGCGGCGCGGTTCATCGTCGTCAAGCACCACACCGGCTCGATGACCCAGGCGGAGGCGCAGGCGGTCGTCGCGGGGGTGATGGAGACGGCAGACGCGCGCCTCGCCCATCATCCGCACCTCGTTGGAGACGCGTTCACCTTCGCCGATCTCGCGTTCGCGGCCGCGCTCGGGATGGTCAAGCCCCACCCGCGCCAGCCCCTCAAGGAGAACGCCCGCGTCGCCTGGACGGAGCCCGAGCTCGCGGCCGCGTTCCCTCGGGTCATCGCGTGGCGCGACGAGACGATGGAGAAATACCGATGAGACCGCGCGCGCTCGCGCTCGCGCTCGCCTTCGTCGGGACGTCGGGGTGCGCATCGGCCCCGACCGCCGACGTCGGCGCGGGCGCCACCTCCACCGCCTCCGCGACCGCCGACGACGCGGCGTCGAAGTGCATCGCGAACGCGAACAAGCGGCCCAAGGCCGGCTCCGCGCGGCCGGACAAGATCCGCGTGAGCCACGTCCTCGTGAAGCACGCTGCGTCGAAGCGACCCAAGGACGGGGTGACCCGCTCGCGCGGGGAGGCCTGCCTGCGCGCGGCCGAGGCGCGCGACAAGATCGTTTCGGGGATGCCCTTCGACGACGCGGTGAAGACATACAGCGACGAGGACGGGGCGGCGACGCGCGCCGGCTCGTTGGGAGACATCGAGCACGGCGCGGTGGACGAGGCATTCGAAGACGCGGCCTTCGATCTGTCGCGCGGAGACATGAGCGACGTCGTGGAGACGCCGTTCGGGTTTCACCTCATCCTTCGAACGGAGTGAGCGCGATGCACCGGCGGGCCTCGAAGAGGCTCGCCACCACTGCGTCCGCCACGCCTTCGAAGCGTCCTCGATCGACCTCGGGCACCGCCACCACGAACATCCCCGCCGCCTTGCCGGCGAGCACGCCCGGGAACGAGTCCTCGAAGACGACGCACGCCCCGGGCGCGGCGCCGAGGCGCTCCGCCGCGAGGTGGAAGATGTCGGGGGCCGGCTTCTTCCGCTCCACGTCGTCGCCCGTGATCACGTCGTCGAAGGCCGCTCCGATACCGACCGCACCGAGCACGGTCGAGACGACGCGACGCGGGGATGACGAGGCGACGGCGAGCCGCGCCCCGATCTCCCGCGCCTCGACCACGAGCTCCCGCGCCCCGGGTTGAAGGACGATGGTGGGGGCGAGGCTCAGGAACATGTCGACGAGCTCCTCCGGATCCCGCGCCGGGTCGAAGGGCCGCCCGGAGCGCTCCGCCATGCGCCGCGCCGTCTCGGGGATCCCCGTCCCGCGACACGCGATCGCGTCTTCGTCCGTCCAGCTCGACGATCGCGCGACCATGATCGCTCGCTCCGCGCGCGCCCACACCGTCTCGGAGTCGACGAGGAGACCGTCGAGATCGAAGAGCAGCGCCCGCGCGGGATACCCGCTCCGATCGCTCACCCTCAGTACCCGATCTCGGGCCGGCTCGCCGGGTATGGGCTGCCGTGCGGGGGCTCGCCAGGAGAAGCGGCGGGCCCCGAGAGCATGGACGCGAACGTCTCGTCGAGCGCGTCGATCTGCGCTTGGACGCGCGCCCGCTCCGCCCGTCGATCGCGCAGCTGCTGAGAGGCCTCCACGAGATCCCGGAACGCCTCGTTGGTCTGGATGCGCGACGGCAACGAGCCCGCGACCGGCTTGCCCTCGTCGAGATCCACGATGGCCCCTGCGATGAGGGCTTGCTCGTGCTCGGAGCGGGAGAGGGCCCGCAGGGCCGCGCGCGCCTTGTGGATCCGAGCTTCCACCGCCCCGAAAGCCTGCTCGACCTCGCGGGCCTTCTGCGAGAGCGCGAGCCGCTCCCTGGCCATCGACGCGAACGCCTGGGCGTGAGGCTCCGCGATGGCCGGCTCGATCGCGCGCAGCGCTCGATCGCAGCGCTCGAGGATCATCGCCGTCCCCGGATCCAGCGCGGGCGCGGGCTGCATCATGGGGGGAGGCATCATCGGCTGCCGGCGCGGCGGCGTGCACCCCAGCCCGACCAGCGCCAAGGCGACGGCGCCCCCGGCGCCCACCCGAGCGAGCCACGAGAGCGAGGGCGGCTTCGACGAACGCGCGGCCATCATGCCGGCGTTGTTAGCTGTCTCTCGCCGCGCGGGCAACTCGCGAGACCGACCGCCGGGAAGAGGAGCCGGCCCGTCGGCGTTCGTCCTCGATCCTCCTTGGGATCTCGGCCTTTTCTCGAAGATCTCTTCCACCACGCTCGTCACGTTCGCCCGTTTGGATGCAACCTGGGATCGTGTCCAACCCAATTCGATTTCGTTCCTCGGTGCTCTTCTCTCTCTCGCTCGTCCTCGCCGCGCTCTCGGGATGTGAGCGCGCCACGCCCGGCCAAGCTTCGAGCCCGGCCGCGACCGTGACGGCGGAGCCGCCTCAGCCCGGAGCCAAGCCCACGGCCGCCGCGGGCTCGCCGTCCGCCTCTACCTCCGGCACCGCGACCGCCCCCGCCCCGTTGACGAAGGTCGTGCTCGGCAAAGGAGACGTGATCCTTCGCGGAACGATCACCCGCGAGAAGATCCCGACGACGCAGAACGACGACCTCGTCGCGGGCAGGGGCGCGACCCTCTCGATCGAGCTGCGGACCAACAAGGGCGCGGACGCCGCCGCCCCGCTCGCCCTCGCCGAGACCACCGCCCTCGCCGAGGGCCCAGTGACGTTCCCGATCGAGTACGAGCTGCGGGGCGATCGATCGAAGCTCGGGCCCTCGGGGACGAGGCTGTTTCTCTCTGCGCGCATCGCGCCAGGCAAGGATGGTCGGGGCCCGACCGCGATGGCGACGGAGTATCGAAACGAGATCGACGCCACCGCGACGGAGGCCTCGTTCGTCATGAGCGGCATCGAGAAGTGCGGGTCGCCCGGGTCGGGCGGGTACTGCAACTGAATGAGCGCGCGCGGCTCTCGATCGGTGAATTGGAGCCTCACGCCCCGAGCGCGTCGCCGCCGCCGAGCAGATCCGGGGCGAGGCCGGCGCGCTCTTCGACGGCGTGACAAGCGACGAGGTGCCCGTTTCCGGCCTCGCGGAGGCGCGGCACCTCCTTCTTGCAGCGCTCGAAGGCGATCGGACAGCGCGTGTGGAAGTGGCATCCGGGGGGAGGATGCAGCGGGCTCGGCACCTCGCCCGTGAGCACGAGGCGCTTGCGCTTTCGCTCCACGACCGGATCCGGCACCGGGATCGCGGAGAGGAGCGCCTGGGTGTAGGGGTGCTTCGGAGACATGAACAAGACCGGGCTCGTCGCCCGCTCCACGATCCGGCCGAGGTACATGACCGCGATCGAGCTGCACACGTGCCGCACCACCGCGAGGTCGTGGGCCACGAACACGTAGGTGAGGCCGAGCTCCTTCTGGAGGTCGACGAGCAGGTTGATGATCTGCGCCTGGATGCTCACGTCGAGGGCGCTGACGGGCTCGTCGAGGAGGACGAGCTTGGGCTTGAGGGCGACGGCGCGGGCGATCCCGATGCGCTGACGCTGACCGCCGGAGAACTCGTGGGGGTAGCGCCGCATGTACGCCGGGGAGAGGCCCACCTGGCGCATGAGCTTGCGCACCCGGTCCTCCAGCCCCGCGCCGCGCTTCTCGACCCCGTGGATCAAGAGCGGCTCGGCGAGGGTATCGAACACGGTCATGCGCGGGTTCAGGCTCGCGTAGGGATCCTGAAACACCATCTGCATGTCGCGCCGCTTCGCGCGCAGGCGCCGGCCGGAGAGGGAGAGGAGCTCCGTGCCCTCGAGCTTCGCGCTCCCGCCCGTCGCGGGGATGAGGCGCAGGATCGCGCGCGCGGTCGTCGACTTGCCGCAGCCGCTCTCCCCGACGAGGCCGAGGGTCTCTCCCTTCGCGACCGAGAAGGACACGCCGTCCACCGCCTTCACCGCCCCGACCGTCCGCATGAGGACGCCGCGGCGCACCGGGAAGTGCACCTTCAGATCCGTGACGTCGAGCAGCGATCCGGTGGCGGTCATGGTTCTCTCCGGATCTTCTCCGCGTCCTCTTCGTGACAGAAGACGACGTGATCGGCGATCTCGGCGGGGGCGCGGCTCGCGAGGCGCTCGATCGGCACGTTGGGCACCGTGCGCGACGACGGGAATCGATCGGCGCAGACCGCCTTCGCGTGATCGCACCGCTCCCGGAACGGACAGCCCGTCGGCAGCTTCGCGAGCGACGGCGGCATGCCGCGGATCGGCAACAGCCGCCGGGATCGGTCGTCGTCGAGGCGAGGGATCGAGCGGGCGAGCCCGACCGTGTAGGGGTGGCGCGGGTCCTGGAAGATCGACTCGCTCGGGCCCTGCTCGACGACCCGGCCCGCGTACATCACCATCACCCGGTCCGCGAGCCGCGCGACGACGCCGAGGTCGTGGGTGATCAGGACCACCCCGAGCTTGGAGACATCGCGGCGCTCCCCGATGAGCTCGAGGATCTGAGCCTGGATGGTCACGTCGAGGGCGGTCGTCGGCTCGTCCGCGATGAGCAGCTCCGGATCGCAGAGCAGCGCCATCGCGATCATCACCCGCTGCCGCATCCCGCCCGAGAGCTGATGAGGATGGTCGTCGAAGCGCCGCGCCGGATCCGGGATGCCGACCGACTTCAGCATCTCGATGCCCTTCTCGCGCGCCTCCTTCGGGCTCATCCCCTTGTGGAGCTCCAGCACCTCCGTGAGCTGCCGGCTGATCCGGAGGTACGGGTTGAGCGAGGTCATCGGGTCCTGGAAGATCATCGCCACCCGGTCACCGCGGATCTTCTGCATCGCGCGCTCGTCGAGCTTCACGAGATCGACCGGCTCACCGCCCCGCATCGAGAGGAGGATCTCCCCCGCGACGATCCGCCCCGGCGGGTCGGGCACGAGCCGCATCGTGGAGAGGCTCGAGACGCTCTTCCCCGAGCCGCTCTCCCCGACGATGCCGAGCACCTCGCCGCGGTCGACGTGATAGTCGACCCCGTCGACCGCTTTGACCACGCCCTCCTCGGTGAAGAAGTGGGTCTTGAGGCCGCGAACCTCGAGGAGGTGGGGCACGCTTCCCTCAGTCCTTTCGAATGCGAGGATCGAGCGCGTCGCGCAGCCCGTCGCCGAGGAAGTTGAAGCAGAACAGGGTGAGGGCGAGCATGGCACCGGGGAACACGGTGAGCCACGGATAGAGATCGAGGGCTTCGACCCCGTCGGAGACGAGCTGGCCCCAGCTCGAGAGGGGCTCCTCCGTCCCGAGGCCGAGGAACGAGAGAAACGCCTCCGTCAGCATGATCTCGGGGATCGTCAGCGTCGTGTAGACGATGATGGGCCCGAGCGCGTTCGGGATGAGGTGGCGGAAGATGAGCCGGAAGTCGCTCACCCCCACGCTCCGCGCCGCCTCCACGAACAGCTGACCGCGGAGCGAGATCACCTGACCGCGGACGATGCGAGCCATCGTCAGCCAGCTCATCGACCCGAGGGCGGCGAAGACGAAGAAGATCTTGAAGAGCGGCAGGTACGAAGGGTCCTTCGCGTTCTTCGTGAAGACGCCGAGCAGGCGGACGAACCACTCGTAAAAGACGGTGTCCGGGTTCGCGAAGAACGCGGTCAAAAGGATCACGAAGACGAGCAGCGGCAGCGTGTAGAGCACGTCGACGATGCGCATCATCACCGCGTCGATGCGGCCCCCGAAGTAGCCGGCGATGCCGCCCCAGCTCACCCCGATGAAGAAGCTCACCGTGGTCGCGACGACGCCGACGGCGAGGGAGACGCGCCCCCCGAACGTGACCCGCGCGAGCAGATCTCGCCCGTGATCGTCGGTGCCGAACCAGTGCGCCCACGAGGGCGGGGTCGCCCCCGTCTTGAGGTCGGACTGGTCGTAGGCGTACTTGCTGAACATCGGGTGCAGCGTGCACAAGATCGCGAGCAGCAGGAGGATGACGCCCGCCACCACCGCGACCCGGTTCTTCGCGAGCCGGCGCCACGCGTCCGCCCACAGGCTCGACCCGTGCTCGGCGCGGTCGGCGACGCTGTGCTCCGACTCCGGCTCCGGGTGCTCGGGGTCGTGAAAGGACGCGCTCGCGACCGGGTTGGGGTTCTCCTCGCTCACCGGTCGAGCTCCACGCGCGGATCCAAGAACTTGTAGACGATGTCGACGACCGCGTTCGACACCATGAGGAGCGTCCCGTACACGAGGGCGATCCCGGCGGTGAGGTTGTAGTCGTGGTTGAGGACGCCCTCGACCAGGTACCGGCCCATCCCGGGGATGTCGAAGATCTTCTCGACGACGAGCGACCCCACGAGGAGCGCGGAGAAGCCGGGCCCGATGAAGCTGACGACGGGGAGCATGCCTCCCTTGAAGGCGTGCCGGAGGATGATCACCCGCTCGCTGAGCCCCTTCGCGCGCGCGGTGCGGACGAAGTCGGAGCGGACCACCTCCAGCATCCCCGCTCGCGCGAGCCGGGCGATGTAGGCGGAGAACGGCAGGGCCGCGCAGAAGACGGGCATGACCGCGTGCCGCCACGTCTCCCACCGCGCGACCGGGAGCCAATAGAGCTTCAGCGAGAAGACGAGGACGAGCAGCGGCGCGAGCACGAACCTCGGGATGCTGATCCCGAGCATCGCCGACGCCATCGCGAGCGAGTCCTTCCAGGTGTTCTGTCGCACCGCGCCGAGCACGCCGAGGGGGACGCCGATCGCGAGCGCCACGAGCATCGCCATCAGGCCGAGCTGCATCGACACCGGGAGCGTCATGCCGATCAGCTCCTCGACGGTGCGATTGTGGTACTTCATGCTCGGCCCCAGCGACCCCTTCGTGACGATCATCGCGAGCCAGTCTTTGTATTGGCTCGAGATGGGATCGTTGAGGTGGTACTGGTCCTCGATCGCCTTCTTCACCTCGGCGGGGACGGCCCGATCGCTGTCGAACGGGCCGCCGGGGGCGAGCCGGACCAAGACGAAGACGAGCGTCGCGACGAGGAAGAGCGTCGGGATGATCGTCAACAGCCGGCGGACGATGAAGGCGCCCACTCAATAGCTCCCCGGCGGATCGAAGCGAGGTGGCTCGAAGGCGGGCGGGTCGTCCGCGCCGTGCTTCTTCCAATCCGGGTCGATCCACATCCACTGCACGAGCTGCTCGTTGCGACGGTTGAAGTGATGTCCTTTGACGTACGGCTTCACGAGCGTCGTCTTCGAGTAGAAATAGAGAGGGATCTTCGGGACCTCGTCGGCGAGGATCTTCTCCGCCTCCCGGTAGAGCTTCATGCTCGCCTCGACGTCGGCCGTCTTGCGGGCTTTGTCGATGAGGGCCTCGAAGGCCGCGCTCGACCAGCCGGTGCGATTGTTGGGGCTCTTCGCCATGAAGGTGTCCATCCACGTCTGAGGATGGTCGTAGTCGCCAATCCAGCCGAAGCGCACGACTTGGAAATTCCTGTCGCGGACGTTCTTGAGCATCACGCCCCACTCCTCGTTCCGGAGCTGCACGCTGATGCCGAGGTTCTTCTTCCAATTGGCTTGAATGGCGATCGCGATCGCCTTGTGGCCCTCGTTCGTGTTGTAGAGGAGCTCGATCGGCGGCATCCCCTTGGCCATGTAGCCGTCCCCGACCGTCTCGACCTGGAACCCCGCTTTGCCGAGCAGCTCGCGGGCGAGGGCAGGATTGTACGAGTAGAGGTCGCTGTCGAACGGATCGCCCTCGGGCGACTGGCGCGCTCGCTCGACCTCCCTCGAATAGCCGCTGCCGGTGAAGTTCGGGACGAAGTGGGTAGCCGGCGTCTCCCCGCCCCGGGTCACCTTCTCCGCCAGCTCCTTCTTGTCGATTGCCAGGTTCAGGGCGCGACGGACATTGGCGTCGTCGAGGGGCGGCACCTTCGTGTTGAGCTCGTACCAATACGTCGCCAAATAGTCGACGCGCTCGAAGTCTTTCCGGGACTTCAACACCGGACGATAAGGAGGCGGGATCGTCCCATTGTCTCCGGAGTAGTCGAGCTCACCCGCTTTGTAGAGGTTCATCGCCGCGACGTTCGACTCGACCGCCATCCAGACGATGTCGTGGATCTTCAGCTTGTCGAAGTACCGGTGCTTCGGGTTGCGCCGCATCCGGATCTCGTAGCGGAAGCGCCACGCGTCGACCTCATAGGGGCCGTTGGTGACGATGTTCTCGGGGCGCGTCCACATGTCCGGCTCGCCCTGGGCCTTGAACTTCTCGACGACGTCGCGGCGAACTGGGTAGCTCGTCGCCTGACAGATCACGTCGAGCATGAACGGGGCCGGGTACTCCGTCTCGACCTCGAGGGTGTGGTCGTCGGTGGCGCGGACCCCGAGGACGGACGTGTCGGGGGCGAGGGCGGCCGCGTCGACGAAGCCGATCGGCTTCACCTCCTCCGAGGCCTCGATGCGCTTCTTGGGGTCGAACGAAGGCAGCGCCGTCCAGCGCGCGACGAGGAGCTTCTTCTCGGCCGCCTCGGACGGCTCGAGCATGCAGCCCGGCAGGATCCCGCGGCGGCCCGACCCGTCCTTCGCGACGACCTCGAAGTAGTACGTCTTGTCCCCGTTGCAGACGGTGGGCGCGACCATCCGCACGACGTCGTAGTCCCCCTTCGGCAAGGCTCTGCCCGCGTCCGGGTCGATGGCCTTCGACTCCTTCGCGTAGACCAAGGTGAGCTTCTCGGGGAGCTTCTTCTTGGGGTTCGGCGCGTCGTACCCGAGCGACTCCACCCCCGCCGGCAGCTCGGTGAGGGCGGGGATGGCCGTCGCCACGCTCACCGGTGACGCGGTCACGACGAACGCGACGTCCCCCTTCTGGAGGGTGGCGGCGAGCTTCGCGGAGGCGTCGGGGCCGTCCTTCACGTCGGCCGTTTCCCGGGCGACGAGGAGCTTGCCCTGATTGAACAGCTCCCCGTTCTTCACGAAATAGAGATTGGTCGACGACTGAGAGGCCGTCTTCGGATCGAGGACGCGCTTCCACGCATATTCGAAGTCGTGGGCGGTGACCGGCTGCCCGTCGTTCCAGCGCGCGTCGTCGCGGAGGTGGAACCGAAAATACTGATTGTCGTCCGTCTTGTCGTACCGCTCCGCCACCCCGGGGACGGCCTCCGCGTCCGGACCGTACTGGGCGAGCCCTTCGAACAAGTGATAGATGAGCTTCGAGCTCGTCGAGTCGTGGGCCATCCCCGGGTCGACGTACTCGGGCTCGCCGAGGTTGTTCACGTAGAACGTGTGCTCGTCCTTGCCGAACCGCTCGGTCGTGCCGAAGTAATCGCCCTTTTCGTCTTTGACGCTGCAGGCCGAGACGCCGAGCGCGAAAGCGAGCGCGAGCCTCTTCACCACCGAAAGGGCTAGCAGGGATTCGAGGGCCGATGCAAACGCTCTTTTCGCACGGATCTCTGAGAGATTTTTACTGTTCCCCGCAATACCTCCCTTCCGACGACCCCCCGCTCCTCACCCCACTATCCTTGGCCGCGCATGAATGAGGTCGCTCGCTGGCTCGCCCTCACGCTCGTCGTGATCGCCTTCGCCGCCTGCCACGCCGCGGTCGGCCCCGCCCGACCGTCGAAGGGGGAGCCGGCTTCGTGTCGAGCGGAGGCCCTGGCCGCGTGCGAGGACGAGATCGAGGCCGCCCTCTCCCGCGGCGACGACGCCTCCGCGCTCGTCGCCGGCTACGCGAGGGCGCGCGCCGCAAAGCGCCCGGGCGACGGGCTCGGCCGCGCGCTCGAAGCGGCTTCCAAGGCGGCCGCCGACGCGAAGGCGAAGGGAGGGCTCGTGGCTGCCCTCGCGATCGAGGCGGGCGCCTCGGATCCCGGCGTCGAGCCGGATCTCCCGCGCTTCGCGCTGCCGCCGCTCGAGTCGGAGCGAGCGGGGCGCGCTCCCCTCCTCTACGCCGCCGTCGCGGAGGTCGCCGGCCTCGAGCTCCTCGCGGTCGCGCGGCGGGATGGATCCCTCGTGCGTGCGTTCGGGCGCGACCCGCTCGCGCCGTGGATGGCCGGGCTCGTTCCCGTCACGACCGATCCGAGCCCGCGCCCCCTCGCGCGCGACCTCGCCATCGAGCGGGAGCTGCGCGCCGCCCTCGCCCTGGCGGGAGCGCTCGATTTCGTGTCCGCGAGCGAGCGGGTCGACGCCCTCGAGGCCCTCGTCCGATCGGAGGACCCGTTCGATGTCGCCGCGCTCCGCGCTTCGGTCGCGCTCGATCTGCTCTCCCTCGGCGCCCAAGAGCCCCTCTTCGCGGAGACGACGCGGCCAACGGGAGAGCCGCCTCCACCGGCGGAAACGGAGACGCCCTATTACGATCTGCTTCGCGTGCGCGCGGCGCGGTTCGGAGAGCGGGCGTTCGAGCCGCGCCGCGAGCGGATCATCGCCGCCGCCCCCGCGGAGCTCCGGCCCGCCATCGACCGCACCTTCGGCGATCCGGCGCGGGTCGGGTGCGGGAGGGTCGCGCCGCCCAGCTTCGATCGCGCGCGCGATCTCGGCTTCGCGTTCCTCCTCGCGCCCGCCCTCGCCCCCGCGTCGGCCCGCGACGCGCGCGGCCGGCTGGGCTTCTTCGAGTGGTACCCGCGCTACGAGAAGCTCGTCTCGCTCGTGGAGCGGACCCACACCGCGTTCGCGATGGTGCGCGTCCTCGCCTCCGAGCGCGGGGGCTCGAGCTCGATCACCCCGCGCGGCTCCGCCGCGTACGCCGCCGTAGACAAGATGATCGATCGGCACGCGCGCGCCCTCACCGCCCTCGCGCGGGCGCGGCCGGGGCGGGTCGGGATCGCGCAGCTCGCCCTCGCCTCGACGCCGGCCGCGTACGACTCCGAGGCCGGG